>NZ_CP139970.1:3067790-3374569 GCF_034424545.1 Trinickia caryophylli | reverse complement strand
GGGCGTGTCGCTCGTCATGCATCCTCGCAACCCGCATTGCCCAACGGTGCACATGAACGTGCGGCTCATCGCGGCCACCAAGGCAGGCGAGGCGCCCGTCGTCTGGTTCGGCGGAGGGATGGATCTCACGCCCTGCTATGGCTACGAGGACGATGCCCGGCACTTTCACCGCGTCTGCCGCGATGCGCTGAACCCGTTCGGCTCCGAACTTTATCCGCGTTTCAAACGCTGGTGTGACGAGTACTTCTTTCTCAAGCACCGCAACGAGACGCGCGGCATAGGCGGAATCTTCTTTGACGACTTCGACGAACTCGGCTTCGAGCGCTCGTTCGAGATGATGCGCAGCGCCGGCGACGCGTTTCTCGCGGCCTATCTGCCGATCCTCGAGAACCGGCGCGCCACGCCTTACGGCGAGCGCGAGCGCGCCTTCCAGGCTTACCGGCGCGGACGTTACGTGGAATTCAATCTCGTGTTCGACCGGGGCACGCATTTCGGCCTGCAAAGCGGCGGCCGCACCGAATCGATTCTGTTGTCGATGCCGCCCGTCGCGAACTGGCGCTACAACTGGCACCCGGAGCCGGGCACGCCCGAGGCGCGGCTTTACAGCGATTTTCTGAAGCCGCGCGCATGGCTCGACGAATAAAGGATCCAGCCCCGAGTTCGCCCATCGCCGCGGCTTGCATGAAGCCCGCGAGCGTCGACGCCGCCCGCGCCGTGCCCGCCTTGCCTCGCCGTGTCGGTCTGCTCGGCGGCACGTTCGACCCGATCCATAACGGCCATCTCGCGCTCGCCCGGCGCTTCACCGAGCTGCTGGGTCTTACCGAGCTCGTCCTGCTACCGGCGGGGCAGCCCTGGCAGAAGCACGATGTGTCCGAAGCGCATCACCGCCTCGCGATGACGCGCGCGGCCGCTGCTTCCCTCGAGTTGCCGGGCACGACGGTAAGCGTCGCCACCGACGAAATCGAGCATACGGGCCCCACCTATACGATCGATACGCTGCGACGCTGGCGCGCACGCGAAGGCGCGCACGCTTCGCTGTCGTTGCTGATCGGTGCCGATCAACTCGTACGGCTCGACACCTGGCACGACTGGCGACATCTTTTCGATTTCGCGCACATTTGCGCCGCTACCCGGCCGGGATTCGACCTCGCCGCCGCATCGGCGCCGCTCGCGCGCGAGCTCGCGGCCCACGAAGCGAGCGCGGAGCGCTTGCGCGCTACGCCCTCGGGGCTCCTGTTCATCGATGCGACGCTCGCGCTCGAAGTTTCGGCCACCGATATCCGCGCCCAGCTCCGCGAGCGGCTCGCGGCCGCCGGCCCTGACGGCGCACCGGCACTGCCGCCGCCCGACACGATTCCCGAATCCGTCTGGCGCTATATTCTTCAACATCATCTGTACCATCGGTAATCATGGATATTCGCAAACTGCAACGCGCGATCGTAGACGGTCTCGAAGACGTCAAGGCGCAAGATATTCGGGTCTTCAACACGACCCACCTGACCGAGCTCTTCGATCGCGTGATCGTCGCGAGCGGCACCTCGAACCGCCAGACGAAGGCGCTCGCATCGAGCGTGCGCGACAAGGTCAAGGAAGCCGGCGGCGAAATCATCAGCACGGAAGGCGAGGATATCGGCGAATGGGTGCTCGTCGATTGCGGCGATGCGATCGTGCATATCCTGCAGCCGGCGCTCAGGCAGTACTACAACCTCGAAGAGATCTGGGGCGACAAGCCCGTGCGCGTGAAGCTCGCGACTTCGAGCCCGTTCGGCGGCGCGCGCGCAAGCGAGCCGATCGACGACGACGACGACGACGACGAGAACGAAGACGAAGACGAGGGCAAGGCAGCGGCCAAGCCGGCCCGCAAGAGCCCGGCCAAGCGCCGCGGCAAGGGCGCCTGAGGCATTCGCGAGCAGCGTGCCCCCAGCGACATGAAACTGCATATCCTCGCCGTGGGCCACAAGATGCCCGACTGGATCGCGGCAGGCTTCGACGAGTACGCGAAGCGCATGCCACCCGAGCTGCGCATCGAGCTGCGCGAGATCAAGCCTGAGTTGCGCAGCGGCGGGCGCACGGCGCAAAGCGTGATGGCCGCCGAACGCCAGCGCATCGAGGCAGCGCTACCGAAGGGCGCACGCATCGTCGCGCTCGACGAGCGCGGACGCGACTGGACGACGATGCAGCTCGCCGAGGCGCTGCCTGCCTGGCAGCAGGACGGGCGCGACGTCGCGTTCGTCATCGGCGGCGCCGACGGGCTCGATCCGCAATTGAAATCGCGCGCCGATCAGTTGCTGCGCCTCTCGAGCCTCACGCTGCCGCACGGCATGGTGCGTGTGCTGCTGGCCGAACAGCTTTACCGCGCGTGGAGCATCACGCAGAATCATCCCTATCATCGCGCCTGACGCGGCTCCGCTTCTCCCGCGGCGCGTCGCGGCGCCTCACGAGAACGACGATGCCCGAACCGACGACGCCCGCCTCCCCGCTTTACCCGTTCGTCTACCTCGCCTCGCAAAGCCCACGCCGCCAGGAACTGCTGGGCCAGCTCGGCGTACGCTTCGAGTTGCTCCTGCCGCGCCCCGACGAAGACGCCGAAGCGCTGGAGGCCGAATGCGCCGGCGAATCGGCCGAGGCCTATGTGCGCCGCGTGACGGTAGCGAAGGCCGAGGCGGCGCACGCCCGCCGCGTGGCCGGCGGCCACCGGCCAGCGCCGGTCCTCGTTGCCGATACCACCGTCACGATCGATGGCGCGATCCTCGGCAAGCCCGACGACGTGGAACATGCCGTATCGATGCTCGCGCGCCTCGCGGGCCGGGAGCACGAAGTACTGACCGCCGTGGCCGTCCTCGACGCGGGCGGGCACCTGCTGCCGCCCGCGATGTCGCGCTCGGCCGTGCGCTTCGCGCCGGCCTCGGCCGAGGCGCTGTTGCGCTACGCGCGTACGGGCGAACCGCTCGGCAAAGCCGGCGCCTACGGAATTCAGGGCCGCGCAGCCGAGTTCATCGAGCGGATCGAGGGATCCTATTCGGGTATCATGGGTCTGCCCCTTTTTGAGACTGCAGCGCTCCTGCGCGCCGCACAGGTCGACTTCTGAGACGAAACGGACAGGCGAGAACAATGAACGAAGAGATCCTGATCAACGTCACTCCGCAGGAAACGCGCGTCGCGCTGGTCCAGCAAGCCGCCGTGCAGGAGCTGCACATCGAACGCACGGCATCGCGCGGGCGTGTCGGCAACGTCTACCTGGGCAAGGTCGTGCGCGTGCTGCCGGGCATGCAGTCGGCATTCATCGACATCGGCCTCGAACGGGCCGCGTTCCTGCATGTGGCCGATATCTGGCAGCCGCGAGCCGCCGGGGAACATGCAAGCCCGCCGCAGCCGATCGAGAAGACCGTGTTCGAGGGCCAGACGCTGATGGTCCAGGTCATCAAGGACCCGATCGGTACGAAAGGCGCCCGCCTCTCCACACAGGTCAGCATCGCGGGACGCACGCTCGTCTATCTCCCGCAGGAGCCGCACATCGGCGTCTCGCAGAAAATCGAAGACGAAGCCGAGCGCGAGGCGATCCGCGCGCGCCTCACCGCGGTGCTGCCGGCCGACGAGAAAGGCGGCTACATCGTGCGCACGATCGCCGAAGATGCCACGAGCGAAGAACTCGCGGGGGACGTCGCCTATCTGCGCAAGACCTGGGCGACGGTGGTGGCGCAGGCGCAGCGGCTGCCGCCCACGAGCCTGCTCTATCAAGACCTCAATCTCGCGCAGCGCGTACTGCGCGATTTCGTCAACGACGAGACGACCCGTATCCAGGTCGATTCGCGCGAGACTTATCAGATGCTGAGCGAGTTCGCCACCGAGTTCACGCCGGCTGTCAGCGCCAAACTGCAGCACTATACCGGCGAGCGGCCGCTCTTCGATCTCTACAATGTCGAGACCGAGATCCAGCGTGCGCTGTCCCGGCGCGTCGATCTGAAGTCGGGCGGCTATCTGATGATCGACCAGACCGAGGCAATGACGACGATCGACGTGAATACCGGCGGCTATGTCGGCGCGCGCAACTTCGACGACACCATCTTCAAGACGAACCTCGAGGCGGCGCATACCATCGCCCGGCAACTGCGGCTGCGCAATCTCGGCGGGATCATCATCATCGACTTCATCGATATGGAGAATGTCGAGCACCGCGATGCGGTACTCGGCGAGTTGAAGAAGGCACTGTCGCGCGATCGAACACGCTCCACTGTGAATGGGTTCTCGCAACTGGGGCTCGTGGAGATGACGAGAAAGCGCACGCGCGAATCGCTCGCGCACGTGCTGTGCGAGCCCTGCCCCGTATGCGAGGGCAAGGGGCAGGTCAAGACCGCGCGTACGGTGTGTTACGACGTGCTGCGCGAGATCCTGCGCGAATCGCGGCAGTTCAATCCGCGCGAATTTCGCGTCGTGGCCTCGCAGCAGGTGATCGATCTTTTTCTCGACGAAGAATCCCAGCATCTTGCGATGCTGATCGACTTCATCGGCAAGCCCGTGTCGTTACAGGTCGAGTCGAACCTGAGTCAGGAGCAGTACGACATCGTGCTGATGTAAACGCGAGAACGGCGGGCCCATCGCTACCCGTCTCGTGATTCGAGGCACATGACCAGTGTCTCGTAACCGTACGCATCGGAACGAAGCGGCACGCTGATCGGCAGACTGCGATTAGGAGGACAGAGGATGACGCTCTGTTCGTCTCCTGCGGTGGCCAGATCCACGATCGCGGCGGAGCGCGTCACGGCAAAGATTGCACCGCTACGCGCCTCGGCCGCGCGTCTGCGAAGGTAAGCGCCCACTGCCTTTTGGGTCGGCAAATCCAGATCCTCCTCGACCCGATCGACGATCAGGAACTCGGACGGCCCGCTCAGAAGCGTGTCCTCGATAGAGTGGACCAACGTGTGCAGTGCGTCGGATAGCGTCGCCCCACCATCGGCGAGGTCCGCCAGGGCCTCGTCGATACGCATTTGAAGCGGCCCCTCCGTCTTCCGGAAGTTCAGCGGGTCCGCTGCGGAACGCGCCACACGCTGGACCTTGTTGAAATTTATAAAGACCCCGCTTGGCAACGCCCACCCCAGTTGAAGAGCCAGTTGCGTTTTTCCACTGCCCACCGGGCCGACAATGTAATTCAGCCGGCGTATATCCGGCATGCTGAATATCTGGCCATCCCAGGGCGACGACAATGGAAACGAAACAGACCGGGTTTCCGACACGCGCTCAGGCTCGAGCGCACGATCCTCGCCCTCAAGAGGAGGTGTGGGTACCGTGCGCAAGAACCTGATGTAATCCAGCTGGAGGAAGAGTGTCTTAATCTGTCTCGTCCGCTCCACCACCTTATCCGTCAAAGCGGCGGACAGCGTCGTCTCGGCTTCAGCTTCAGGATATCCCATGCACTGCGAGATCTCCGCGAGTGTGAAGCCAGTCCGCCGCATAAGGACAATATGAGCGGCACGATCAAGATCGGACTTGCCGAATTGCCTATACCCCGATTCGTTGCGGCTGGGCGCAAGCAGCCCCGCCTTTTCATATATTCGTAGGGTTTTTACCGATACCCCAAGTAACTTGGCGGCGCTCCCCGCGTTTAGCTTTCGACCTGTGGCGTTCATGGACTGCTCCAATGTTGCACGAATGGACAGACAGTCTGCGGACGGCCCCAAGGGACGTGTCCAGAGGTAATGCACAAATCGCAAACAATACCGGGCTCGACAGGTGCCCGTTCGCTCACGCATTGCGTTGATCGATCGATCAAATGAAATCACCGATCATTTTCAGCTTGCTCGACCCTTGGGGCCGTCAACGAAAATGATCCCAGTCCTGCGCGGCGGCCGGTGCCGCGCAGGACTGGGATCAAGTCAATCACTGACACCATCGGAAAAGAGCCAGATCATGATCACGAAAATCGCCATGACACTCCTTGCCGCAGCCATTGCGGCCAACGCCAATCTCGCGACAGCCCGCGACGTGGATAACTCTCCCTGCATTCCATGCCCGCTATCGCCGGAGGTATCGTTCGACGTCAAGAACGCTTTTACGATCGGGGTAGGCGGGGAGATGTCCGCCATTCCCGAACGAGGCACCGGGCGCCGGACCTTCGGCGTCGATATGTCGGCGCACCCTGGCACCTCCCTATCAGTGGGATTTTTGCCTTTCGCAATTGGCGATGGCCTGCGCGCGGGGATTGGTATGTCGACCACTCGCGACAGTCGGGCGTGGAACATTGCTGACGATCGATTGGCAACCAAAAAGCTCCTCATCACCGAACAAAATACCTTTTCCGCCGTATTCAAGCATCGTCTAGGGCAAGTGGACCTGTACGAGAAAATCGGTGTCAGCCAGTTGACGACAAACTGGTCCGCTCCGGACGCCCGTCACCAAACAAGCGTCGACGAGAAATGCTGGGTTCCCTCGGCTGGCCTCGGCGTCTCTTATACCGTCGGCGACCACATTGCGGTGTTCGCGGAATGCAATGCGCTGTTTGCCCGGCTTCCACATGGAACCCGTGATCAAGTACGCGCTTATCCCACCTCTGTCGTCGCCGGCATGCAACTCAATTTCTGACGCGGTGCCCCGCTGCATGGCGCCCGACGACGAGCATGGCTGCCCCGCTCGCGACGAGCAACGCGGCAAGCAGGTAAAACGCGAGGTCCATGCTGCCCGTGGTGGTGCGGATGTACCCGATCGCCCAGGGGCTGACGATCCCGCTCGTGATTCCGATGCTGCTGATCAGCGCAAGTCCCGGCGCCAGCGCATCGCGGGACAGGTGCAGCGCGGGCACCGCCCAGAAGATGGGCAGTGCAGCGAAGATCAATACGGCAGCCACCGAAAGGAGCACGAGCATCGCGGCGAGACTCGGCAGATGCAGCGTCAGGGCAGCCAGCGCGAGCCCGCCGCCCACCGTGCACAGCGCGAAGTGCACGAGACGCTCGCCCGTACGGTCGGAATGCCGCGCAATCAGGATCAGGCCAACTGCGCCGACAGCATTCGGGATCGTCGTATAGAGGCTGATCGAGAGCACGTCGCGTACGCCGAAGTCGCGGATCATCAGCGGCAACCAGAAATTGAGCGTGAGCGAAGCACACGTCAGCGCGAAATAGACGAATGCGAAAAGCGGCACCCGCGGATTGCGCAGCGCCTGCACGATCGCATGAGCGTGCGGATGATCTGCCGGACGCTCGCCCTCCTTGCACACCGCGATGAGCCAGTTGCGCTCCGACTCGCTGAGCCAGCCCGCATGCTCAGGCCCGTCCACGAGACAGGCCAGCGTGAAGAAGGCCAACAACACCGCCGGCAAGCCCTCGAGCGCGAACATCCATTGCCAGCCGAAAAGCCCGCCTACCCCGTTCAGATCGCGCATGATCCAGCCCGATACCAATCCGCCGAGCACCCCCGCCACCGCCACGCCCGCGAAGAAAACGGCAAGGACCGCGGCACGCCGATTTGCCGGGAACCAGTACGTCAGATAGAGCACGATGCCCGGAAAGAACCCCGCCTCGAACACGCCGAGCAGGAAACGCAAAGCATAAAAATGCGAAGGCTTCGTAACGAACATCATGCTCATCGATGCCACACCCCATAGCAGCATGATCCGCATGAACGTCCGGCGCGCACCCTCGCGTGCGAGCAGCATGTTGCTCGGCACTTCGAACAGCACGTAGCCGATGTAGAACACGGCCGCGCCGAACCCGTACATCGCATCGCTGAAGCCGAGATCGTGTTTCATCTGCAACTGGGCGAAGCCGATGTTGATGCGGTCGAGAAACGACACCACGTAGCAAAGGAATAAAAACGGCACGATGCGCCAGGCAACCTTGCGCATCGTCTGCCGCTGCGCAGCGGCAAACGGCGTCGTGAGCGTTACGACGTGATTCATACTTCGTCTCCTGTATCTCCGGGACACTCGGGCATCGAGCATCTGGGTGCCTTGGTCCTGCCCAAGCGTAAGTCGGAGGCCCGGTGCCGCGATCGCGCTCGGGCCGCCTTGGACTTCCTGCATGCGTCAGCCTTGCAGCGCGCTCCACATCTCCTTGTCGCGCTCGGCTGTCCAGATGCGCGGATGCACGATGCCGCCCGCCTCGTCATAGGCGCGCGAGACGTCGAAAGGCAGGCAGTGCTCATAAATGAACACCTGGCCGAATTTGGGATCCATCGCCTTGCGCGCGAGTGCCATCGCCCCCTTGAGATCGAGCTTTTGATTCACCGCCTCGCGGCCGCTTGCCAGCAGTGTCGTGACGAAATCCCGCGTGTAGTCGAGGCCCTTGTCCACCTCCGCCCGATTCGTCAGCGCCGGCCCGCGGCCCGGCACGAGTTTCTCCGCGCCGAGCGCACGCAGCGCCTCGAGCGTCGCGGGCCATTCGGCCAATTGCGCATCGCCGCAGTAGCAGGCTGCTTCGTACTCCACCAGGTCGCCCGAAAACAGCACCTTTTGCGAGGGAAGCCATACCACGGTGTCGCCCTTCGTATGACCTGCGCCGAGATGCGCGATCTTCACCTCGAGCTTGCCGAGAAAGAGCGTGATCTCTTTGTCGAACACGAGCGTGGGCCACGTCAGGCCCGGCACCGTCTCCACACCCGCGAACAGGCGCGGAAAACGCTCGATCTCGGATTTCATGTCGGCTTCGCCGCGCTCGACGATCATTTCGTACGTGCCGCGGCTGGCGATGATCTGTTGAGCACCTTCGTCGAAGTAGGCCGACGCGCCAAGCACGCGCACCGCGTGGTAATGCGAAAGCACCACGTACTTGATGGGCTTGTCCGTCACGCTGCGGATTTTGGCGATCAGGTCCTGCGCCATCGCAGGCGTCGCGGTGGTATCGACGATCAGCACGCCGTCGTCGCCGACGATCACACCGGAGTTCGGGTCGCCTTCCGCGGTATAGGCGTAGGCATTCTCGGAAAGTTGGGTCCAGCTGATCTTCTTGACTTCGAGATCGGCCTGCGATGCAAAAGCTTTTGCCATGTGAGAACTCCCATGTTCATAGAGGCAGGGTTGTGCGAAAACACGCGTGACGGCCTTGACTGCGCGCTAACTCGGCACGTTGCCGGGCGCCGGCGTCGACGCCAGCTCGGCCGCCATCCGCGCGCCCTCGGAAAAGATCCGATCGAGAATCGCCGAGTCGCCGATATGGTTCGCCAGCAGCAAGATGAGCTTCGCCACGTGGATCGGAGAGCGCGCTGCGTCATCGGCTCCGTCATCGGCTCCGTCATTGGCTCCGTCATTCGCGACGGCGACGGCCTCGCGCAATACGGCGGTGTCGGCGACGGTTGCGGATAGCAGCGCGGCCAGCCGGTCGTTCAGCCGGAGACTTTGCTGATCGGTGAGCCCGGCATGCAGTTCGATCATGCGTTCGTAAAACGCGTCGGGATCGGCAAGATTGAGTTCGGTATTGAGCGACATTGGCCTCATCCGTTGCAGATTGCGCGATTCAGCGCCGCAATGGCATCCGTCTCGGCGTACTCGCGCCAACGCGCGCAAAGGTGTTGATCGGGGCGCACGAGGTAGAACGATCCTGGCCGGGCGTCGAGACGCCGGGCGAGCAAGCCTTCGACGTCTTCGGCAACTGCCACGCCTTCCGGAAGCGGCCCGGCAGGCATCGCCGTACCCGGCGCAACGACCACAACGGCGCGCATCGGAATCGCATTCCTCGTCGGCGCCTGCAATCGCATCAGCGTTTGCGCGGGGTCTTGCGCCGCCTCGCAGAAGTACACGCCGGTGAATGCGTGCCGCGCGATCAACTGGAGAAACCAGGCTGGCCCACCCGGCGTGCGCATCGGCGCATCGGGCATGACGGCCCCCGGGACCACATCTCCGGCAAAGCCGTCCCCTGCGCGATCGGGCGTATTGAGCGCGGACTCGCGCAGCACGGCCGGCACCGACAGGCGCCCGCTGTTGACTAGCCTGCGCGCGAACGGACAGCGCTTCGCGAGCCCCAGCGTGGCGTCGCGGAACAGACGCGACACGGCACTCTTCGGCGTGATGAAATCCGTCGCGCGCGTCGAGTTGAGGATGTTCTCGTCCGCTGCGTATTCGCGCTCGGAGGCGTAGCTGTCGAGCAACGTCTCGGGTGCCTGCCCGTTCAACACAAGCCGCAGCTTCCAAGCGAGATTGTCGGTATCCTGGATGCCGCTATTCGCACCGCGCGCGCCGAACGGCGACACGCCATGCGCGGCGTCGCCCGCGAACAGCACCCGGCCGTGGCGAAAGCGCTCCATGCGCAGGCACGAAAACGTGTACACGCTGACCCATTCGAGCTCGAACTCGACGCCTTCGCCAAGCAGCGCCTGCACGCGAGGTATCACGCGATCGGGCTCCTTCTCCACCACCGGATCGGCGTCCCAGCCGAGCTGGAAATCGATGCGCCAGACACCGTCGGGCTGCTGATGCAGCAACACCGACTGATTGCGGTGAAAAGGCGGGTCGAACCAGAACCAGCGTTCTGCGGGAAACGGTGCCTTCATCCGCACGTCGGCGATCAGAAAGCGGTCCTTGAACGTGCGCCCATGGCTCTCCAGACCGAGCGCTCTGCGTACCGCGCTGCGTGCGCCATCGGCCGCGATCACATAGCGCGCGTTCATTGCATACCGGCCGTCCGGCGTATCGACCAGAAGCACCACATGATCCCCGTGCTGCTCCAGCGCGACCACTTCGCTCTTCCAGCGGATCTCGATGTTCTCGCATTCCGCGGCGCGTTCGACGAGGTAACCCTCGACGTAGTACTGCTGAAGGTTGACGAAGGCCGGGCGCCCGTACCCCGATTCGGGCAGCAGATCGAACGTGTAGAGCAACTCGTCCTGCAGGAAGACCTTCCCAACGTTCCAGCCGACCCCCTTGTCCACCATGCGCTGGCCGCAGCCCAGGCGATCGAAGATTTCCAGCGTGCGCTTGGAGAAGCACAATGCGCGCGAGCCGACCGAAAGCGCGTCGTCGTTATCGACGAGCGTCACGCTCACGCCCTGCTGCGCCAGATCGATGGCCGCGGCCAGCCCGACCGGCCCCGCCCCCACGATTACAACGGGATGTACGAGGTCGGCATCTCCTCCCAATTCCGGGGCTGGCCGATAGTCGAATCGAAGCCGCTGATAGTCGACCACTGTCGAATGTCCTTTGTTCACGCAGTCTCCACCATGTAGAACGAACTTAGCTTAGATGAGTGTTTAGCTATTGTAAAATTCATTCGTCTATAGCAAATTCCCGTTTACCCTAGCCCAGCGCGGATCGAGGCTCGGGGCGAGAAGCGAGGGCGGAGGAACGGAAGGCGTCGGAAGGCGCACGCGCGCGTCGAACCGACAGGCGTGCGCAGGCCTCGCGATGCGCTCAGCGCTCGCGAGGCCTTCTTGCGACGTTCAGCGAAAGATCAGGCGGAGAAACCCAGGCGCGTCGATACGGTATCGGCGCAGGCGCGCAATGCACGGGCCAGATGGCCGGCGGGGTCGGGATCGATCGAGCCGCTCGGCCCGATGACGGTGATAGCCAGCACGATATGGTGTGAATGATCGAACACGGGCGCGCTCATGGCGGTGATCCCCACTGTCGGATCGTCGACGCTAAACGCAAGCCGCTGACGGCGCACCTCGGCGAGACGTTCTTCGATCTGGGCACGCGTAAAAGGCTTGGGGGCGGCGCCGATCTGCAAGGCGCCGGCCTCTTCGATCGCGATCAGGGCATCGACCGTCATGGGCGGCAGATAGGCGGCGAAGATCTGCCCGGTGGCCGTCTGCATCAGCGACATGACGGTTCCGGTGCGCATCGTGACGTAGATCGGGTCTGCCGCCTGATGAATGTGGACGATCGTCGGGCCATAGCTGCCGGCCGTCGCAAGCGCGACCGTCTGCCCGAACGGGGCCAGCATTTCGTCGACGAGCGGAATGGCCGTGCGTACCGGGTCGGAGCGCTGCAGGCTGATCAGGCCCATTTGGAGCGCGAATGGGCCAAGCTCGTAGCGGCCCGTGGCGGCATCCTGCTGGATCAGACCGAGATTGCTGTAGCTGACGAGATACGGATGGGCCTTGGCGGCCGTCATGCCTGCCTTGCGCGAGAGTTCCCCGAGCGACATCGGGCCGCCGTGATCGACCAGCGCGCGCAGCAGCGCTCCACCGACCTCGATCGACTGGATGCCGCGCCTTTCGTTGGCCATGCTGTTCTGCCTGAGTGGAAAACCTCCGATAATACAATCGCCAGCCGTGCGGCAACCGCAGAAAATCGCAGCAGCGGCGTAAGGCGGACCGCTGCCGGCTAGCCGGCGCTGGAGACGGTGCCCGCCATCACCTGCCGCGCGACCTTCACGCTTTCGGAAATCTGCTTCGCCAGTCGGTCCGTATCGTCGGCAAGACGCTTCATTTCCGCGGCCACGACGGTAAAGCCACGTCCCGCGTCGCCCGCACGTGCTGCTTCGAATCGCGCGTTGAACGAGAGAATGGACAACATTCGAATAGTCTTCAGGATCTCGTCCACGTGCGCGAGGATCGGGTTGGTGGCTTGCGTCAGCGCCACGACGCGCCCCTGCAGCGCCAGCTCGGCGGCTCTTTCCCCCTGTACTTCGATCACGAGACCCTCGAGAAAAAGCAGTTCGCCCCTATCCGAAAATACGCCCCCTCCCACTTCCCGCACCCAGACCAGATTGCCGCGCGCGGTCCGGATCCGGTAGTCGACGGTCCACGGCTCGCGCCTCTCCAATGCCTGGCGCACGACGCCGACCACATAGGTCTCGTCTTCCCTGACCGTGAGAGACGGCAGCGTACGCACGGCATTGTTGGCGAAGTCCGATGCGGGATAGCCCGTGAGTGTCTCGATGGAGGGCGTCGCATAGACGACCGTGTAATCGTCGTCGTTCAGTTGCCGGTAGAGGAATCCGCGCATCCTTCCCGCAATGCTGTGCATGATGCCCAGCTCGTCGCCCGATGCGCCCTCTACGTCGTCACGTCCGGCATGCTCGCGCACCGGCCACTCCCGTTTCGTTCGGCTGATCGTGGAATTCGAGGCCGGGGCCGCCATGACCTGCGACCTCGGTCGAGGCCCCGGCTGCCGCCGCGTTGCCGCCGCGTTGCCGCAATGGACCGGCGGCGAAGCATGCGCGCCTCACGCGAAACACAGATAGTGCTTCGTGAATCCGTCGCTGAGGACCTCCCATAGCGTCGGCGTGCCCTTCGTGACGAACCACGTATCGCCCGGCTTGAAATGATGGGTCTCGCCCGTGCTCTCGTCGGTGATGCGCAGCTCGCCGCGCAGCAGCGTCGCCTGCTCGCTGAACGGATAGACGAGACGATACGTGCCCTTCGTGGTTCCGAAATAGCCCGCATTGACAGGGTCGGTGGGCGCGCCGTATGTCGCCCGTCCGTATGCCTGCACGTCGCCGCCCTCGACGACTTCGGCGCCGAGTTTGCTGAAACTGCCCCAGGCGTCGAGATCGGAAATCGCCGTCTCGCGATCGATGTTGGTCATGCCCATGAGAGAACCTCTTGCGCTGAACGGATGGAACTCAACGGCGTCCATGCCAGTAGCCGGAAGTCTGATGCAGCGCCTTGCCCAAGGTGACGAGCAGTGCGCGATAACGATCTTTGCCGGCGATTTCGGCCCGGCCGACCGAACTCAGCAGCCGGTAGCGCTCCGAGCCGCCGAGCACGCCTTCGGCCAGGATCTTGCAGATGATCTGGCTCGGCGTGACGCCGAAGCCGCAGTACCCCTGGACGAAAAACGCATTGGGGTGCCCCGGCAGCGTGCCGAGCTGAGGAAAGAGATTGCGCGTCGTCGCCATCGGCCCGCCCCATGCAAGGTCGATCCTCACGTCGTGCAAGTAGGGAAACACCTCGAGCATCAGGCGGCGGTTCCACTCCTTCAGGTCGGTCGGCATGCGCTCGATCAACTGTGTCGACGAACCGAACATGAGCCGGTTGTCGTTGGTCACGCGGTAGTAGTTGATGACGGGCCGAATATCGCTATAGGCGCCCCGGATAGGGCTGATGCGCTCGATCAGCGCCGCGCTCAACGGCTCCGTCACCGAGTTGTAGGCGTACACGTTGATCGTGCTGCCGTGCAGCGCAGGCTCGATGCGGTTATTGAAGCCGTCGACCGCCCAGACCAGTTTGCGTGCCTTGACGCGCCCCTTCGCCGTTCTCGCCACGATCGAATCGCCGTACGTGACCTCGAGCACCGGGCTGTACTCGAAAATCCGTCCGCCGTAGACCTCCGAAACGGCTTTCGCTTCCCCGAGCAGCAGGTTCAGCGAGTGAACGTGTCCTCCGCCCATGTGCAGCAAGGCCGCGTGATAGACGTCGGAACCGATGATCTGCCCGACGTCGCGCCCTTCCAGGTAGCGGATCTCGTACGGCGAGCCGAGCGACTGGAATTCCTTTTCCCATGCTTTCAGCGTGGCTGCCTGCCGCGCGTTGTACGCGAGATAGCCATAGCCGCTGCGAAAATCGGCATCGATGCCGTACCGCGCGATGCGCTCGCGCATGATCTGCGGCCCGAGGTCGCTCAAGGCGAAGATCGCCTGCAGACCTTCGTCCCCCACGTCGCGCCGAATTGCATCGAGGTCATGGCCGATACCCGCCATGACCTGTCCGCCGTTGCGCCCCGTGCCGCCGTAACCGAGGTGACGGCCCTCCAGCACCACGGTATCGGTCACGCCGCGCTCGGCGAGCTCCAGCGCCGTATGGATGCCCGAGAACCCTCCGCCGACGATAACGACCTCGGCCTCGATGTCGCCTTCGAGCGACGGGAAAGCGAGGTCGTATTTCCTCGTGGCCGTGTAGTAAGTCGGTGTTTCGTCCGTATGCATTGACTACCCGTTCAAATCCTGAAAAAGATGCCGAATGGCGGTACCGCGCGCGATCGCTCGCAACGGCGTGGGAATGGCCCCATCGACTTCGAAGAGGCCCGCGACCGGCGCGGCGTTCGACGTGCGCCACAGGGGCGCGACCCGCCGTTCAGAAGTTCACGCGAATGCCGGCCATGACGGCAAGCTGGCGATCGGAGTTGCTGTTGACGAGGTTCGGGATCTGCGCATAGTTCGCACTGGCTCCCGTCGCCGTATCGATGCCGAGCCCCTTACCCGACGCCTTTTGTGCGATGAGAACCGTATAGAGCGCCGTGCGCTTGGAAAGCGCGTAGTTCGTGCCGAGGTTGACTTGGTGAAAACGCGTGGCGCTGCCGCCGTCCGGCCGTGCGTTGTTGAAGATGTATGCCGCGCCGAGCGTCCATGCGGGCGTCAGCGCATATACGCCGTTCAGTTCGGCAATATCGAATTGGACGTCGGCGCCCGCAGGCTGTACGGCACTCGCGAAATACTGGCTGTGTGCCAGGCGCGTATGGGTATAGACGACAGCCACCGTCGCCTTGTCGATTGCAAGCGAGCCGCCCACGCCCCAGGCCTTCATCGAAACCGAGTTTTGCAACTGACAGTAAGCCGCCCCCGGGTTCGAGCACGAGAAGTCGCCGATGTAGCCGCTCGATCCGCCCAATGCCGCGTCGAGCGGCTGGTTGAGCGACAGATAGCCTGCGCTCAACGATATCGGGCCGCGTGCGTAAGCGGCCGCCACCGCATAACCGCGTTTTGCGGCGAAGTTGCCAGCCTGCCCGCCGAAGCTGAACGTGGCACCGAACGTCAGGCCATGGAAATTCGCACTCGTGAATTTCAACGCATTGTTGAAATTGAACGCTTCATTGAGATTATCGACGTCGCCCAGATGGGAGCCATAGAGCGTCGCCCAATTATTGCTGGACGCATATACGCCGAGGAAATCGGAATAGGAGTCGTATTGCCGCCCGATCGCGAGCGTGCCTATGCCGTCCTTGCCGAGTCCGACCCATGCCTGCCGATTGAATAACGCACCGCTTTGCAGCATGGCGCCGGTACCCGTGAGGAACTGGTTTTCGAGGTCGAAGCTCGCTTTGAGCCCACCACCGAGATCTTCGGCCCCCATCAGGCCCCAGCGCGACGGCACGAGATTGCCGCCGCTCAACTGCACCGCGTGCCCGCTGCCCACCGCGCCACTCGCATTGGTGGTCTGCTGGTTGGTCGAATAAATCACACCGGCGTCCACGGTGCCATACAGGGTCACGCTGCTCTGCGCCCATGCATTTTGCGCCGCCGCGGCACATACGATGACGAAGGATGCCCTGCCGATATGCCGCCTCATGCTCATGTCCCGTCTGGATCTCGTTGGTCGATACCGCGTTTGCATTGCGGTATGGCGACTGTATCCAGCTATAAAACGGCGGGTTAGCGCAGATCGGCAACTCCTGTCAGCTCAAGCGCCGCGTATGAGACGGCATTTCGTTGAAAAGCGTGCGGTACTCCTGCGCGAAATAGCCGAGGTGAATGAACCCCCAACGGCTCGCGGCATCGCCGATCGAAAGCGCTTCCGGCGACGTCGAGCGCAGCAGTTCCCGCACCGCATTCAGTCGATAGGCGCGCAAATAGGCAACCGGCGTGACATTGGCCACGCGCTGGAAGCTCGTTTGCAGCGTCCGCCGGCTGCAGCGCAGCGCGCGGCAAAGGTCGAGCACCGTCACCGGCTCGTCGCCCTCCCGGTTGCGAACGATGCGCTCGCTGAGGCGCACGATGTCGCTGTAGGTCCGATGGGTGAGATCGTTCACCGGCTCCGGGCTCGCTCCGGCCAGTAGGTCGAGCAATGCGCTGACGATCTCGTCCCGGAATACCTTCCCCGCCACGGCATTGCAGCCGAGCGCGGGGGTACGCTCGGCTCGCTCGAGATACGGCGCAATCTGATTGCGCAGCCTTTCGCCATGTTCGCTGCGAATCGGCAATACGCTGCGGGCGAGACCGCGCGCGCACGCGTCGCCCGCCACGGCAGCCACCAGTTCCTCCATCTCCGAGACCGGCAGACTCACGCCGATGAAGTCCATCACGTCCTGCGTATGGAAGCGAAATTCCTCGTTGGCGCCGAGAGCAAGAAAGGCATACCCGTTGACCGGCTGCCCTTGAAACGTGCCCGTAATGGGCGCGTAAAGCGGCACCGCCAACGAGGCATAGCCGGGCGGCGAGACGCCCTGCTCGATCACCCGCCGGTTCATCGTCTCGCGGAAGAAGAAGAAATTGGCCTCGCGCGCTTGCACGAGGCGGCTGCGGAACGCGCCGGGCATCATCTGCCGATACGTCTGATTCCAGCCGTCCACCGCAGCCGAATGATCGTGTACGTCCTCGAACGAGGTGATCAGAAAATTCATGGCCCGCCCTTGCATCAATGAACGCAGCCGCCCGCCGACGCTGCGCGCGCTTACTTCAGCATGCTAAGCGGACAAAAATAGCGCGGCGAGCTTGCCTCAGTGCGCGATGCACACCGATTTCGTTTCGGTGAAACCTTCGACCGCATGCCTGCCGAACTCACGCCCGATACCCGATTGCTTGAACCCGCCGAACGGCATGCTCGGATCGAGCGGCACATGGCAATTGACCCATACCGTGCCTGCTTCCATCTCCGGCACCAGATTCATCACGGCCTTCAGATCGTTGCTCCACAGGCTCGCGGCAAGACCGTAAGGGCTGTCGTTGGCCTGCGCGATCGCGTCGAGCGGATCGTCGAACGGCATCACGGCCAGCACCGGGCCGAACACCTCGTCGCGCACGAGCGAGGCGCCGGGAGGCACGTCGGCGAGTACGGCGGGCGCCACGTAATAGCCGGGGGACTGCACCGCGTCGCCACCCGCGAGAAACCGCAGCCCCTGCGCGCGCGCCGTCGCCAGATGTGCCATCACGCGGTCGCGATGCTGCGCCGATACGAGTGGATTGATCTCGGAGGCCGGGTCCATCCCCGGCCCGAGCTTCATCGCGCGAGCGGCTTGGGCCAGACCGTCGGCAACGGCGCGATACTTGTCGCGATGCACGTAGATCCGCGAAGCGCCCGCGCATACCTGGCCTTGATTGAAGAAACCGCCGAACAGCACGCCTTGGACGGCCTGGTCGACGTCCACGTCCGCGAGCATCACTGCGGGATTCTTGCCGCCCAGTTCGAGCGAAAAGCGTGTCATGTTCTCGACGGCGGCAAGACCGACGAGCTTGCCGGTGGGCGTGGAGCCCGTAAACGAAATCTTGCCGATGCCCCGGT
Source organism: Trinickia caryophylli (assembly GCF_034424545.1). NCBI lineage: Bacteria > Pseudomonadati > Pseudomonadota > Betaproteobacteria > Burkholderiales > Burkholderiaceae > Trinickia > Trinickia caryophylli. Next base: position 3,356,488 of record NZ_CP139970.1, on the reverse strand, counting down.
GCGACGCGAGGGCCGCGCCGCATTCGCGCCCTCCCGTGACGACGTTGAAAACGCCGGCAGGCACGCCCGCCTCGAGCGCGAGCTCCCCGAGACGCAGGGCCGTGAGCGGCGTCTCCGGCGACGGCTTGATGACGATCGAGCAACCCGCCGCCAGCGCGGGAATCAGCTTCCAGATCGCGATCATCAACGGAAAATTCCACGGCACGATGCCCGCGACCACGCCTACGGGCTCCTTGCGCGTGTAGGCCGTATATCGCGCACCGGGCGGATGCGGAATCGAGACGTCGAGCGTTTCGCCCTCGATCTTGGTGGCCCAGCCCGCCATGTAGCGGATGTACTCGATGCTCGCGCCCACTTCCACACCGCGGGCCACATGAATCGACTTTCCCTGATTCAGCGTTTCCAACTGCGCGAAGACCTCGGCGTCCCGCTCGAGCAAGTCGGCTATGCGCAGCAAAATGCGCTCGCGCTCGGCGGGTCGCAGCCCGCGCCAGATGCGCTTGTCGAACGCGGCGCGCGCGCTTTGCACGGCGGCATCGACATCGCGCGCATCGGCATCGGGAACGCTTGCCAGCCGCTCGCCGCTCGCGGGATCGAATACGTCGAGGCGCCGCGACGATCGCGACGGTTGCGACACGCCGTCGATAAAAAGCCCGTGTTCTCGCGACAGAAACGCGCTGACGGATCGATCGACGGGCACCAGGCCGGCATGATTCATGGAGACTGTCCTGCAAATGTTGGGCGCAAGGGGCGCGCCACATGGCGCGCGGTATAGATCGATGGTATCGAGGCCACTTCGTTCGCCGTTATCCCAAATCGGCAGCGCGCACCCGACCGAGGGAAAACGCCGATAGCCGGGCGCGGTGCGGCGGCGAGCGGCCCGAGGAGGTCGGCAGCCGCGCCGCGAACCATCGCTTCACGCGCTTGGCCGTGGCGCCGTTACAGCTTCGAATTGCCCAGGCGGCCGTAGGCGGCGGGATCGCGTTGCTTCAGATGCGAGGCGGCTGCGATGCCGACGATGACGGCGACCGGCAAGGTGGCGGTGAGGGCGTAGGACAGCCCCGCGCTCGCACCGGTCAGCACGGGGAAGCTGACGACGGCGAGCACGAGCAACGCGGCAAGGGCAATGCCGGAGATCACCGGCAAGACCTTCACGCGCAGCGGCCCCTCCTCGAGAGCGCGATGACGCGCAAAAAAAGCCAATACGGCAGCCGACGACAACGCCATCAACGCGATGATGCATAGCGTGGCGAGATTTGTAAGCCAGGAGAAGAGCGTCAGCACCGGGTCCGTGCGCGCGAGGACGAAGGCGGTCACCACCGCTGCGGCGCACAACGTCTGCAACAACGAGCCGGCGTGCGGGCTGCGATGCTCGGGATGCGTGCGCCCCAGCCGCGCCGGCAACAGTCCTTCGCGCCCGGTCGCGTAGAAATAGCGCGCGGCCGAATTGTGAAAGGCGAGCAGGCCCGCATAGACACTGGTGATGAAAAGCAGGCTCATCGCGTCGGTCAGCGCGGCGTTCGCATAACGGCTCGAAAGCGAATAGAGGAATGTCGTGGGATCGGCCAGGCCGTTCAGCGTTTTCACGATTTGCGTACCGCCTGCCCCAATCACCATGCACCAGACGGAAAAGGCGTAGAACGCGCCGATCAGCAGCACCGAGATGTAGGTCGCGAGTGGGACCGTGCGACGCGGATCCTTCGCCTCTTCGCTGTAGATCGTGGTGGCCTCGAAGCCGATGAAGCTCGCGAAACAGAAGAGAAAACCGATGGAGGGGGTGCCGCTCAGAAAAACCCGGGGTGAAAACGACGCGAGGTCCACGCCCGACTGGCCGCCTGCCCTGAGGATGGCGATGTCGAGCACGAGCACGACGACGTACTCGCCGAGAACCAGCAACGACAGCAGCTTCGCCGAGAGGTCGATCTGGCGATAGCCCAGCACGGCGATGCTTGCCAGCGCGGCGAACGCGCAGACCCACCACGGCACGCTCATGCCGAAGTGCATGCTCAGAAAGCCGGCCGATACCGCGCCGAACATTCCGTACAGGCCGATTTGCATCGCGTTGTAGCCGAGTAACGCCAGCATGGCTGCCGCCCCGCCAGCCTTGCCGCCCAGCCCTCGGGCCGTGAAGGCATAAAAGCCCCCCGCGTTCGTCACGTAGCGCGCCATGGCCGTATAGCCGGCCGCGAACATGAGCAGGATTGCGACGGTTGCCACGAGCAATGCGGGCGTGCCCGCACCGTTGCCGAGCATGATGCCGATCGGCAGCCCGCCCGCGATGGCCACCAGGGGTCCGGCGGCGGAGATGACGAAGAAAACGATGAAACCAAGACCCAGCGCCCCCTTGCGTAATTCGGTAGACGGGCTGTTTGGCATAGTTGCACTCATGAACGCGCTCCACGGTTTGGTATGGCATCACGGCCGAGGTCGCAAGGAAACACGTCCGCTCGCCGATTTCACCGCTCCGGTCGTAAACCGGACGGATGAATGACAACGGATGCAAATGTAGGGAGCCAAAATTGATTGGCGAGAGCGCAAAATGGCAACACTTCGCCATGCGAGAGGGGCGGCCGCGCCGCATTCGACGGGCGGTACTGCCCCAAAAAAGACCGCGCTTCAGGCTGAAGTCGGACGCCGGTCGCTACCGGGACACGCGAAATCCCGCGAGGGCGCTTAACGGAACGGGAACGGGAACGGCGGACAACGGTAGCGCATCGAAGCGGGAACGGCGGAGCTGACGAGACGCGAACCTATCGTCCATGCCAGCCGCGGTGATGCCCACCGCTATGCCAGCCTCCCCAGATGCCGATCGTGGGCTGACTGTAGTAGCCGGGGGCATAGTAGTACCCCGGCGCGTAATAATTCGGCGCATAGTAGCCCGGCGCATAGCCGTAACCGTAGCTGCTGTAGGTATAGCTGCTGTAGTACGGCGCTCCCGGATCGATCACGCAGCCCGATACGAGCGCGGCCAAGGCGACGGCGATCAATGATCTGACCATGATTGTTCCCCTCTATGCGGCTTAGATGCGTGGCGGACGGCGCACGTTCGGCACGATTTGTGTCCGCGCGTTACAGATGTAAGCAAGTCGACCAAACCCGCGCGGCGCGGTGCGGCATAACGCAAATCGCCTAGAATTTCCTCATGTAGGCGATTCGTCAGGAGGTCGCGATGGCCGAATCGATCGAAGGCGTCGTGACGGGGCTTGTCGTGCTGATTGCCGCCGTCATTATTATCGCTTCCCACTTCCACCGCGAGCGGCGGCGCGATCGCTGGCTTGGCAGGCTCGAAGGGCACCGCCTGTGGGACCGGTTGCGGCACCGGCATTAGCCCTCGCGCAAAGGGCGCAACGGCACCCGGAAGTTGCGGTCGCGTACCGGGGCCGCGCGTCGCAAAGCGGCCGCTTGTCCCCCGATGAGGAGGCGCTCGATGTCTGACGATGCGGGCCAATGGCGGATGGCCGAATACGAAGGTTTCGAAGTCCACGTGTCGGCGCACGTGCACACGCCGGAACCGCCGCCGGGGCACGGCAAACCCGCGCCATCCACCCGCACGGTCACCACCGGCAACCGGTACACCTATGCGGGCTACGTCTGCCATCCCGGAGCCGATCCCAAGCTGCCGGGGCACGCCGTGCCCTTTCATGCCGACGGCGAGGAAAGCTTCGGCAGTGAAGCGGCTGCCTGGAAGGAAGGCATGCATGTCGGGCGTACGATCGTCGACGGCACGCATCCGGATCTGACCGTACTGCCGCTCGTCACGGGCGGCGTGTGAACGAACCGGCCTAAAATGCGGCTGCCGGCCGGCAGCCCGATCGGCCGCTCAGGCGGCCTGCTGTTGATATTGGATCCGGTGCAGGTGGGCGTAGAGCCCGTCGCGGCGCAGCAATTCGCTGTGGCTGCCATGCTCGACGATATGCCCCGCCTCCATGACGAGAATGCGGTCGGCACGTTCGATCGTCGAAAGACGGTGAGCGATGACGAGCGTCGTGCGCCCTTCCATCAACGTCTCGAGCGCGGCCTGGACATGGCGCTCGGATTCCGAGTCGAGCGCCGAGGTGGCCTCGTCCAGAATCAGAATCGGGGCGTCCTTGTAGATCGCGCGTGCAATGGCGAGACGCTGACGTTGTCCGCCGGACAGGCGCATCCCGTTGCCGCCGATTTGCGTATCGATGCCGTCAGGCAGCGATGCCACGACATCGGCCAGATTCGCCGCGCGCAACGCGGCCTGAACGCGGTCGCGATCGGGCGTCTGGCCGTAGGCAACGTTCGCCGCCATCGTATCGTTGAAGAGCACGACATCCTGGCTCACCATCGCAATCTGGCTGCGCAGCGCATGGACGTCGTACTCGTCGATGGGCACGCCGTCGACCAATATCGTGCCGCCGCTCGGATCGAAAAAGCGCGGAAGCAGGTTCACGAGCGAGGTCTTGCCGCTGCCCGAAGGTCCGGCAAGCGCGACCATCTCCCCGGGGGCTACTCGCAGTGAAACGTCGTCGAGAATACGCCGCTCGCTCGTGGTATAGGTGAACGACACGTCGCGGAACTCGATCTCGCCGCGAGCGCGCGGCAACGGACGGCTGCCGCCCTTGGGCTCGGGCGGCTCGTCGATGAGGCCGAAAATGAGTTCGGCGGCCGTGACGCCGCGCTGCAGCGGCTGATTCACGTCGATCAGGTGCTTGAGCGGCGAGATGATCAGCAACATCGAGGTGACGAAGGCCACGAATCCACCCACGGTGGTCTGATCGTTCGCCGATTGCACGACGGCGATCGTGATGACGATCGCGAGCGCGATCGAAGCGAGAAACTGCGTCAGCGGCTGCGCGAGCCCCCCCGACACCGCCATGCGCATCGCATAGCCTCTCAACCGCTTGCTCATCTGCGCGAAACGGTCGATCTCGTATTGCTCGCCGTTGTGGACCTTCACGACCTTATAGCCGCCCACCGTCTCCTCGACGATATAGGAAAGCTCGTTCGTGAGCGTCTGTTGCTCGCGGCCGAGCCGGCGCAGGCGCCGGTTGATCTTGCTCACGATCCACCCGATTCCGGGCAGGATCACGGCGACGATCAGCGTCAGGCGCCAGTTCAGGTAAAAGAGATAGCCGAGCAGGAAAAAGACGGTCAACGAATCGCGCACGAGCGTGACCATGACGCCCGTCAGCACGCCCAGGATCTGATTGACCTCGAAAACGATCGCATTGATGACGGTGCTCGCCGTCTCGCGCTGAAAGAAGGTGGCGCCCGTATGGATCATGCGTTCGAACATCGTGAGCCGCAACTGCAGCAGGATGCGGTTCGACACGTACGAGAGCAGATAGCCCGACGCATACTGTGCAGTCCCGCGCACGAGTGCGAGCCCGATCACGGCGAGCGGCACGAGCCATTTCGCGCTGATATTCGCCTTCGCGCCGAACCCATGGTCCAGCAACGGCTTGAGCAGCGCGGGGATCCCCGCGTCGGTGGCCGAACTCACGCCCATCGTCGCCACGGCCAGAATGACCACCCAGAGATTGGGTTTGACGAAAGGCCATAGGCGCTTGAATACCGAACGGGTGGTGCGCTGCTTCGGGCCCTTCGTCCCGCTCGCGGTGTTTCCTTTTTCCAACTGATTCCCTTGTCGCTGTTGCTCGGCGGTGTCTGTCCGGAAGGCCGGCGCAGGCCGTCGAAAGTCGAAGCATTATAGCCGCGGTCCCGGGTGCGGCCGCACGCCGCTGTATCGCCGCCGGCGCGAACTGCGCGTGTTGCCTCGGCGCCATTCGATCGCGGGGCGCGAAGGGTCGCATCGCTCCCCGGTATACTTCAGCGACTTTTTTGCGACGACTTCATCCCGTGCCGAATCCACCCCCTGCCTCCCCCACCCGCCCCACGCTCGGCGTCGCCATCATCGCGTTCAATAGCGCGGCGCGGCTCGCGCAATGCCTCGAGGCGGTGGCGTTCGCCGACGAGGTCGTCCTCGTCGACGGCGGCAGCCACGATGCGACGGTCGCGATCGCGCGCGCCCATGGGGCCCGCGTGATCGAAGCGCCCGACTGGCCCGGCTTCGGGCCGCAAAAAAACCGGGCCCTGGCGGCGCTGTCGACGGACTGGGTGCTCTCGATCGATACGGACGAGGTCGTCACGCCCGAGCTCGCGCGTGCGATTGTCGAGGCAATCGGCTCCGCCCATGCGAACATCTATGCACTCGATCGCCTTTCGAGCTTTTGCGGAACATGGGTCCGCCATAGCGGCTGGTACCCCGACTGGGTGCCGCGCCTTTTCAGGCGAGACGCGGCGCGGTTCTCGGACGATCTCGTCCACGAGCGCCTCGTCTTCGAAGGACCGGCCGCCCGGCTCGCCGGCAAACTGCTCCATTACTCGTACGAGGATTTCGAAACCGTGCTGCGCAAGCTCGACGCCTACTCGAGTGCGGGCGCACAACAACGGCTCGCCGCCGGAAAAAGCGCTGGATTTGCGCAGGCACTGTGGCGCGGAGCGTGGGCATTCGTGCGCACGTATGTGCTGCGTCTTGGCTTTCTCGACGGCCGCACCGGCTTCATGATCGCGGTATTCAACGCGCAAACCGTCTACTACCGTTTCCTCAAGCTGGCGTGGGCGACGCGCCGCGGCGACCGCCACTGAACGCAGGCGTGCCCCGCACGATGTCGGGGCCGGGGCCGACCACCGGCTGCGTCACACCGGCCGGCACGAGATCCGGGCGATCGAGCACGTCGGCCACCGCCGCCAATACGCGGCGAGCATCGAGTTCGGTCAGACACCGGCTCGTACTCGTTACATGCCGCTCGCAGCCCTCGGCCTTGCAAGGCACGCAATCTCCCTCGCCCTGCAGCAGGAAGACGTTGCCGCGGCGTGCCGATCCGCGCAGCGGCCAGGGCTCGCGGCCGGCCGGCCACGCGCTCGGCCAGGGCCCCCATCGCATCGGATTGGATGGCCCGAAGATCGCGACGGTGGGCGTCCCGCAAGCGGCCGCGATATGGGTAACCCCGGTATCGGGCCCGACGAAAAGCGCCGCACGCCGGATGACTTCCGCCGTTTCGCCGAGGCTCAATTGACCGACGAGGTTCAGAACGGGCGCGCTCGCGTGCGCGACAACCTGTTCAGCGTATTCCGCCTCGGCCGGCGCGGGCCCGCCCGTCAGCACCACCGCGAAGCCGGCGTCGCGCAGCCGGCGAACCGTTTCTACCCACCCGTCGAGGCGCCACTGCTTGTAGGCGAACATCGGGGACGGATGAATGACGGCAAAAGGCGCCTGGGCGGCTGCAAGCCGCGCATCCAACGCGGCACGTCGCGCCGGCTCCTCGCCGATACCCGGCGGTACGACGTCGGCCACCGGCGGGATACCCATCACTTGGGTCAGCGCGAGGTTGCTCGTGAGGGTGTGCACGCGGCGATGTTCATCCGGCACGAGCCGATCGATCATCACCCGGCTGGCACGTTGCGGACAGTCGGGGTCGAGCACGCCGATGCGGTAGCGCGCGGCGGCCCACGCATAAAAGCGCCCCCGAGTCGACGCCTGCAGCACACACGCAAGGTCGTAGCGCCGCCAGATGCGCGCCGCATCGCCGATGCGGCTGCGCCATGACGCGCGGCGCTCGACCACCGTGACGCGGCGAATGTCCGGGTTGTGCTCGAGCGCGCTCTCGGTACCGCGAAAAACGATCATGTCGACCTGGGCGTCAGGCCATTGTCGCTTGATCGACCTGACGAGCGCCGTCGACAGCAGCACATCGCCGATGCGCTGCAGGCACACGACGGCGATCGTATTGGGCGGCCAGGCCGCGCATCGCTCTTTGATCATGGAACGGGTACGTTTTCCGAACCCTTAGTTTACACGCGGTTACGCGCTATTTCTCATGTTTTGAGGAAAATAAGTGCCAGAGCGCAAGCATTCGCCGATTGGCGTTTTCCGGCGAGAAGGTTCGCACTTTGGCGGCGGCATTGCGTCGCAGGCTCTCGCGCAACGCCTCGTCCGTGGCGAGCCTGAGCATCGCGTCGGCCATTGCGTCTGCGTCGCCGGGCGCGACGAGCAACCCTGCCCGCCCGCCGTCGAGCAGGTCCCGCGGGCCCGTCGGGCAATCAGCGGATATGACGGGCGTGCCCAACGCCATCGCCTCTCCGAGCACCATGCCGAATCCTTCGTAGCGGCTGCTGAGCACGAGCATCTCGGCCGCGCGCATGTAGGGGAAAGGGTTGGCGCAAAAGCCCAGGAAGCGAACGGCCGGCTCGATGCCGAGTTCGCGCGCGAGCTGCGCGAGCGGCTCGCGATCCGGCCCGTCGCCGATCAGCAACAGATCGCCGATGCCAGGTCGTTGCGCGCGCGCCTTCGCAAAGGCACGCAGCAATGTGCGGTGGTCCTTCTGCCCTTCGTCGAGCCGCGCCACGGAAACGATGAACGGCGAGCGGGCAGACGGTGTGCTCTCGGCTGCGCGTCGGCGGATAGCGTCGATTTCGATGACGTTCGGCAACTCGTGCGCGCGCACCGGCGCATCCTTGAAGAGCTGGCCTGCTTCGCGCAGCATGTCCGGGGTCAGTACCGCAATGGCCCCATAGCGCGTGAACTGGCGAATGCGCCGCGCGATATATGACGGCGGTTTGTTGCCCAGCCGCGCCGCGAGGCTGAAATGACTGAAGCCAATCCACGGCACGCCGGCACGGCCGGCAATGTGCCGCAAGGACAAGTCGAAATCGCAAACCAGATCGTGCTCGCGGGCAAGCCGCAAAAAGCGCCGGGCGGCGAGCGGACGAATCGCGCCATGCGTGGAAATCTTGTGCGCGACCTTGGCCAGCCGTCCGAGCTTTTTGCCGCGCTGCCGCTGATGCAGCCTGTGCATCCAGGTGGCGGATGCAAGCACGTGGACAGGCACGTCCGCAGGCAACGCATGCGCTCGCCACAGGTCGAGGTCGTCGGTCGGGTACGTCACGGCGACGCTCGGCGCGAACGAGCGCCGGTCGAGCGCGTTCAGCCAGGCGATGAGCGCGGTTTCGGTGCCCCCGCGGCCGAAATCGTTGATATGGAACAGGACGCGGATGGGCCGATTGGGCATGCCCTCGTGGTCGGCTGCTTGGGACGACATCATCTCGGTTGACCGTGGTTGTTGCGATTAGCGGGGGGCTCCGGAAGCCCCCGAGGGATTCATACGGCCCGCCCCATGCCCGCCGGGGCGCTGCGCAATGCGGCCTGCCGTGCCGAACGCGTGCCCGCGCCCAGCAGCAAGCCGGCAAATGCCCAGAATGCAAGCATGGTCGTTTTCCACATGAAATCGTCGGTGAAGTTCTTGGCCATCATGCCGAGCACGAGCGCGATACCCGCGGCCGCGACCCATTCGTCGACGCGCCGCAGCGCCCAAAAGCGCGCGGCCAGGCTCGCGAATAGCAGCACCTGGAGCAAGAGCCCCGGCAGCCCCGTCTGCAGCCACGTATTGAGCAGCAGGTTGTGAGCGTGGGTGGGGGCGAGCGGCTCGTGGGCGAGCAGCGAAGAAGGCATCTCCGGACGCAGGGCCATGCCCGGCAGCGGCTTGCCGAAGCCGACGCCGAGCCACGCATGACGAACGGCCTCGCGGGCGTAAAACGCCCACAGCATCGGACGCGTGTCGGCCGCGAGCGCGTCGTCGAACGCGGCCATCGGCGGCTGCGTCTGCACGCGATGCTCGATCTGCGGCCCGGCCGCCGGGGCCGTACCCAGCCCGCCGAAGCGCTGCATGGCACCGTAAATGACGGCAGCGGCCCCTGCTGCCGAAACCACCGCGAGTATCACGACGGCAAGTTTGCGATTGCGCCGATAGAGTGGGAACAGCGCAACGAAAAGCGTCACGGCGACAGCCGGCCAGAAAAACCGGTTCAGGGAGGCAAAGCCGATGAAAACGCCCAGCAGAACACCGACGACGCCGAGCCACCGCTTGCGCCCCCGCATGAGGAGCCCCGTAAAAACCGGAATCGCGAAAAGCGCGAGCGTGCTCGAGTGACCGACGCGCGGGTAAAAATGCAGCGGGAACGTCTCCGGCGTCGGCGGCTGCAACCGGCCCCAGCAAAAGAGGCTGATCAGGGCCAGCGCCACGCAGGCGGCCAGGCAGGCATAGGCCGGACAGTCAGCCCGGCCCACCTGCGATGCGAAAAGCCAGAAGCCCCAGAACACCAGCAGCGGATAGAGAACTTCGTCCAGCCAGGCATGAAAGCTCACGGCCGGATAGGCGGACCACGCCACGGCCGCCAGACTCCAGGCAGCCCATAACGCGATCGGCACGACGAGCGGCCAGCGTCCGGCGGCGCGGGGCTGCGACAACCCCGACCAGAACACCGCCACGAACGTCAGCGCGATTCCCATGTTGTTGGGCGCCGCCATGTGAGCGAGCATGGCGGCGAACGCGATCAGCGGGCACGACAGCCAGAGCAGCCGAACGGGCGACCATGCACCGGACGTCATGCGGCCTCCAGCACGCCGATCAGCGCTTGGGTAACGGCTTCGACGCTGAGGCGGCCCATGCATCCGGCGTGATCGCCCCGCCAATCGAGGCAGGTGCCGACGTTACGATCGCAGCGTTTCACCCAGGCCACTTCGCGGCGAAAGATGCCGGGCTGATTGCGGCAGGGCAGATCGGCGATCGTGACCGGCACGAAGGGTACACCGCTCCAATAACGCCCCGCTCCGTGAATATCGGCGTTGCCGGGGCCGAACAACGTGACGGCCGGCACACCGATCAAGCGTGCCAGATGCGCCGGCCCTGTATCGGGACAGACCAGCGCCCTCGCGCGTGCGAGGAGATGCCAAAGATCCGCAAGCCCGAGCTTGCCCGCGAAATTCGGCCGATGCGAGCCGGCATCGATTTCGCTGACGAGCGCCGTTTCGCCCGGCCCGCCGCTCCAGACCACATCGTAGCCATGCTGCTCGATTGCGCTTGCGAGCGCGCGCCAGCGCTCGACGGGCCAGCGCTTCACCGCCGTGCTGGCGCCCGGATGCAGCACGACATAGGGCCGCGCCGGCAGCAGCGACGCATCGAACTCGACGGCGGGCGGTGCGGGCCACGCTTCGGGGCGGTAGGGCGCCGGCGGATCGCCCGGCACGAGGTCCGCAGCCAGATCCGCCCACGCGGCGGGCGTCTGCGGATAAGGCACCAGCTCGTCAACGGGCCAGTTCTTCCAGGCCGGTACGTCGCCCGCATGGGCGACGATCCACTTGCAGCGAGCGCCGAGCGCGAGCCATGCGTGGCGATTGTCGCCAGTCACGATGCCGAGGTCGTATGGCCCCGAGCGCAAAACGCCCCGGACCAGTTGCGGGCTGCGCGGATCGAACGGCTGCACGTCGACGCCGAAGGGGCGTCCCGCATAGAGCGGTACGATCGCTCGCGGGCACGCAAGCACGACCTGGGCATCCGGATACTGCTGCCGGAGCTTGGCGAGCAGCGGCGTCAGCAATAGCGTGTCGCCCAGCAGCAAGTGGTGCGCGATCAATATGCGCTTTGGCCGCTGAGGTTTGCGGTGCCAGGGCTTGAGCGCGAGCCGCGGCAGCGCGCGCGCGAAAATCTGAATACGTCCGAACAATCGACTCATGGGCTGACAGGTTCTACCGCACCCTTTGTTGTGTAATCGGCACGGGGCATCGGTACGGCGACCGCAGGTACGGCAACGCCGCTGACGGAGAAAAAAAACGCGCATGCCGTCCGAAACGCGCGCCCGACAGCGCCGCCATCGGCCCCGGCGGACGTTTCATCAGCGCAATGTTGTCGAAGACGGCGACTCCGAAAGGTCGGCCGCACGGTTGAAAGCGAAGAAGTATACCAGCGCCGGCTCTGCGCTCAGATACTGCGCAAGGAGACGGCGGCCCGGCTCGGTGCCGGTTGCCAGACCGAACGCAGCGCAGCCAGCACCTCGCTGACGGACGGGGTACAGCCCTCGCCCCCTACCGAAACCGCGCGCCCTGGGATGTTCACGCCGAAGTGATGGCGCGATGTCGCCGTGAAGATCATGACCGTCGGTTTGCCGATGGCACTGGCGAGGTGCGCGAAGCCCGTGTCCGTGCCGATGACGAGCGTCGCGAGATCGATATGCTGCGCCACTTCGCGCACCGTGAGGGAGGGCAGCACCGTCGCGCCCGGTATCGCTTCTGCAATCGCTTGCGCTTCTGCCCGCTCTTGCTCAGAGCCCCAAGGTAAAAGCGTACGGATGCCTTGTTCGGCTATATGGCCGCCCACTTGTTGCCAGTGCGAAATCGGCCATTTCTTGTTGTCGGCCGAAGTGGCGTGCAGCAGGATGGCGAACGGACCCTGCTGCGCCGCAGGAGGAATGGACGGCGGCGCGGGAATGCGCAAACCGAATTCGGCTTCCGCCTCGATCGGATAGCCGAATGCCTCGCTGACCGTGAGGCGCAGGCCTTCCCACGCATTCAACTCGGCCGGCCGCGCCATGCGTCGCGTGTAGGCGAACGCCGCGCCCTTCTCGCCCAAATCCACCGAGCGGTAGCCATAGCAGACCCTGCCACGGGCGAGGAACGCGATGATCGCGCTCTTATAGACACCGTGCACATCGATGATCGCGTCGTACTTGACCCGGCGCAACTCGGCAATCGATGCGGCGATGGATTGCAAGTCCGCGAGCCTGGGCCGCTTCTTGAATTGACGCAGCGGTGCGCCGAGCACGCGATCGATGCCCGTATTCCAACGCAGCACCTCGGTGAATGCGGCGTCCGCGGCCCAATCGATCTTCACGCCGGGAAAGGCGCGCTGCAGATCGGCAACGAGCGGCTGAGCCTGGACGATGTCGCCCAATGACGTGACCTTGATGATCAATAAGCGATTCATGGCATTAGGTCGTGTAGGTCGTGTAGGTCGTTGAACGAGCCAGTCCGTGTCACGCGGCGCTCCGCTCCCCCGGGCACCGCCTCGTCGCACGTTGCGGCGCAGTATACCGGAGCACCTGCCGCATACTCGCGGGGCGTCACGCCCGCTGACCGTCGACGACGGCTCTGGACGATATGGCGTGGCGCTGCCGGGCCGCTACCTGCTCGGCCAGCTCGAGCAGAACATTTACATGTGCGTCGACCCGAGGATCGTAGGTGAGCGCCGCGCGCACGGCCGTATGCCCGCCTGCCAGCCGCTCGCCCGCGCGGACCCCGGCCACGCAGGCTTGCAGCACGGCGCGCAACGCGGCGGCATCGCCCGGCGCGAAGAGGTGCTTCGCTGCCGGTGAAATCGCGTCACAACAGCCGATGTTGCGCGCGAGGATCGCGGGTGTTCCACACATGACGGACTCGATACCGACGAGACCGAACGGTTCGTACCGCGACGCGAGAATCGTGAAGTCCGCGGCGCGATAGCCGTCCTCGATGTTCTTGACATAGCCGATGTAACGAATGCGTTCGCTCGTGCGCTCCGGAGGCCGGCCCGCCACTGCCACGACAACCGGCAATGCCATCTCGCGCACGGCGGCTTCTATGAGCGGCAGGCCCTTTCGCTCGTGACTCGTGGAAGGAAACAGCAAGATCACTTCGTCGTCCGCAAAACCGAACTGTCGTCGCAACGCCATGCGCGCCTCGGAGCCGACGGGCGCAAACCGGGCCGCATCGACGGGCGGATAGAGCATCCGTATCTTCGCCTCGGGCACGCCGTATAGCGTGCGCAACTCGTCGCGCATAGAGGGCGAATGCGCAATGACAATCTGGGCGTGCTCGTATTGGCGCGCCTCCAGCGCGATCTGCCAGCGGTCCGCACGGGTCGGCTCCCGCCCCATCGCCTGCACAAACCCGCGATGCGTGCCCCCGCAAATCGCGATCTCGGACGAATCGACACGATTGCAGCCGATCAGCACGTCCACGCCCGCGGCCCGCCGCAGGCGCCTCAGCCGCCAGGAGAACCAGTGATCGCGCAATTTGCCGGGCAGGAACGCGACGTTGATACGGTGCGCCTCGACGAGCGCTGTCTCGGGCAAGGCCGGATCGAAGCGGCGCGCGAAAAAAGCCGGTTTGATGCCACGGGCGGCCAGCTCGCGCGCGAGGTCCATCGCGTAGCGCTCGAAGCCGCCGCCGTGCTTGAGAGCGTTAGCCGAAATGGCGATCTTCATGAGCACCCGCGGCTATATCGGAACGAATACATGCGCATGGTCAGTAGACGATCTCCACCATGCTTGCGGCGAACTCGCTGCGCAGCGCGGTGAGCAAATCGTCGCTCGGGCGCACGCGCCAGGCGTCGCCGAGGCGCACTTCGCCCCGCGCGCGATCGTTGCAGTAAGCGATCTGGACCGCCAGCCCGTTGGGTGCTTGCGAAAATGCCTGAGAAAATGCCTGAGAAGCGGCGCGCGGCCTGCCGCCCTCCCCGCCGAAGCCTGCACGCGCGTTGCCGTTGCGGCCGCCAGCCGGCGCCGCGGCCTGCGCTTCCTGCGCGGCGGCGGGCGGCGCACAGTACGCTTCGAGCACGCGGCGCAACGCCGTCGCATCGGCATTGCCATTCATGCTCACCTTGACGGCCTGCGCATAGCGGCTGCGCGCGCGCTCGAGATCCATCACCGATTCGACAGTGAAGCGAATGCCGCCCGTGAATGCATCGTTGCGCGCCTGCCCTTGCACGACGAGCAACTCGTCTTCCTTGAAGAGCGCCCGGTTCGCCTCGTATTGCTCGTTGAACACGGTGAGTTCGCACTGGCCGGTGCCGTCGTCGATGGCCGCAATCAGCATTTTGCCGCGCTGAGTCATCTGGGTGCGCAGCGACACAATGATCCCGGCCACGAGTTTGTCGCGACCTTCTTTCAGATCGGCGATCTTCTGGCGCACGAACCTGCGCACCTCGTCCTTGTACGCATCGAACAGATGGCCCGAGAGGTAAAAGCCGAGCGCCGTTTTTTCTTCCTGCAGCTTGCGCTTTTCGGGCCACGCGGGCTCGTCGACAAGTTCATGGCCCTGCGACGACGAATCGTCGCCCATATCGAAGAGCCCCGCCTGGAGCGCATTCGCGGCCGCCTGCTCTGCAGCCTCCATCGCGAGCGGCACCGACGCGATGAGCTGCGCCCGGTTCGCGTGCAGCGCGTCGAACGCACCCGCGCGAATGAGCGCTTCGATCGTGCGGCGATTGACGACGCGCCGGTCGATTCGCTGACAGAAGTCGAAAAGATCGGAAAACGGCTTTTCCTCGCGCGCGCGCAGGATCTCCTCGATCGCGCTCTGGCCGCTGCCCTTCACCGCGCCCAGACCGTAGCGGATCGTGCGCGAGCGTGTGCCGTCCGGCTCGGCGACGGGCTCGAAGCGATAGTGGGAGAGGTTGATGTCGGGCGGCAGGACCGCAAGTTTGTTGATCGGGCTGACGCAATCGTCGAAAAGGATCTTCACCTTGTCGGTGTCGTCCATTGCGAGCGTCAGGTTGGCCGCCATGAATTCGGCCGGGTGGTGAACCTTAAGCCACGCCGTGTAGTAGGCGAGCAGCGCATATGCCGCCGCGTGCGACTTGTTGAAGCCGTAGCCCGCGAACTTCTCCATCAAGTCGAAGATCTCGTCGGACTTCTCCCGCGTAAGACCGTTCTTCGCCGCGCCTTCGGCAAAGATCTCGCGGTGCTGGGCCATCTCCTCGGCCTTTTTCTTGCCCATCGCGCGGCGCAAGAGGTCGGCGCCGCCGAGCGAGTAGCCGCCGATGATCTGCGCCATCTGCATCACCTGCTCCTGATAGACCATGATGCCGTAGGTCTCTTTCAGAACAGGCTCCACGCGCGGATCGGGATACTCCACCGTCTCGCGCCCGTGCTTGCGCGCGCAAAAGCTCGGGATCAGATCCATCGGGCCCGGGCGATAGAGCGCGACGAGCGCGATGATGTCCTCGAAGCGGTCGGGCTGCGCGTCCTTGAGCATGCCCTGCATGCCGCGGCTTTCCAGCTGGAACACGGCAACCGTATTGGCCTTCTTCAGGATCGAGAACGAGGCGGGATCGTCGAGCGGCACCTGCGCGAGCGACCAGTCGGCCTTCGACGGATCGAGCCGGCGAATGTAACGCTCGGCCCAGTCGAGAATCGTGAGCGTCGTCAGACCCAGAAAGTCGAACTTCACGAGGCCGACCGCTTCGACGTCATCCTTGTCGTACTGGCTCACGACCCCGCCGTCGTCACCCTGCGTGTAAAGCGGGCAGAAATCGGTGAGCTTGCCGGGGGCGATCAGCACGCCGCCCGCGTGCATCCCGACGTTGCGCGTGAGGCCCTCGACCCGCTGGGCGAGATCGAGCAGTTGGTTGACCTCGTCCTCCTTGTCATACCGCTCCTGCAGGAGCGGCTCCTCCTTCATCGCGTCGGCAATCGTCACGTGCTTGCCGGGCTTGAACGGAATCAGCTTCGCCACGCCGTCGGTGAACGTATAGCCCAGATCGAGCACGCGCCCGATGTCGCGCACCGCGGCCTTGGCCGCCATCGTGCCGAACGTCGCGATCTGAGAGACGGCATCCGCGCCGTACTTTTCCTTCACATACTGGATCACGCGATCGCGGCCATGCTGGCAGAAATCGATGTCGAAGTCGGGCATCGACACGCGCTCGGGATTCAGAAAACGCTCGAACAGGAGGTTGTAGCGCAACGGATCGAGGTCCGTGATGCCGAGCGCGTAGGCGACGAGCGAGCCAGCGCCCGAGCCCCGCCCGGGCCCCACCGGCACACCGTTGTTCTTCGCCCAGTTGATGAAGTCCGCCACGATCAGGAAGTAGCCGGGAAAGCCCATCTTGATGATCGTGCCGCACTCGAACTCGAGCCGCTTGTAGTAGCTCTCGCGCTCGGCCTCGCGCTTCGCCTGGTCGGGATAGAGTTCCGCGAGCCGGCGCTCGAGGCCTTCCTTCGACAACTGCACGAGGTAATCGTCGAGCGACATGCCGTCAGGCGTCGGAAAGAGCGGCAGCTTCGGTTTGCCGAGCTCGAGCGTCAGATTGCAGCGCTTCGCGATTTCGACCGTGTTCGCGAGTGCGGACGGAATGTCGGCAAAGAGCGCCGCCATCTCCTCTTGCGTGCGGAAATGCTGCTCGGTGGTGAAGCGCTTTTGCCGACGCGGATTCGCGAGAATGTCGCCCTCGGAAATGCACACGCGCGCCTCGTGGGCCGTGTACTCGTCGCTCGTCATGAACTGCACCGGATGCGTGGCGACGACGGGCAGCTTCAGCGCGGCGGCGAGCTCCACGGCTTCCTGCACGTAGAGTTCGGTCCCTGGCTGGCCGCAACGTTGCAGCTCGATGTAAAACGCGTTCGGGAACAGCTCGGACCAGCGCGTCGCATGGCGGCGCGCAGCTTCCTTGTTGCC
Source organism: Trinickia caryophylli (assembly GCF_034424545.1). Classification (NCBI taxonomy): domain Bacteria; kingdom Pseudomonadati; phylum Pseudomonadota; class Betaproteobacteria; order Burkholderiales; family Burkholderiaceae; genus Trinickia; species Trinickia caryophylli. The sequence continues at coordinate 3,339,252 of NZ_CP139970.1, read as the reverse complement.
GGCGGCCAGCGCCAGCCCGACATCGCCCTGCTGTGCGCCAGACAGCGCGATAAGCCCCTCGCGCAGCGGCCCGGCGAGCCATTCGACCTCCACTTCGGCGCGACCGCGGTACTGGTTCGTTAGCCAGGACTTCGTCAAAAGCTCGCACAGATTGAGGTAGCCGCGCCGGTCCTTCACGAGCAACAGCAGCCGCGAAGGCTTGTCGCGGTCATCCGGATTCGTGATCCAGACATCGCAGCCGGCGATCGGCTTGACGCCCTTGCCGCGGGCTTCCTTGTAAAAGCGAACGAGTCCGAATGCGTTCGCGAGGTCGGTCAGCGCAAGCGCGCCCTGACCGTCGTCAGCGGCTGCCTTGACGGCGTCGTCGAGGCGCACGATGCCGTCGGCAATCGAGAATTCAGAGTGGAGGCGGAGATGGACGAAGCGGGGATCTGGCATGGGCCGTATTGTACATCCGCGACTATGCCCCCGAGGTCGGCTGCACCGGCGCGAGGGCCCTCGATCGGGCGGTCTTCGCCATTTGGGAGATAATACGGCTTTCCCCCTGTTTTCGAGCCGTGTCGCGCAGCCGAAGCGCGCGCCGCCGCATCTGCGTTACCGCAACGTCATCATGAGCATCGTCAATCTCGCCGCTTACCATTTTGTCTCTCTCGACACGATCAGCGCCTGGCGCCCGCTCGTCGCCGAGCACTGTGCGGCGCTGGGCCTGCGCGGCACGATCCTGCTCGCGCCCGAGGGCATCAATCTCTTCGTGGCCGGCCCGCGCGAGGCCACCGACGCGTTCGTCGACTACATCCGCCACGACCCGCTCTTCGAAGGCAAGTTCGCAGCGCTGCGGTTCAAGGAAAGCCTGTCGCCGGCTCAGCCGTTTCGCCGCATGCTCGTTCGGCTCAAGCGGGAAATCATCACGATGAAAAAGCCCGCCATCAAGCCCGAGTTGGGCCGCGCCCCGTCGGTCGATGCCGCAACGCTCAAGGGCTGGCTCGACCGGGGCCGCGACGATGCGGGCCGTCCAGTCGTCATGCTCGATACGCGCAACGCGTTCGAGGTCGACGTCGGAACATTCGACCAGGCAGTCGATTACCGGCTCGCCAAGTTCAGCGAATTCCCGGAGGTGATCGAGGCGCACCGCGAGGAGTTCGCCGGCAAGACCATCGTGTCGTTCTGCACGGGTGGCATCCGCTGCGAAAAAGCCGCCATCCATATGAAGGAAATCGGCATGGAGCACGTGTATCAGCTCGAAGGCGGCATCCTCAAGTACTTCGAGGAAGTCGGCGGCGCGCATTATCACGGCGAGTGCTTCGTCTTCGATTACCGCACGGCGCTCAATCCGCGCCTCGAGCCGAGCGCCACCGTACAGTGCTTCGCCTGCCGCGCCGTCGTTTCGCCCGAAGCGCAGCGCTCGCCGCTTTATACGCCCGGCAAAAGCTGCCCGGCCTGCCACTCGCAACGCGAAGCAGCGCAGGCTGTCTGACGGGCAGCGCCATGAACGCCACCACGCGCGCACTCGCCGGATCCGGCGCGGCGCCCGGAGGCGCTCATGCGCCGCGGCGCTATCGGGGCCGCTTCGCGCCCTCGCCGACAGGGCCGCTGCATTTCGGCTCGCTCGTCGGCGCGCTGGCGAGCTACCTCGATGCGCGCGCCCATGGAGGCCAGTGGCTCGTGCGGATCGAAGACATCGACGGCCCGCGCACCATGCCCGGCGCCGACCGCCAGATTCTCGTCACGCTGGAGCGCTTCGGCATGCGCCCCGACGAGCCTCCGGTCTGGCAAAGCGCGCGCACGGCGCTTTACGCGCAAGCGCTCGAGCGGCTGCAACGGGCGGGACTCGTCTACCCATGCGGCTGCACGCGCAAGGAGATCGCGGATTCGCTCGCGAGCGCGCACGCGCGGAATACGACGCTTGCCTACCCCGGCACGTGCCGCGCCGGGCTCGCCGGCAAGACGCCGCGCGCGTGGCGGCTGCGCGTGCCCGACGGCGACGCGGCAACGATTGCGTTCGACGATCGCTGGCAGGGGCCGCAGCAACAGAACCTCGCGACCGAAGTGGGCGACTTCGTCCTGAAGCGCGCCGATGGCCAGTGGGCCTACCAGTTGGCTGTCGTGGCAGACGATGCCGATCAGGACATCACGCACATCGTGCGCGGTGCGGATTTGCTCGACTCCACGGCGCGGCAGATCTACCTTCAGCGCTGTCTCGGGCTGCCGACACCGTCGTATCTGCACGTGCCCGTCGTCGTCGACGCCCACGGGGAGAAGCTCAGCAAGCAGACGGGTGCGCCGGCGCTGGACGCAAGCCGGCCGCTACCCGCGCTGCATGCAGCCGCGCGGCACCTGGGTCTCGCGCCGGCGAGCGGCGTGTGGACGGGCGCGACGCTGGAGAGGTTCTACGCCGAAGCGACGGCAGCCTGGGCCCGGCGCTTCGCCTGAGCCGGGTGCCGGCAGCGGAGCGGGCCGAGCCACGGGATGACGCGGCCCGCCGTCCGCCTCAGGAAGAGGAAGAATTGCGCCGCGCCATGCCGAAGCCGCCCAGCAGCGCGGCCAGCGGCTGCTTCGGCGTGGCCTTGGCGGGCGCGCCCTCGGACCTCTTCGCTTCGTCGTCCTTGCGCGCCGACGGCGACGGCTCGTACGGTTTGAAAAAGAAATCGTCGACAGGCGCGTGTGCGTGACGGTGCTCGACGCGATCGTAGGGTGCGGCCGTGCGGCGGCGGCCCGGACGCTCGTCGCGTTCGCGGCGGCCGCGCTCCTCGCGATGCGGACGAAGCGGTGCTTCGAGCGTCAGCGTTCGCACCTCGAGCGGGCGCTTGATCAGCTTTTCGATGTCGGCGAGCTGCTTGCGCTCGTTCGGGCTGCAAAGCGAAAGCGCATCGCCCGACGCGCCGGCACGCCCGGTGCGCCCGATACGGTGCACGTAGTCTTCGGCGTTGAACGGCAGATCGAAGTTGATGACGGCCGGCAGCTCCACAATATCGAGCCCGCGCGCCGCCACGTCGGTGGCCACGAGCGCCTCCACTTCACCGCGCTTGAACGCGTCGAGCGCCTGCATCCGTTCTGCCTGGGATTTGTCGCCGTGGATCGCGGTGGCCACGACGCCGTCGCGCTCGAGCTGGCGCGCGAGGCGCCCCGCACCGATCTTGCTGTTGCAGAACACGATAACCTGCTTGAGCTGGCGCTCGCGGATGAGCTGCACGACGGCGCCTTGCTTGTCGCCCTCGGCCACCTCGTAGACGATCTGCGTGACGTTCGTCGCGGTGGAGTTGCTGCGCGCGACCTCGATCGTCTGCGGGTTGCGCAAATAGGTGGAGGCGAGCTTCTTGATTTCGGGCGAGAACGTGGCCGAGAACAAAAGCGTCTGCCGCTCCTTCGGCAACAGATTCAGAATCCGTTGCAAGTCGGGCAGAAAGCCCATGTCGAGCATGCGGTCCGCCTCGTCGAGCACGAGCATCTGCACCTGCCCCAGGTTCGCGGTCTTTTGCTGAACGTGGTCGAGCAGGCGCCCCGGCGTTGCGATGAGAATTTCGACGCCGCGCCTCAGCTCGGCCGATTGCGGGTTCATGTCCACGCCGCCGAAAACCACCGCGCTTCGAAGCGGCGTGTGCTTGGCGTAGGCGTGCACGTTCGCGGCCACCTGATCGGCCAGCTCGCGCGTGGGCGTCAGAATCAGCGCGCGCACGGGGTGCCGCGCCGGCGAGGCGCTCGTGCTCGCCTGAGGCAGCAAACGCTGGATGATCGGCAGCGAGAAGCTGGCGGTCTTGCCGGTGCCGGTCTGGGCGGCGCCCATGACGTCTCGGCCGGCCAGCACGACCGGAATCGCCTCCGCCTGGATGGGCGTTGGCGTGGTGTAGCCCTGCTCGGCAATGGCCTTGAGAATATCGGCGGCAAGGCCGAATCGGTCGAAGGTTGCGACGGCAGGCGTGGCAGCGGGATCAGACATGGTGGCTTCGCTAAAAGTGCGCGCTAGGGTCTGTTCATGGACTCCAAGGCGTCGCGTCGTTCGCGCGCGGCAGCGGCCCAACGACAGGGGGCGGCCGACGGCATCGGCATCGGGCGCGAACAGCGGCGGCCCGTGATACCAAGGCCGCCCGCATTGCCGCGCAAGTACGCGGCCGGCTCCGGCGGCAACGGATGTCGCCCCGGAAAGGCCGGTATTGTAGCACCGCATCGCCGCGGCGACCGTGCCCGCGCCGCAATGCGCCGTTTGCGTACCTTGCGGACCACAACGCGCCGAGCGCGCCTGCGCGCCCGGCTACGCGCTCAGCGCGCCGCGACGGGCCGCACCGCGGCGGCGACCGTCTTCGCGCGCGTGCGCGCTTCGTCGATATCGACGCCCGTTGCGAGCGCCACGCCCATGCGGCGCTTCTTGAAGCTTTCGGGCTTGCCGAAGAGCCGGACATCCGCCGTCGGCACGGCGAGCGCCTGCGCCACTCCCTCGAACGCGATGCCGGCCTCGTCGAGCCCGCCATAGACGACGGCCGAGGCACCCGGCGCCAGCTGCGAGGTGTCGACCGGCAGGCCGAGAATCGCCCGCGCATGCAGCTCGAACTCGGAAAGGCGCTGCGAGCGCAGCGTGACGAGCCCCGTGTCGTGCGGGCGAGGGCTCACCTCCGAGAACCAGACCTCGTCGCCGCGCACGAAGAGCTCGACGCCGAACACCCCGCGCCCGCCGAGCGCGCCCGTCACCTTGCGCGCGATGTCGCGCGAGCGTTCGAGCGCCACGGCCGACATCGGCTGCGGCTGCCACGATTCGACATAGTCGCCCGCCACCTGCAGATGGCCGATCGGCTCGCAAAACGACGTCTGCACGGTCTGCGTGGCGGGATCGATGGCGCGCACGGTCAGCAGCGTAATCTCATAATCGAACGTAACGAATCCTTCGACGATGACGCGCCCCACGTTCACGCGCGCGCCGGCCGTCGCGTACTGCCAGGCCGGCTCGATGTCGGCGTCGCTCCTGAGCACCGACTGGCCCTTGCCGGACGACGACATCACCGGCTTCACCACGCATGGGTAGCCGATGCGCGCGATCGCGGCCCGAAACGCCTCGAGCGATTCCGCGAACGCGTAGGGGGACGTGGGGAGGCCGAGCGTTTCGGCCGCGAGCCGGCGGATGCCCTCGCGGTTCATCGTGAGCTGCGTCGCGCGCGCCGTCGGAATGACCTCGGCGAGCCCCGCCGCCTCGATCTCGGCCAGCGCGTCGGTGGCGATCGCTTCGATCTCGGGCACGATCAAATGCGGCCGCTCCTCGCGCACGAGCGCCGTGAGCGCGGCCGGATCGGTCATGTCGATAACGTGCGCGCGATGCGCGACCTGGTGTCCCGGCGCGTTCGGATAGCGGTCGACGGCGATCGTCTCGACCCCGAGCCGCTGCAGCGCGATGATGACTTCCTTGCCCAGTTCGCCCGCGCCGAGCAGCATGACTCGTATGGCCGAGGGCGTGAGCGGCGTCCCGATTCGTTGACCGATCTGCATGACGAAATCCCATTGGTGAAGCATGTGGAGAAGCGCGATGCTAGCATGGCCACGCTCGCGTTCTCTCGCGCCCGGCGGCCGGAGTGCGTTACCCTTACGGCTTTGTCAGCACAACGAGGAAACGCTCCCATGCCGAGTCAGTACATTGCGCCGCGACGCGCGGCCCGGCGCGCGCGCGCGTCGCTCGTGGCCGGCGTGCTTGCGGTCGCGGCGCTCGTCGCGGCCTGCGCGATGCCGACTCACCCGGATTCGTCCGCGCCCGCGAGCGACCCGTTCAACCCGGCCGCCACACAGCTCATCGACGACACGCGCTGGACGCTCGCCAGTTGGCAGACGGCCGACGGTCGCCCTCGCGAGATCGCACAAGGCGGCAACGAAAGCCGCCCGACGCTCATCCTGTCGACGGCCACGGGCCAGCGCAAGGCCAGCGGCTTTTCGGGCTGCAACCGCTTCGCCGGCAGCTACTCGCTCAAGGGCGGCACGCTGACCTTCGAATCGCTCGTCGCTACGCGCATGGCCTGCGCGGACCCGGCGCGCGGCGAGCTCGAGCGTGCCTATCTCGCCGCGCTCGCGCATATCGCCCGGACGGGCGTGCAATGGAGCACGCCGCGAACGCTGCGCATCGTCACCGAGGATGGCGCGACCCTGACTTTCGTGGCCGATCGATGATCGCACCGGCCGTCGCCGCATCTCGCGCGCCGAGCCGGGCGAACGGTTAAACTCGCCGCGTTGCGTCGGCGCTTCTTCGTCAGTTCTAGCATGCATACGGTAGTTTTGGGCTGGCTCGGCATCTCCGCCGTCTGGCTCGCTCCTCTTTTCTGGCGTCTCGTCAAGGCCATGCTGCCCGGCGGCCAGGGTCTGCGCGGCCCCGGCTCGATCCGGCTATGGCTCGGCTTCGTGGGCGTGCTCGTGGCGAGCTCGTCGCTCGAGGCGATGCTCGCCCCGGCGTCCGGCCATGCGCTCGGACAAGCCCTGGCCGCGCTCGAAGGCCGCCTCATCGGGCACGTCGCCGCACCGCTCGCCATGAGCGCCCTCTTTTTCGCAAGCTTGCCCTGGCTCATCGGCTTTCGATGGATCGACGCGCTGCGCAGAGCCGACCGCGCCTTCGGCCTCGGTTTGCACCTGAGCGGCGAAGCCGCTGACGAGCGCCCGACCGCGGCGCGCGGCGAACGCGCGCGGGCCGCGGTGGCGGCTCCCACGCGCACGACGACCGTCAACGCCATGGCGCCGAAATCGACAGGCCGGTATGCCCGCCCGACCGTATGGCGGCCACCGGTCGCGCGCAGCGGAACGGCCCCGATCAAGACCGGGGGTGCCGCCGCCGAACCCGCCGTGCCGCTCGCGCCGCCGCGGCCCACTCCGGCGCCGATCTCCAATTCGTCCCGCCCGCCCGCGCCGCGCACGCCCGCTGCGTCGCCCGCCAGGGGAACGACCAGGCCCGTCTCGCCGCGGGTACGCGGGACCGGTATGAGCACGCCGCCACAGGGGTCAGGGGCAGGGGCGGGGTCGGCCGCACGGCCACGCATAGAGCCTATCGGCGTGCGCGAGCCGTTGGTGCCCTCCTCGCCCTCGCCCTCCCCGGGCGTACTGGAAACGCTGCGCGCGATCGAGGCCAACGCGGCCCAATGGACGACGCTTGCCGGCGTGAGTCTCGCGCGGCGCGGCGCATCCGCGAACATGCAGACTCGGCCTGTCGATGACATCCGGCCATCCGGCACGGAACCCGACGAGCCGGTGTCGGAACGGGAAGCCCCCTCGCCGACGGCGGCGGCCGACTCCATGCGGATGACCGGCGACGACCTCGACTCCGCGGACGCTCGGCCGCCCGCCACGGCCGCACCGTCTGCGCTGCCGGCGCAGACGGCGTTGCCTGCGCATGAACCGGCGGTCCCGAGGCTCGACGCGCCCACGCAGCCCGCACCGTTCGCTGCGACGCCAAGCGCCGGCGCCTCGAATACCGATGCGCTCGCGGCACCTGCGGCGCTCTCCGCGGCACCGCGGATCGAGTCCGCCCCGGCTTCGGAGACGCAAGCGCAGCCGCTCGGGCATTCGAGCGCCGAATCGGCCGTGGCGTCCGCAGCCCGCCTTTCGCCCCACGCCCCGGTACTGATCGAACTCGTCGGCCGCTCCTCGCAGGCATCGGAAGCTGGAGACCCATCCGGCGCAAGTATGCCCGCCGAGCGAACCACTGCAGCGGTCCCGAGCCATGCGGCGGCTTCGTCGATTCCTTCGTCGCCATCACCATCGCTATCGCCGTTGCCACCGCCGCCACCGCCGCCGTCCGTGCCCACGACGGCGCCAGCACGCATGGACGTGCCGGGCGACGAGGCATCTCCACCACTGCTGCCCGAGGCGTCGTCCGGGGTGGGCGACGGCACGCCCGAGCCGGCACCGGTGGCCCCGCCGCACGCCATGGCCGACGCCATGGCCGACTCCGCGGCCGCCGCGCCGGCGAGGCCAGCCGTGCTCGGCCATGCACCGACCGAATTCGCCTTCCACGCACCGCTTGCGGCCTGCGTCGAGCTGCCATCGATCGAATTGCTCGAGCAGCCGGCCGCCGATGCCGAACCGATTCCAACCGAGCTTCTTGCGGAAAGGGGGCAGTTGATCGAGCAGCGGCTGCAGGAATTCAAGGTGCCGGTAACCGTGGTTGGCGCATCGGCCGGCCCGGTCATCACGCGCTTCGAGATCGAACCCGCGCTCGGCGTGCGCGGCAGCCAGATCGTCGGACTGATGAAGGACCTCTCGCGCGGCCTGGGCCTCACGTCGATCCGGGTCGTGGAAACGATCCCCGGCAAGACCTGCATGGGCCTCGAGCTACCGAACCAGAAGCGGCAGATGATTCGGCTTTCGGAGATCCTGGCCGCCGACGCCTACCGCAGATCGGCCTCCAAGCTGACGATCGCGATGGGCAAGGACATTACGGGCAACCCGATCGTGACCGATCTGGCAAAGGCGCCGCACATGCTCGTGGCGGGCACGACGGGCTCCGGCAAATCGGTGGCGATCAACGCGATGATCCTGTCGCTGCTCTTCAAGGCAACGCCGGAAGAAGTGCGACTCATCATGATCGACCCGAAGATGCTCGAACTGTCCGTCTATGAGGGCATCCCGCATCTGCTCGCGCCCGTCGTGACCGACATGAAGCTGGCCGCGAACGCGCTCAACTGGTGCGTCGGCGAGATGGAGAAACGCTACCGGCTCATGTCGGCCGTCGGCGTGCGCAACCTCGCGAGCTTCAATCAGAAGGTGCGCGACACGGAAGCCGCCGGGCGCAAGCTCACGAACCCCTTCTCGCTGACGCCCGACGCGCCCGAGCCGCTCTCGACGCTGCCGCTCATCGTTGTCGTCATCGACGAACTGGCGGATCTGATGATGGTCGCCGGCAAGAAGATCGAAGAGCTGATCGCGCGCCTCGCGCAAAAGGCGCGCGCAGCCGGCATCCATCTGATACTCGCCACGCAGCGTCCGTCGGTCGACGTCATCACCGGTCTCATCAAGGCCAATATCCCGACGCGCGTGGCCTTCCAGGTATCGTCGAAGATCGACTCGCGCACGATCCTCGACCAGATGGGTGCGGAATCGCTGCTGGGCCAGGGCGATATGCTCTTTTTGCCCCCTGGCACCGGGTATCCGCAGCGCGTACACGGCGCCTTCGTAGCCGACGAGGAAGTGCACCGCGTCGTCGAACACCTGAAGCAATTCGGCGAGCCGCAATACGAGGAAGGCATTCTCGACGGCCCCGCCACCGAGGGCGCGGCGCAGGATCTTTTCGGCGATGCCCCCGACGCGGAAGCCGACCCCCTCTACGACGAGGCCGTCGCGTTCGTCGTGCGCACGCGACGCGCGTCGATCTCGGCCGTGCAGCGCCAGTTGCGCATCGGCTATAACCGCGCCGCGCGGCTCGTCGAGCAGATGGAAGCCGCGGGACTCGTCTCGTCGATGGGCGTCAACGGCAGCCGGGAAGTGCTCGCGCCGCCGGGTCCGGAGCAATGATGCGCGTGCGGTGCGTAAATCGTGCGCGGCGCTTGCAAGAAATAGTCGGCGGTGCGGCGAATCGGGCTCGCCCGACGGAGATCGGCGGCCATCGTGCCGCATCCGAACCCGCCCCGGCATAGTCGTTGCATCGAAACCATCAAACCACGGGCGGCACGCCCGCCGGTACCGGTATCCCGCTTCATCCCCTGCCGCCCCGCCCCCCGTGAGGCGGTAGCTTCGAGCCTACGCGCTTGCTCTGACGCGTAGGCTCTCTTTGTATCGACGGCCGGCGGCCCCGCTCGGCAAGCTCAGGACACCGGCACGAACTTGAAGTCGACAGGCGAGCCGATGTCGAGCCGTAGCGGGTTCGGCGCGAGCAGCCCGGTGGCCGCGTCGCGCGCAAACACGTACGCGGTATCGCTGTCCTGATTGCCGACGACGAGCCAGCGTCCGCTCGGATCGATCGCGAATTCGCGCGGCGTGCGGCCGAGCGTCGATTGGCGCCCGACCACCTGGATCAGGCCGTCGTGCGGGTCGACGGAGAAAATGACGATCTCGTTGGCGTCGCCGCGATTGGTGGCGTAGAGGAAGCGCCCGTCGGGCGACAAATGGATGGCCGCCGCGCCCTGCTTGCCGGTAAAACCGGGCCGCGCGAGCTTGATCGTCTGCAGCGGGCGCAGAACGCCCTCGGCGTACTGGAACACGGTCACGCTCGCATCGAGTTCGCTCGTTGCATAGGCGTACCGCCCGCGCGCATCGAAAACGAGATGTCGGGGGCCCGATCCGGCCGGCATGGGCACGTAGCGCACCGTCGTTGGACTCAGCAGGCCGCGACTGCCGTCGGGCGTGTAGCGATAGGCGAAAAGCTTGTCGGCGCCGAGGTCCTGAACGAAAAGGTAACGCCCGTCGGGCGCGAAGACCGTCGAATGGACGTGCGCGCTGTCCTGTCGGCCCCTCACCGGCCCGCCGCCCTCGTGGTGAACGGTGAGAACGGCGGGCTCGACGCGGCCATCCGCCGCGACGGGCAGCACGGTGAAACTGCCACCGGGGTCGGGCGCAACCGAATAATTCGCGGCGAGCAGGTATTTGCCGTCGGGCGACAGGCTCAGATAGCAGGGGTCGTTGCCTTCGGCCGACACGCGGTCGAGCAATGTCAGCTGGCCGCTCGCCGGATCGAAGGAAAACGCGCTCACGCCGCCGCGCACGGTGGCCGGCCCATTATCGCCGGGCAGCTCGTTGACCGCATAGACGAAGCGATTGCCCCGCCCCATCACGAGATACGACGGGTTGACGGCCTTCGCCGACGCGAGCGGCGTGGCGCGCCCGCTTTGCGGATCGAAGCGATAGACCTGGATACCGTCGCTCTTGCCGCTCGCCGTATACGTGCCGACGAGCAGATCGTAGGCACCGCCGCCCGCAGCCGCCGACGACTGCGCACACGCATGCGCCGCGGCCAGCCCGAGGAGAACGGCGAAACCTTTACGCCAAAATGCCGCTCTGAATGGCAGGGCGCGCGCACCGCCGCGCCGGGCCAACCGCATCGCCCGAGGGATGCTCGACATCGACAACCTCCGTGGTGACGGCGTTTCCCGACGCGAGCGGCACCGGTGTAAGCGCCCACTCCGACTCAACACGCGCGAGGATTCGCCATGAACATTTCCGTCAGCCTTGGACCGCTTGCCGCGCTGATCGCGGGCATTCTGATCCTGATCGTGCCGCGACTCCTGAACTACATCGTCGCGCTTTACCTCATCATCATCGGCATACTCGGCCTCATCGGCCCCGCATCCGAGCACCTGCGGCTCTGAGGCCCGTGGCGCGGGGCGGCCGCGCTCAGCCGTTCACGAACTGATCGAGGCGCAGTCTTCCCTGCAGCGAGAGGCCGCCCACCGCATAATGGCCATCGCCGTCGCGGTGTTGCTTGAAGCAGGCACGCTCGATAAGAAACGCCGCGGCGGTTTCCATGCCGTTGCGCGTGAGGCCCAATGCGTGTGGATCGAGAGGGAGCAAGGCGTCGTCGCCGAGCTCGCGTGCGGCTGAGAGAATGGTGATGCAGTCGACTTTGGACGGGTGCAGCATGGCGTCAATCCTCGTGGTGAATGAACGTCAATCGCGCATTGCCGGCCGCGCAGGTATCGCGGCGTATTGTTGTTCTCGCTATCCGGGACGCGCGGCCGAAATCCCCGAGACCCGATTGTAGCCAGCGAGCGACGACGCTGGCAACGACCATAAACGAACCGCTTCGCCGCCCAGCGGCGCTCACCGCCCACGACATGCCCGCCCTTATCGAAGACTATGCACTTGTCGGCGACGGCCATACGGCCGCGCTGATCTCCCGCGACGGCTCGGTCGACTGGCTCTGCTGGCCGCGCTTCGACTCGGGCGCCTGTTTCGCCGCCCTGCTCGGCCAGCCCGAGCACGGCTCGTGGCGCATCGCCGTCGCCGGCGATGCGCCGCCCGTCATCCGCCGCCGCTATCGGGACGACTCGCTCATTCTGGAAACCGACTACGAGACGCCCGAAGGGGCCGTGACCGTCGTCGATTTCATGCCTCCCGGCAACGGCTGGTCGGAGCTCGTGCGCATCGTCATCGGCAAACGCGGGCGTGTGCCGATGCGCATGTCGCTCACGCTGCGCTTCGATTACGGCTTCTCGGTGCCATGGGTCACGCGGCTGCGGCACGACAAGGGCATTCGTGCGATCGTCGGGCCCGACATGGTCGTGCTGCGCACCGATGTGCCGCTGCATGGCGAAAACATGCATACAGCCGCCGAGTTCGAGGTGGCCGAGGGGGAACAGATCCCGTTCGTGCTGGCCTATTCGTCGTCGCACGAGCGCGTGCCGCCCGCCACCGATCCGTTCTCCGCGCTGGCACGCACCGAAACCTACTGGCGCGACTGGTCGGCCCGCTGCCGCGTCGAAGGACGCTATGCCGAGCCGATCCGCCGCTCGATCATCACGCTCAAGGCGCTCGCCTACGCGCCGACGGGCGGCATCGTGGCGGCCCCGACCACGTCGCTGCCCGAGCAGCTCGGCGGCACGCGCAACTGGGATTACCGCTACTGCTGGCTGCGCGATGCCACGATCACACTGCTCGCACTCATGCGCTGCGGGTATTACGACGAGGCACGGGCCTGGCGCGCCTGGCTGGGCCGGGCGCTGGCCGGCGCCCCGTCCCAGGTGCAGATCATGTACGGTCTGGCCGGCGAACGAAGGCTGCCCGAGACGGAAATCGACTGGCTGCCGGGCTACGAAGGCGCAAAGCCCGTGCGAGTGGGCAACAACGCAGTGGGGCAATTGCAGCTCGACGTCTATGGCGAAGTCATGAATGCGCTGCATCTCGCACGCGTGGGCGGGCTGCATACGAACGAGACTGTGTGGGCGCTGCAGCGCGTGTTGCTCGAACATCTCGAGAAAATCTGGCGCGAGCCCGACGAAGGGATCTGGGAAGTCCGCAGCGGCCGCCAGCAGTTCACCTTTTCGAAAGTGATGGCGTGGGTGGCGTTCGACCGCGCCGTGCGCTCGTGCGAATCGTTCAGCCTGCCGGGGCCTGCCGATCGCTGGCGCGAGCTGCGCGACACGATTCATGCGGACGTCTGCGCGCAGGGCTTCAATGCGCGCCTCGGCGCCTTCACGCAGGTCTACGGCGGCGACGATCTCGATGCAAGCCTGCTCCTGATGCCGCTCGTCGGCTTCCTGCCGCCGCGCGATCCGCGGGTCGTCTCGACCGTGGCCGCCATCGAGCGCCAACTGATGTACGACGGGTTCGTGCTTCGCTACCGCAGCGACGACGTGGACGACGGCCTGCCCCCGGGCGAGGGCGCGTTCCTCGCGTGCAGCTTCTGGATGGTCGACAACCTCGCGCTGCAGGGCCGGCTCGACGAGGCTCACGCGATGTACAAACGGCTCATCGGGCTTGCCAACGACCTGGGACTGCTTTCCGAGGAATACGAGCCGCGCGCGAAGCGGCTGACCGGTAATTTTCCCCAGGCATTCACGCATGTGGCGCTGGTTCACACCGGCTTGAACCTCATGCGGCACGAGCAGGAAATGACGCGGGCCACAGGGCACCCCAACGGCTCGTCGGCCCATGGCGAACCCGATCGGCCGGATATGGCCCGCTGACGGAGCGCTGCGCGCGGCGCATTGTGCGATGCGCCGCGGGCCCGCCAACCTTTCCATTGGCTTTCGACGCGGCTTCATGTCGGCACTTCGGGCGACTTCCCATATACGGGAAAATCCCCGCCTGGACGGGAAATTGCTGCGTTGCACCTAGACATGTTTGCCCTGTATCATCGATCGAGTCTGGCAGGCAGCGAGCACAATTTTCCAGGCCAGCATGCCGCGACGCCGAGCGCCGCGCTTCACTGCTCGAAGTCTCCACAGCGGGAGCCGTTCATCATGCTTTACCAGTTCTACGAATTCCAGCGCGCGCTCTTGAATCCGTTGACGGCCTGGGCTCAGGCCGCATCGAAGTCGTTCGCCAACCCCGCGAGCCCTTTCGCCTACGTGCCCGGCGCCACGCGGTACGCGGCCGGCTATGAGCTGCTTTACCGGCTCGGCAAGGACTACGAAAAACCGGAATTCGACATCCATCAGATCGTGAAGGACGGCCACAACATCCCGATCATCGAGCAAACGATCATCGAGAAGCCGTTTTGCCGCCTGCTGCGCTTCAAGCGCTTCGCCGACGACAGCGACGCAGTCGCGCAACTGAAGGACGAGCCCGTGGTGCTCGTATGCGCGCCGCTTTCCGGACACCACTCCACACTGCTGCGCGATACGGTGCGCACGCTGCTGCAGGATCACAAGGTGTACATCACGGATTGGATCGACGCGCGCATGGTGCCCGTTGAAAACGGTCCGTTCCACTTGGACGACTACGTCGCTTATATTCAGGAGTTCATCCGCCACATCGGCGCGAAGAACATGCATGTGCTGTCGGTATGCCAGCCGACTGTGCCGGTGCTCGCGGCAATCTCGCTGATGGCGAGCCGCGGCGAGGACACGCCACGCACCATGACGATGATGGGCGGCCCGATCGACGCGCGCTCGAGCCCCACGTCGGTCAACTCCCTCGCGATGCAGCATTCGTACGAGTGGTTCGAGAACAACGTGATCCACATCGTGCCGCAGAACTACCCCGGAGTCGGGCGACACGTTTATCCCGGCTTCCTTCAGCACGCCGGCTTCGTGGCGATGAACCCGGAGCGCCATGCGGCCTCGCACTGGGATTTCTATCAAAGCCTGCTGCGCGGTGACGAGGAAGACGCCGAGGCGCACCGGCGGTTCTACGACGAATACAACGCGGTGCTCGACATGGCCGCCGAGTATTACCTCGACACGATCCGCATCGTATTCCAGGAATTCCGCCTCGCCGAGGGCACGTGGGATATCGACGGCGAGCGCGTGCGCCCGCAGGACATCAAGCGCACGGCCCTCTTCACGATCGAGGGAGAACTCGACGACATCTCCGGCTGCGGCCAGACGCGCGCCGCGCACCTTTTGTGCAGCGGCATTCCCGAGGGCGAGAAGCATCACTTCACGGCCGAGAAATGCGGCCATTACGGCATTTTCTCCGGCCGCCGCTGGCGCACGATCATCTACCCGCAACTGCGCGACTTCATCCTCGCGCACAACAAGGAGACGAAGGCCCAGGCCGAGCCCGTCGAGGTCTGAGCGCGGGAGCACCGCGGAGCCGGTTTCCACGCACAGCAGGGCTGCATCGACGTCACGATGCAGCCCTTTTTGTTGCTATTGTTGTGCCGGCCGCTGCGCGTGACCATGCGGTTCGCATGAAACGTGGGATTACGTCCGAAAAACATCGCCGGAGGCATGCAGGCGCGACGCCACGCCTAGCATCGCGCGTTACCTGAACGATAGGGACGCCCGATAGATGCCGCTCGCTCAATGCACGTTCGTACTCAACAGCCAACCGCTCAGCATCCTCACCTGCGGCGGGCTGACCGTCCCCGCCTACTCCGGCCGCCCGGGCCAGCTCAACAATCCGGCCGCCGTAACCGATGCAAAGCGCGGGCCATTGCCGAAAGGGCGCTACTACATCGTCGACGAGCCACGCGTCGCCCGCCTTGGCTGGCTCAAGGAACTCAGGGAAAGGCCTTCGGCCAACGTTTTCGCGCTCTATCGGGCCGACGGTGCCATCGACGACTGGACGTTCGTCGACGGTCTGCGCCGTGGCCGCTTCCGGCTGCATCCGATCGGCTCGGCGCATGCGTGCGAGGGGTGTATCACCGTCGCGCTCCCGAAAGCCTTCGATCGACTCGCCACACGCTTGCGCGCAAGCGAGCGCGCCCTGATTCCCGGCACGTCGGCCCGCTATTACGGCATGCTCGACGTCAAATGAGGATAGGGCCCGGTTCTACCCACGGGCCCTGACTACTTGCGCATCAAATACGCGAGCAGCAGCTCGGTATTCATCTGCACCATCTCACTGCGCTCGGCCGGCGCGCTGAAATCGCGACCAAGCGTTGCCTGCAGCGTACAGCGGTTCGAGACGATGTAGTAGCCGAGCCCCGAGAGCGTCACGTAAAAACGCAACGGGTCGATATTGGCGCGAAAAAGGCCGGCACGCTGACCGCGCTCGAGGATCGCCGAGAGCGTTGCGACCATCGGCGAAATCATCTCGCGGATGTTCGTCGACTTCTGCAGATAGCGCGCTTCGTGCAAATTCTCGTTGTTGATGAGGCGCAGCAGATCTGGATGATCGCGGTAGTAGTCCCAGACGAAATGGGCAAGGCGCGTAATCGCCTCGACGGGCGCGATGCCCGACAGGTCCAGCGCCTTTTCCGCCGCGGTGAGCGCTCCGAAAGCGTGCTCGAGCACGGCCGTGAACAGTTGTTCCTTGCTGCCGAAGTAGTAGTAGAGCATCCGCTCGTTGGTCTCCGCCCGGCGAGCGATCTGATCGACGCGTGCGCCGAACAAGCCACCAGTTGCAAACTCTTCGGCTGCCGCGAGCAGGATACGACGACGCGTCCCTTCGGGATCCCTTCTGACTTTCAGCTGGTTCATGGTGGCCTTTTGCTTTGTGAGCCGCGTTGCCCGCGCCACGCTGCCGGCCCCTCCTTGCGCTACGCCGGCCGCGCACGACGCACGCGCCTTATTTGTGGGAAGACACCCTTTCCTCTTTTAAGCGGTCATGCGAAAAGCGCTTCGATTATGGCACATGGCCCGCCGATGGCAACCAGGGAAATCGGCGATAATGCCCGCTTTGTCCGCGTGCCCATTTCGCGTTCCTCCAGTTCCCCACGCCGGCCAGCCGTGGCACAAGCCCCGACGGCAAGCGCGGCCGGAGTGGCATGCCGCGGCGAAATGCAGCGAAATGCAGTGAAATGCGCCGAGACACGCCCAGGCGTTCCCATCGTGACAGACCGACATACCCTCGCGGATCGCATCGAAGATCTGCTCCCGCAAACGCAGTGCACGAAGTGCGGCTACGACGGCTGCCGCCCGTATGCCGAAGCCGTGGCGAGCGGCGCGGCCGGCTACAACCAATGCCCGCCAGGCGGCGCCGAGGGCGTGGCCCGGCTCGCCACGCTGCTCGGCAAGCCCGTCATTGCGCTCAATCCTGCCAACGGCGTCGAACGGCCGCGCCCCCTCGCGTTCATCGACGAGACGCTTTGCATCGGCTGCACGCTGTGTATGCAGGCCTGCCCCGTCGACGCGATCGTCGGTGCGCCGAAACTCATGCATACGGTCGTGGCCGAACTCTGCACAGGTTGCGATCTTTGCGTGGCGCCCTGCCCCGTCGACTGCATTTCGATGGTGCCGGTCACGGGGCAGGCCACGGGCTGGCAGGCATGGAGCACGGCACAGGCCGATGCGGCGCGCACGCGCCATGAACGGCGCGTCGCGCGCGAGCAGACAGCACGCGAGGCCGCCGAGGCGCGGGCCGCCGCGCGCCGTGCCGCCGTGCCGGAACCTTCCGCCGCGACGAAACCAGGCACCGACACATACGCCGACGCCGAGAAGAAGCGCGCAATCATCGCCGCGGCATTGGAACGAGCACGTCAGAAAAAGACAGCCATGGCGGCTTCGGGCGTCGCGCCGAAAAACGTAGCCGGTGTGAGCCCGGCCGTGCAGGCTCAGATCGACGCAGCCGAAGCGCGCCGCCGACGGCTCGGGCTTGCCGAAACGGGTTCGACCGCGCCGAACGAGGACGCCGGCCAGCCGACGGGCGATGCGCCGAAACCCGATACCCCTTCATCACGCTGACCGAGCCGCATGAACGCCGCCAAACGACGTGCCATCTACGAGGCCCTGCAAAGCCTCAACCCTCACCCCAAAACCGAACTCGAATACACCACGCCATTCGAATTGCTGATCGCGGTGATGCTGTCGGCCCAGGCGACCGACGTGTCGGTCAACAAGGCCACGCGCAAGCTGTATCCGGTGGCGAATACACCGGCGAAGCTCATCGACCTCGGCGAGGAAGGGCTCGCGCAGTACATCAAGACGATCGGGCTTTACCGCACGAAGGCCAAGAACGTGATCGCCACCTGTCGACTGCTGCTCGAACGTCACGGCGGCGACGTGCCGGCCGATCGCGAGGCGCTCGAAAGCCTGCCCGGCGTGGGGCGCAAAACGGCAAACGTCGTGCTCAACACGGCATTCGGCCAACCGACGATTGCTGTCGATACGCATATTTTTCGCGTCGCCAACCGCACCGGCCTCGCGCCGGGCAAGGACGTGCGCGCCGTGGAAGCCGCGCTCGAGAAGTTCACGCCGCCCGAATTCAGGCATGACGCCCACCATTGGCTGATTCTGCACGGGCGCTATGTCTGCAAGGCCCGCCGGCCAGAGTGCTGGCACTGCGTCATCGAGCCGGTTTGCGAATACAAGCCCAAGACGCCGCCGCCGGAACTCTGACAGGGTGCGCGCCGCGCCCGGCATACGTTCGCTTCGCCGGCACACCGGTGGCGGCGAGCAGGCCGATAGCGGCTGTGCCGGCCACCGCGGGCGCGGCCCGTTACTGATTGGCTTCGAGCGTAACGGCCTCGTCGGGCGCTCCACTGCCGGCCCGCACGAGCCACAGCACGGCGCCTATCACCGCGGCACCGCCGAGCCATTGCAGCAGCCCGAACCGCTCACCCAGCAGCAGCCAGGCGAGCAGCACCGTAACGACGGGCTCGAGCGTGGACAGCATCGACGTGCGCGCCGCGCCGAGGCGTGCAAGGCCCGCAAAAAACGCGAGCATCGCCACGACGGTGGAGACGAGCGCGATCGCCGCCACGGCAAGCCACCCCGCGAGCGTCGCCGGCCATTGAGGCGGCGTGCCCGCGGCGGTCCGCGCGAGCGAAAGGGCGAGGAATACGAGCGCGGCCGCCAGGCAGACGACCGCCGTGGTGGCGAGCGGGTCGACGCCGCGCGTGATGCGCGTGCCGAGCACGATATAAAGCGAATAGATGACGGCGGCCGCCAACCCCAGCGCGATGCCGAGCGGCTCCCCCTGCCCGCCGCCGACCATCAGCGCCGAGCCGGCAAGACACAGCACGAGCGCGGCGCACTTTACGCGTGTGAGCGGCTCGTGCAGCCAGACGGCGGCGAGCAGCGTCACGAACGCGGGATAGAGGTAGAGCAGCAGCGCGACGAGACTCGCCTGAGCATGCTGTAGCGCGATGAAGTAACTCAGCGACTGCCCCACGTATCCGAGCGCGCCCATGGCGGCAATACCGGCGAGCGTGCGCCCGCGCGGCCACTGGACGCCGCGCCGCTGCGCCACGCAGGCGAGCACGGCGCCGCCGATTCCGAATCGCAGCGTAAGCAGACCGAGCACGTCGGCACCGCCCGCATAAGCGTAGCGCCCGAAGATGGCCATCGCGCCGAAGGCTGCGGCGGAGAGGGCGACGAACAACGCGCCCGAAAGCGCGGTGGAGCGTGGGCTGACTCGAGCAGGCGTCATGATAGGTCGGAGAAAGCGGCTTTCGGAAAGCGCTGCAGTGCGTGCGCTCGATGCGATCCGCGATTCTACGACGGCTCCGGCGCCCCGTGCTCCGGTCCCCGGGGGCGGCCTGTCGTGCGGCCTGTCGTGCGGTCTTGCGCGCGTATTGTGCGCGTACCGTGGCTGCGATGGCGCCGCGGCGTAGAATGACGGATTGACCGAATCGAATCGCGCACGCTTCGAGGTTGCCACCGGTCCGCCGTCCAGCGCGAGTGGCGCGTGCGCCGTCCCCCCTTAAAATACGATGTTCAATCCGAGCCGAGACGAAGTCCGACGCTTTTTCACCGACACCTGGCGCAAGCAGCGCGCGGGCGAGATCCTGACACCGCTCGAGGCGATCGCGGCCGACTGGATCGTCGAGCATCCGGAATACCACGCCGAGCTCGCCGACGAATCGTCGGCAACGGCCGACTACGCACCCGAGAGCGGCCGAACGAACCCGTTCCTGCATCTGTCGATGCATCTCGCCATCAGCGAGCAATTGTCGATCGACCAGCCGCCCGGCATACGTGCGGCGCACGAGCGCCTCGTCGGACGGCTCGGCTCCACGCACGACGCACAGCACGCGATCATGGAGTGCCTCGGCGAGACCATCTGGGAAGCTCAGCGCAGCAATACCCCGCCCGACACCGACGCTTACCTCGCCCGCATCGAACGCCGCGCATCGCGCGACTGAGCGCAAACCGGACAAGAAGCACCCAGCCCCGGCCGCGCCGCAAAAACAAACGCCCCGTGCGGGACGGGGCGTTGCAAACCGCGTGAACTCGCGGCCCGGACCGGGGAAGCGCCGGCCTTCCCGCGTGCGCGAAGCGTTACTTCTTCTGGACGAGATCGCCCTGGAGCGATTCGACGTATGCGGCAATATCCTTCATATCGCTTTGCGACAGGCTCTGCACCTGCGCCTGCATGATCGCGTTGTTGCGGCCCAGGTTCGGGTTCGCGTTGCCCATCTGATATTGCTTGAGCGCCCAGTAGATGTAGCTCGCGTGCTGCCCCGCGAGCTTCGGATACTCGGGCGTAATAGGCTTGTTCAGGCCGGCACCGTGGCAGGCCGCGCAGTTGTGGCTGTCCACGAGCGCCTTGCCGTTGTCGGCGCTGGCCGCCGCGGCCGGATTCGAAAGCGCAAGCGCGCAGACGGCAACTGCCGCCCCTGCGGCCATGACGATCGTCCGCAATGCCTGATCGGGCTTGTTCATGAATTCTCCTATCCCGCGAAATGAAAGTGCCTGAATAAGCTCAAAGCGCCGCCGAAAGGCGGTCACCTTTGCGGATTGTTCGGCGACGTCGCGTTCTGAGCCGCGTAGTAGGCGGCGATGTCGGCGATGTCCTGGTCGGTCAGCGACTGCGCGATCGCGTGCATCGTCGCGAAGTGACGATCGCCCTTCTTGTAGCCCTGCAGTGCGTTCACGAGGTACTGCGCGTTCTGGCCGCCGAGCTTGGGCACCTGGTAGACCTCAGGGTATGCCGTGCGGTAATCGGGAATGCCATGGCAGCCGATGCACATCGCGACCTTGCCCTGCGCTGCCTTCGGGTTGCCGACGACATCGGCCGCCTCGGCGGAGAGCGCGAACCCCGCAAGCGCGACGAGCGCTGCGGTCACGACGTGTTTGCCGACGAAAGAGTTCATAGCTTCTAACCTGGCTGAGGGGAAACGAGCACCCGCAATCCGCCGCGGGCAACGGCACGCACCGCGTGATGCCGTTTCATTATGGGATTGGCCTCAAACAGGCCAAAAAAACGCGGCAATTGTACCGCGACGGTTAGCCGCGGTCCACATCGGCAATGACCCCGAGAAAGGCCGCCCCACGGCCCTGCCCGGGCGCCGTGCGACATCATGACGCAGCCCGCCCCGGCTTCTGACTTATACTGGCTTTTTTCGAGAGAGCCCGCCGCCATGCGTTTCGAAGGTTCGTCGCAGTACGTCGCCACCGACGATCTGAAGCTCGCCGTCAATGCCGCAATGACGCTCGCGCGGCCGCTACTGATCAAGGGCGAGCCGGGCACCGGCAAGACAATGCTTGCCGAGGAAGTGGCCGCGGCGCTCGGCATGCCGCTCTTTCAGTGGCACATCAAATCGACGACGAAGGCGCAGCAGGGCCTCTACGAGTACGACGCCGTCTCTCGCCTGCGCGACTCCCAGCTCGGGGACGCGCGCGTGGCGGACATCGCCAACTACATCGTGAAGGGCGTGCTCTGGCAGGCGTTCGAATCGGACGTGCCCTCGGTGCTGCTCATCGACGAGATCGACAAGGCCGACATCGAGTTTCCGAACGACCTGCTGCGCGAGCTCGACCGCATGGAGTTCCACGTCTACGAGACGCGTGAAGTCGTGCGCGCGAAACACCGTCCGCTCGTCGTCATCACGTCGAACAACGAAAAGGAGCTGCCCGACGCCTTCTTGCGCCGCTGCTTCTTCCATTACATCAAGTTCCCCGACCCGGCGACGATGACGCAAATCGTGGAGGTGCATTACCCCGGCATTCGCGAGGACCTGCTGCGTGCCGCGCTGCAGAGCTTCTTCGAATTGCGCGCCGTATCGGGCCTCAAGAAAAAGCCTTCGACGTCCGAACTGCTGGACTGGCTCAAGCTGCTGCTCGCCGAGGACATTCCCGCCGACGCGCTGCGCTCGCCCGACGACAAGGAGGTCGTGCCGCCGCTCGCCGGCGCGCTGCTCAAGAACGAGCAGGACTTGAACCTGCTCGAACGGCTCATCCAGATGAACCGGCACAACCGATAGCGCAGCGTATCGGCGCACGAGACAAAACGAGACAAAACGAGACCCGGCATGCTGATCGACTTCTTCTATACCTTGCGCGCGGCGCGGCTGCCCGTGTCGATGAAGGAGTATCTCACGCTGCTCGAGGCCTTGCGCGCACGCGTGATCGCCCCATCGCTCGACGAGTTTTACTATCTTGCGCGCCTCGTGCTCGTGAAGGACGAGCGGTACTTCGACAAGTTCGACCAGGCATTCGGCGCCTATTTCCGCGGGGTGCAGACGCTTGCCGAAGCGGCGCTCGATGTTCCGCCCGAGTGGCTGCGCAAGCGGCTCGAACGCGAACTCACGCCCGAGCAGAAGGCGGCCGTCGAAGCCATGGGCGGCCTCGACAAACTGATGGAGCGCCTCAAACAGCTCTTCGACGAGCAAAAGGAACGCCACGAAGGCGGCAACAAGTGGATCGGCACGGGCGGCACGTCGCCGTTCGGCAACGGCGGCTACAACCCGGAAGGCATCCGCATCGGCGGGGAGTCGGCCGGCAACCGCACGGCGGTCAAGGTGTGGGAGGCGCGCGGCTATCGCGACTACGACGATCAGATCGAAATCGGCACGCGCAACATCAAGGTTGCGCTGCGACGGTTGCGCCGCTTCGCGCGCGAGGGAGCCGCCGAAGAACTCGATCTGCCCGACACGATCCACAGCACGGCGGCCAATGCAGGCTGGCTCGACATCAAGATGGTGCCGCAGCGCCACAACTCGGTGAAGGTTCTGATGTTGCTCGACGTGGGCGGCTCGATGGACGACCACATCAAGCGCACGGAGGAGCTTTTTTCGGCGGCCCGCGCCGAGTTCAAACACCTCGAGTTCTACTACTTCCACAACTGCGTCTACGATTTTCTGTGGAAAAACAACCGGCGGCGCCATGTCGAGCGCATTCCGACCTGGGACGTCCTGCGCCGGTTCACGCCCGATTACAAGCTCATTTTCGTCGGCGATGCCACGATGAGCCCCTATGAAGTCCTCCAGCCGGGCGGCTCCGTCGAATACAACAACCCGGAAGCCGGCGCCGTCTGGCTGCGGCGGCTCGCCGAGCAGTTCGCGCATCACGTCTGGCTCAATCCCGAGCCGCAGGGTCTGTGGGAATACCGGCAGTCGGTGCAGGTCATTCGCCAGTTGCTCGGCGATCGCATGTATCCTCTGACGCTCGCCGGACTCGAAAGCGCCATGCGCCTGCTCAGCAAGTGAGGCGCTTCATGCAGCGGCCGCGCCGGCCATTTCCGCATCGCCGCGGCGCCCACGTGTGCCGCCTCTTTACTTCCGCATGAATACGCCGCCCCACTCCGAGCTCGTCTCGCCGCCCATCGCGCGCCATCCGTTCCTGCGCCCGCTCGCCGATACCTCGCCGCATGCCGTCGTCGCGGGCTTCGTTGCCACCATGACGGGCTATGCCAGCTCGCTCGTGCTCATTTTCCAGGCGGGCCGCGCCGCCCATCTGTCCGATGCGCAGATCTCGTCTTGGATCTGGGCGCTGTCGATCGGCATGGCCGTTTCGACGATCGTGCTGTCGCTGCGCTTCAGGATACCGGTGGTGATCGCCTATTCGACGCCCGGCGCCGCGCTGCTCATCGCTTCGCTGCCACACGTGCCGTACGCCGAGGCCATCGGCGCTTATGTGGTGAGCGCCGCGCTCGTCACGCTCGTCGGTGCGACGGGCTGGTTCGACGCATTGATGAAGCGCGTGCCGGCCGGCATCGCCGCGGCACTGCTCGCGGGCATCCTCTTCGAGATCGGCATCGAGATCTTTCATGCCGCGCAGTACCAGACGGCGCTCGTCGTCGCGATGTTCTTTGCCTACCTGATCGCCAAGCGCGTCTTGCCGCGCTACGCAATACTGGCCACGCTTGCGATCGGCACCGGCCTCGCAGCCGCGCTCGGCCTCATCGATTTCAGCCATCTCCACGTGGCAATCGCACACCCCGTCTTCACGATGCCGCGCTTTTCGCTTGCCACGGCGATCAGCATCGCCGTACCGCTGTTCGTCGTGGCCATGGCCTCGCAGAACATGCCCGGCCTGGCCGTGCTGCGCGCGGATGGCTACACGCCGCCGTCCGCGCCGCTGATCGCGACTACCGGCGTGGCCTCGCTCGCGCTCGCGCCGTTCGGCTCGCACGGGGTCACGCTCGCCGCCATCACGGCGGCCATCTGTACGGGCCCCGAAGCGCATGAAGACCGGACGAAGCGCTATACGGCCGCGCTCTGGTGCGGTTTTTTCTACCTGGTCGCGGGCGTATTCGGCGCGACGATTTCCTCGCTCTTCGCCGCGTTGCCGAAAGCCCTCATCGCCTCGATCGCGGCGCTCGCGCTCTTCGGCTCGATCGCGGGCGGCCTCACGAATGCCATGAGCCAGCCGCGCGAGCGCGAAGCGGCGCTCGTCACGTTCATGGTGGCGGCCTCCGGCCTCACGCTGCTGTCGATCGGCCCCGCATTCTGGGCGCTCGTGGCCGGCCTTGCGACCCAGCTCATCCTTCACGCGCGGCGCGCTTGACGCCCGGGCCGCCCGCGCATGGCGCCCCCCGCCGCGCGGCCCGACCCCGCCCGGCGAGGATCGGTAAAATAACGTCATGCCGGTCGCGGCATCCGGCCCGAATTGCCGTACGACCTTCCCCCGACTCTTACGCGCGGGCATGCGCCCGACACCTGCCATGACCAATGCCCTTGATCAACTGAAGCAATACACGATCGTCGTCGCGGATACGGGCGACTTCCAGCAGCTTGCCCAGTACAAGCCGCGCGACGCGACCACGAACCCCTCGCTGATCCTCAAGGCCGTGCAAAAGGACGCCTACAAGCCGCTGCTCGAAAAAACCGTGCGCGAGCACGCGGGCAAGCCGGTGAGCGCGATCATCGATCACCTGCTGATCGCATTCGGCTGCGAAATCCTCAAGATCATTCCGGGACGCGTGTCGACCGAGGTCGACGCACGGCTCTCGTTCGACGCCCAAGCCTCCATCGACAAGGCGCATGAGCTCATCAAGCTCTACGAGGCAGCCGGCATCGGCCGCGAGCGCGTGCTGATCAAGCTCGCGTCCACCTGGGAAGGCGTGCGGGCAGCCGAGGTGCTGCAAAAAGAGGGCGTGAACTGCAACATGACGCTGCTTTTTGCGCCCGTGCAGGCCGCGGCCTGCGCCGAGGCCGGCGCGAAGCTGATCTCGCCGTTCGTCGGCCGCATCTACGACTGGTACAAGAAGCAGGCGGGCAGCAACTGGGACGAAGCCACGATGGGTGGCGCCAACGACCCGGGCGTGCAATCGGTACGGCGCATCTTCGGCTACTACAAGAAGTTCGGCTACAAGACGGAAGTGATGGGCGCGAGCTTCCGCACCACGAGCCAGATTCTCGAGCTCGCGGGCTGCGATCTGCTGACCATCAGCCCCGATCTGCTGCAAAAGCTGCATGACAGCAGCGAGCCGGTCGAACGCAAGCTGTCGCCCGAGGCGTTCGCGAACGAGCCGATCGAGCGCATCGCCGTGGACGAGCCCGCTTTCCGCTTCCAGCTCAACGACGACGCGATGGCAACCGAAAAGCTCGCGGAGGGGATTCGCGCGTTCGCGGCCGATGCCCTCAAGCTCGAAAAGCTGGTGGAAGCGCTGCGCTGACGCCGTTGCGCGAAGCTGCCGCCGCGCGAGCAGGACGCCGGGCACCCGTGCCGACGTAGCGCGCCGACACGGGTACCGCGAAGCATGAGGCCGGTTGTCGGTACCAACGCACCCAAGGCTGCGGTGGTGCCCGAAGCGGCGCTACGGCCGAGCGGGCTGACGGCGCTCGATATTCCAGTACGCCTCCGTCTGGGCGAGCAGCATCCGCAATGTGTCGACCTGCTCCGCGAAGCGCCGGGCCACCCACTGAGGCCCGCTCGAGGGCGCTACCGCGGGCACTGCGCCGGCGGGCACTGCGCCGGCCGGCGCCGCGGCTTCCGCGGCCGGCCGCCATACTCCGATGTTCGAGCCGAAACGCAGCGAGCGCGCCATGACGATCAGCGTCGCCCGCGCCGTGCGAACATGCGCGTCGCGCTTGCCCGTGGCGAACGTCGACACCACGTCATGCGGCTCGGCCTGCGCGGCCGCCGACATCATCTCGAGCGCGCTGAGGAGGGACCGATGCAAATGCTGGATCGACTCGAGATCCTTGAGCGGCAGATCGATTTCCTTGGCGACGGAGGGCATCAGCGCGCGCAGCTTCACGAGCCGTTGGCCGAGCGCCGCGAAGGTGGCGAGTTGCTCGCCCTCGTCGATCGGCGCGCCGGTGACGATACGCGTATAGAGCTGCGCGCAGTCGCGCAGGTTGCGCGCCAACAGATAGCGCCACGAATAAGTGGCGTAGAGCGGTAGCGCAAACGAGAACGCCAACGCCAGCACGATACCGATCAGTACATTCAAAGTCCGCCAGAGGCCCATATCGATCGTGCTGTCGCCATGGCCCGCAACGATGCAGATCGTGATCGCGGTAAGCAGCGCCACATAGCCTGCCCGCCCGATGGCAAAGTACCCGCAGACACCCGCCGCGATCGACATCAGTACGAACGTAAGCGGCATCGAGCCGATGACGTGCAGTTGGAACAGCAACAGCAGGCCCACCAGCGCCCCCAGCACCGTCCCGAGCGCGCGCTCGAGTGCGCGCTTGCGGATGTTACCGTGATGCTGCAGACCGCCGATGACGGTGAGGACCGTCACCGAAGCCCAGATGCCGTTGGGAATGTCGATGCCCGTCGTGACGAGAATCGACGCGAGCATCGCGAGTCCGACGCGCACGGCGTGCAGCGCCGGCGCATAGCGATAGCGGTAGTAGGGCGACGTCGCCGCGCGTGCGACGCGCGCCGCCAAGACGCGCGGATGAATGAGCAAGGCCATGGCGAATGATTGTCGGCGAAACCGCGGCTGCCGTCGATACGGCAACGCAGCCGGCCCACCCACCCGTGCCGCGCAGGAACGGCGCCGCATGGCGGCGCCAGTCCCTGAAGTTGTCCGACGCTGCCCCCGACGTTGCCCCCGACGTTGCCCCCGAGGTTGCCCCGGCGTGCGCCTCGCGTCTCACGGCGAAGCGCACACCCTGGCCATCAGCTCTCGATCGCGTCGAGGTAATCCTCGGGGCGCGTGCGATCGACCGACGCGGCCATGCCGATCGCGCGCACGATGACGCTCATGACGACCGCCACGATGATATTGACGGCAAGCGACCAGAGCGCCGCGTAACCTGGAATCGCGAGCCCGCCCACGTGCAGCGTGAAGATCGAGCTTTTCAGACCCTGCGAGGCCGCCATCCAGGTACCGACGCCGATACCCACGGCCCAGCCGGCCAACAGCCCGCGATAGTCGAGCTTGCGCGTATAGAGACCGAGGACGATGGCGGGCAGCGTCTGGATGATCCAAATGCCGCCGAGCAGTTGCAGTTGGATCGCGTAGGTGAGCGGCAGGCCGAGAATGAAGGCGACCGCGCCCACCTTGACGATCAGCGAGACCAGCTTCGCAACGTTCGTCTCCTGCTCGTGCGACATGTTGCGATTGACGAACTCCCGGTGGATGTTGCGCGTGTAGAGGTTCGCCGCCGCAATCGACATGATGGCGGCCGGCACGAGCGCGCCGATACCGATGGCGGCGAAAGCCACACCGACGAACCACGACGGGAAGAAATGCAGGAAGAGCGCGGGGACGGCGAAGTTCGGCCCGAACGCCTTGAAGTAAGGCGCGAATTCCGGCATGTCCTTCACGCCCGAGGCGAGCGCCATGAAGCCGAGCAGCGCAAGCAGGCCGAGCACGAGCGAATAGGCCGGCAGCATCGCCATGTTGCGGCGAATCGTGTTGCCCGACGACGACGAAAGAATCGCCGTGACCGAGTGCGGATACAGGAAGAGCGCGAGCGCGGAGCCGACGGCAAGCGAGGCATACGCGCTATAGCCGTTGAGGCTCGAGGCGTCCGGCGCTTTGAGCAACAGTTTCGCGGGCGGCACGGTCGCGAAGATGTGCGAGAACCCGCCCAACTGCATCGGAATCACGATGATGGCTACTGCGATCGTGATGTAGATCAGCAGATCCTTGACGACGGCGATCATCGCCGGCGCACGAAGCCCCGACGTATAGGTGTAGGCCGCGAGAATCGCGAATGCGATGATGAGCGGCAGATCGCCTACGAAGCCCGAGGTGTTGAAGCCGAGCGCGCCGATCACGACCTCGATACCGACCAGTTGCAGTGCGATGTACGGCATCGTCGCCACGATACCGGTCACGGCCACGGCAAGCGCGAGCATGCGGCTTCCGTAACGCGCACTCACGAAATCGGCCGAGGTCACGTATCCATGGCGCTTGGCAACGGCCCACAGCTTCGGAAAGACGACGAACGCGAACGGATAGATGAGGATCGTATAGGGCAACGCGAAAAAGCCCATTGCGCCGGCACCGAATACGAGCGCGGGCACGGCAACGAATGTATAGGCCGTGTAAAGATCGCCGCCGAGCAGAAACCAGGTGACGATCGTACCGAAGCGCCGGCCACCGAGACCCCACTCCTCGAGATGCGCGAGGTCGCCGCGGCGCCAGTGCGCGGCCACGAAGCCGAGAATCGTGACGGCGACAAAAAAGAGAACGAAGACGATCGTTGCGGTCGCATTCATTGTGCGTCTCCCCGGCCTGCGTCCGGCCTGGACACGTTCTTGGTCTTGAAATAGACGACCGCCGTGATCACGGCGCTCACGAGCACCCAGAAGAGCTGGTACCAGTAGAAGTACGGGAAGCCCCAGAGCTGCGGGTCGACCTTGTTGTATGACGGCACCCAGATCATCGCGATCCAGGGAATGACCAGCAGCCAGAGCCAGCGTTTGGCGGCTCTTTTGGCGTCGGCGTCGTGAGCCATGACGTCTCCTCTTTTACTCTTTATCGAACCTGCAACCCGTATCGTGACCGGGCCCGCCGCCTTTCGAGCGCGCGCTCCCGGGCATCTCAAAAGCTTCGCAAGAGTATAAGAGGCGCGCCCGGCCGGTCAAGCAGGGCGGACCCTGGGCGAGCAGGCCGCCCGCAGCGGGTGGCCGGGCGGCCCGGCGCTCAGATGTCGAACGTGGTCACGCCTGGGGGCAGCACCGCCTTCAGCGCGCTCACCCACTTGCGCGCCGGCAGACGGAGCGTGCCCTCGATCAGCTTCGCGCGCGTGTCGAGCGCGGCGAACGGCACGCTGAGGGCGGGCCCGGAAAATGCGAGGACGATCCGGTTGCCTTCGTGAACCTCGGGCAACGCGATCACGCGAGCGTCGAACGCCGCCTTCAGGTGCTTCATGTTGCGCACGAAACTCGGGTGATCGCCGAACAGATTCACCGTCATCACGCCCGCCTCGCCCAGGCATGCGCGCGCGGCGCGATAGAACGCCACGCTGTCGAGCACCGGCCCGCGGGCCGTCGCGTCATAGAGGTCGACCTGCAGTGCACCGACCGTTCCGTGGTTGGCCCGGTCGTTGACGAAGTCCCATGCGTCGGCCTCGTGCACGGCGAGGCGAGAGTCGTCGGAGGGCAACGCGAACATCGTGCGCGCCGCGACCACGACAGCCGGGTTCAGCTCGACCGCCTCCACGCGCGCGCGGGGCAAGAAGCGATAAGCGAACTTCGTGAGCGCGCCCGTGCCGAGCCCCAGTTGCACGATGCGCTTCGGCGTCTCCAGAAAGAGCAGCCACGCCATCATCTGCTGCGCATACTCGAGTTCGATGTGATCCGGCTTGCGGATGCGCATCGCGCCCTGCACCCATTCGGTGCCGAAATGCAGATAGCGCACGCCCCCCTCTTCCGAGAACGTAACGGGCGCGAAGCGCGGCTTGCGGGGCATGTCGATCAGAGTCGATGCATCGGCGCCCGACGCATCGTCCAGCCCCCGACCGCGCTTGCTGTTGAGTTTGGGGGCCCTGCCTTCGGTTGCCGCGGTGCGGGCATGGCGGCGGGACGTGCTGCGAAACGCGCGCGCTTCGGTCGAAGCGCGCTTGATGAGATCGGTCATGGCGGAAATCGCGCCGCGAAGGCGCATGGTTGAATCGGACGAGAGAATAGCACTGCCCGACTCCCGCAGACGCCGTCCGCCGTACCGATGCGCAGCCACGCAGCGGCCCCGGCCCCGCCGGCACGCTTCAGCGGAATACGGTCACGGCCTGCACGAGCCGCGTGGCCTGCTGCCTGAGGCTTGCGAGCGCGGCCGCGCTTTGCTCGACGAGCGCGGCGTTTTGCTGGGTGATGTTGTCGAGATCGCTTACGGCACTGTCGATCTGTGCAACGCCGGCGCTCTGCTCGTTCGTCGCCGAACTGATTTCGGCGATGAGATCGGACACGCGCTTGACCTGGGCGACGATGTCTTCCATCGTGCGGCCGGCGTCGTCGACGAGCTTCGCGCCCGATTCCACCTTGCCTACGCTCGCATCGATGAGCGACTTGATTTCCTTGGCGGCCTGCGCGCTGCGTTGCGCGAGACTGCGCACCTCGCCGGCAACCACGGCGAAGCCGCGCCCCTGCTCGCCCGCGCGGGCCGCCTCGACGGCCGCGTTCAACGCCAGGATGTTGGTCTGAAACGCGATGCCGTCGATCACGCCGATGATGTCGCCGATCTTGCGCGAGCTGGCCGTGATGTCGTTCATCGTATGCACGACCTCGCCCACCGCGCGCCCTCCCATCGCCGCCGCTTCGCTCGCCGCGCTCGACAGATCGTTGGCCGCCGAAGCCGTATCGGCATTGCTCTTCACCGACGATGTCATCTGCGCCATCGAAGACGCGGTTTGCTGCACGCTCGAGGCAGCCTGTTCGGTGCGCGAACTCAAATCCGCGTTGCCTTGCGCAAATTCGTTGATGCCCACTTCGACGTGACGCACCTGCTCGCTCACGTCGTCGACGAGCCAACGCAGAACCAGGCCCAGTTGATTGATCGTACGCAACGTCATGCCGATCTCGTCGACACGATCGATCTCGAGCGTGTCGCGCCCGTCTCCCGATGCCACACGCAGTGCGTGTCTGCGCAACGTCTCGAGCGGGACCGCAATCTGCGCTTCGAGCCAGAGCGATGCAAGCGTGGCAGCCACGGCCGTCGCGCCGGCGATCGCACCCAGGTGGCCGCCCGTCTCGCCGGCGGCCCACGTTGCCGCGCTTACCAGCGCAACGAGTGCGATGAGGGTCGAGCGGATGCGCCACCGTACGGTCATCGTCTTGAGGGCCGACGTGAAGCGGCGCCAGCCCATGCGCACGACCACGCCCTTATGGAATCCGACGCTGCCCGCGCGGCCTTCGCGCATCGCCGCGTAAAGCGCTTCGGCGGACGCCACTTCCTCGCGCGACGGACGCGTGCGCACGGACATGTAGCCGACCGTCTGCCCGCGCTGCACCACGGGCATCGCATTGGCGCGTACCCAGTAGTGATCGCCGTCCTTGCGCCGGTTCTTGACGATGGCCGTCCACGGCTCGCCGCCCTCGAGCGTCTTCCACATATCCGCATACGCTTCGCTCGGCATGTCGGGATGGCGAACGATGTTGTGTGGCTGCCCCTCCAGCTCCTCGCGGGTGAAGCCGCTGACCTCCACGAAGGCCGCGTTCCCGTAGAGGATGCGGCTTTTCGTGTCGGTCGTCGACATCAGGGTGATGTCGTCGGTCAATTCGTATTCGCGTTGGGTGACGGGGCCGTTATTGCGCATCGTTCTGTGACTCGGAGAAATAGCAAGGCCGTGCCTCGGACCATCCAGGGCACACGGGGGCGTATCGAAGCTCAGGAGCGTTTAATGCATTAACGGCCGGTCGGTCGGCAAACTTGAGTCAGTTTGACGCAGCGAAGGCAAACACGGCGCGAGCGGGCGCTGTGAACTCAAGCCGGCGAACCCGCCCGCTCGCGAATCATCTCGATCAAGGCGCGCAATCCGGCCGGCACATGGCGCCGGCCCGGATAGTAAAGACAAAGCCCGTCGAGTGGGGGCGTCCAGTCCTCCAGCACGCGCACGAGCGTGCCGGCGGCCAGATCGGCGCTGACGTTCCATTCGGTCAGATAGGCGAGCCCGAGGCCCGCCCGCGCCGCCGCGAGCATCAGGCCCGGCTCGTCGAGCGTCAGCGCACCCTCGCCGTCGAAGCGCACCGTCTGCCCACGCCGGGCGAACTCCCAGTGAGCAATTGCCCCGCTCGGCATGCGCGAGCGTATGCAACGGTGGGCCTTGAGATCGGCAGGCGTGCGCGGTGCGCCGTGTTGCGCAATGTACGCAGGCGTGCCCACGACGGCAAACCGCAGCGGGTCGCCGAACGGGACGGCGATCATATCCTGCGGCACCGTTTCGGCGAGGCGGATACCGGCATCGAAGCCTTCGACCACGATGTCGACGAGCCGTCCTTCCGTCACGATATCGAGCTTCATGTCGGGGTAGCGCTGCAAGAACGCGATGAAGACCGGCATGACCCGGTTCGCGGCGCCCACCGAAGTATTGATGCGCAGGGTGCCCGACGGCGTGTCGCGGAAGCTGCCCGCCTGCTCGAGCGCGAGCCGGATCGCGGATAACGCCGGTGCAACCGCGCTCACGAATTGCCCCCCGGCTTCGGATAGCGAGACGCTGCGTGTGGTGCGATTGAAGAGCCGAACGCCGATACGCGCCTCGAGCGCCGCTACCGCGTGGCTGAGCGCGGACGTCGACACGCCCATCTCTACAGCGGCCGCCCGGAAGCTGCGATGACGCGCCACCGCCAGTACGGCTTCGAGTTCGAGCAGGCCGGACGTCCTCATTGTCTCAAATCGTTCAACACATCATTCCCGATTGTACGCCTAGTCAACGCAATGCCGGCGCTCTATCGTACGCATCAGGGAATGTTTTGAGGATCGCCATGCAGATCATCGACACCATTTATATCGACGGGGCGTTCGTCACGCCGCGCGGAGAAGAATTGTTCGACCTTTTCAATCCGGCGACGCAGCAAGTGATCGGCCGCGTTCGTCTGGCAGCCGAAGCGGATGCGCGCGATGCCATCGCTGCGGCCAAACGCGCGTTTCCGGCGTTTTCGCACACCACCAAGCGTGAGCGCATCGGCATGCTGAAGCGGATGCACGAAGCCGTTGCGGCCAGGGAAGATGCGCTTTTCGAAGCCATCGTCGAGGAATATGGGGCACCGGTGTCGCGCGGCCGCTGGATGGCCCGCCATGCCGGCAACGTGCTGCGGGATGCTGCCCGCATGCTCGAAGACTATGCGTTCACCCGCCGCGCCGGCACCGCCGAAGTGACGATGCAGCCGCTCGGCGTGGCGGGGCTGATCACGCCCTGGAACAGCGATGCCGGCTTCATTTGCGGCAAACTCGCGAGCGCGCTCGCCGCTGGCTGCACGGCCGTCGTCAAACCGAGCGAGATGAGCGCCATTCAGACGCGCGTGGTGACCCAGGCGCTGCACGAAGCCGGTCTGCCACCCGGCGTGTTCAACATCGTCACCGGCCGCGGCGAAACGGTCGGCGCACAGATCAGTTCGCATCCCGACGTGGCGAAGGTATCGTTCACAGGCTCGACAGCCGTCGGCAAGACGATCCTGCGCACGGCCGCCGATACGCTCAAGCGCGTGACGTTGGAGCTTGGCGGCAAATCGCCCGTCATCGTGCTGGACGACGCGAACTTCGACGAAGCCGTGCCGCTCGCGCTCGAGGCCGGCTTCATGAACAGCGGACAAGCGTGCATCGCGGGCACCCGCATACTCGTGCCGCAGCGCCGGCTCGCGGACTTCGAGGCACGTGTCGTGCGCGCCATTGCGGGCATCCGGGCCGGCGACCCGCGCGACCCGCGCACGAGCATCGGGCCGATGGTCAGCCAGAAGCAATGGGACCGCGTGCAGCGGTACATCCGTGTCGGAATGGAAGAAGGCGCGCGGCTGATTGCCGGCGGGCCGGGACGCCCGGACGGTATCGCAACGGGCTGGTTCGTCCGCCCGACCGTCTTCAGCGATGTGTCGAACGACATGACCATCGCGCGCGAGGAAATATTCGGACCTGTGCTTTCGATCATCGCGTACCGCGATACCGAACACGCGATCGCCATTGCCAACGATACGCCCTATGGCTTGCAGGCTTACGTGCTGTCGCCCGACATCGCGCGGGCACGCTCGGTGGCATCGCAAATCGAAGCGGGGCGCGTGCTCGTCAACTCGCTCGCGCATGAACCCGCCGCACCTTTCGGTGGCTTCAAGCAATCGGGCATTGGCCGCGAGTACGGCACGTTCGGCCTGGAGGCGTTTCTCGAACCGAAATCGGTGCTCGGCGTATCGTGAGCGGCCTGAGGGTCACCGTGCCGACGTCCGGCCGCGGCGCCCACCCCGTACCTGGAAGCAACCGGCAACACGGGCGGACACGAGGCTTTGCACCGGGCGTCCGCCCTCTGCATTCACAGATAGCTGCAGACGTAGTCGAGCGTTTCGGTTACTTCGATATCGAAGCGGCTCTTGCCGGGTACCGAGAACGATTCGCCCGCGCCGTATGTGATCCACCGATCGCTGCCTTGGAGGCGAATACGGCATTGGCCGGCCTGCACTTCCATGATCTCGGGGGCATCGGTGCCGAAATTGAGGGTACCTGGCAGGATCACACCGAGCGTCTTGCGCGTGCCGTCGGCAAAAAGAACGGTGTGCGACACGCACTTGCCGTCGAAATAGACGTTGGCCCGCTTGATAACGGAAACTTGATCGAATTGCGTCGCAGCCGTCATGGCGCTGCTCCTCTGAGTCGTGATGAATAGGGTGGACGCCGATATTGTGCCGTTACCGTTCCGCTGCCGCGAGCGCCTGCCGCAGCAGTTCGTCGAGCAGGCCCGTCATGCCCTCCGGGTGCGTCGCAGCGCGCTCCTTGAGCTGGTTCGCCAAGTCGCCGTCGAGCTTGCAGGCGAACGGCACGAGCCCTTTCGCCTGATCCAGCTTGCGCTGCTCGCGCCGCCCGAGCGGCGTATCGGCCGCGCCCTTGCCGAAACGCTCGGAATGGCTCTGCTTCATCGAGTGCGTCAGCTTGAGCGCCTTGTTTTTCTCAAGGTCCGTTTTCTTCATTGCCATACGAGAGTGCCCTGGTGAGGTAATCGGTAAGTGCGCATTCTACGCAGTCCATCCGGTGCCGCCGATACGGCAGGTCTCGCAGCGCATCCGACCCGCCATCGTCCATCAGCCATCAGCCAGGCCGACGAAACTCGTTCTCCACCCAGTTGGCGGCACTCGCCTTGTTGAGCTTGAAGTTGGGTGCCACCTGCACTTGAGCCAACTGCTCGCCAAAGGCGTCGAGCGCCGTCAGCAACGCATAGGGCTCGTCCTCGTCGGGCACGATGTCGAGCGTGATCTCCAATTCGCCACCGCCCGCCCCCGCGCCGACCGTCACCCGCTTGTGCAGTTGCGCGCGCAACTGCTGTTCGTGGCGGCGCAATACCTCCGACGCCGTCTTCACCAGCGTGTTGAACGCCGACACATCGAGCGGCTTCGGATCCTTCTTGTTGCGCCCCATCGTCCAAGGACCGACCAGCGCGGGTTCCGGCTCCCCGTCCTTGATCATTTCGACGGCCCAACCGTCGTCGTCCTCGTTCTTGATCACGCGGGCGGTCCAGCCGCCGTCGCGCCACAAGCCGTCCTCGTGCACCGTCTCGGGAGCCTCGGGGGCAAGGTTTTGCGCCGCGGAATCGGGCGAGGAAAAGGAGGTATCGGTCATTGCAAGTTCACTGATTTCAGGGCGCCTATAACGTGCACCGGGGAGAGCCTCTACGAGCGGTCGCGGTTGCGTGTGCGGGTAGCCGCC
Source organism: Trinickia caryophylli (assembly GCF_034424545.1). NCBI lineage: Bacteria > Pseudomonadati > Pseudomonadota > Betaproteobacteria > Burkholderiales > Burkholderiaceae > Trinickia > Trinickia caryophylli. Next base: position 3,303,348 of record NZ_CP139970.1, on the reverse strand, counting down.
GTGATCACGGCGATACCGAGCAGGATGACCGCCACGATGGCAACCGTGTGTTGCGACACATGCATGGCGATCAGCCCCCACGACACGCCGCCTATCAGGATCAGCCATCCAATCAGATAAATGATCAGTGTCATCGGGTTGCCTCCTTGCAGAGTCTGGCTCCAATACCGAAAGTTTATCGGATCGCGACCAGCTCGCGGCAGCGCGGCGGGTAGTCCGTTCGGCGAGACCGTACCGGCGATCTGCCCTGCCGACGGCGTTGCCATGCCTGGATTCGGCGGGGCGTCGCGAGCGGGCCACCGCCCCGCTTCACGCCTTCTTGACGAACTCCGATTTGAGGCTCATGGCGCCAAAGCCTTCGATCTTGCAGTCGATGTCGTGGTCGGCGTCCACCAAGCGGATGTTTTTCACTTTGGTGCCCATCTTGATCACGCCTGTCGAGCCCTTCGGTTTCAAGTCCTTGATGACCGTGACGGTATCGCCGTCCTGCAGGACGTTTCCGGCCGAATCGCGATAGACCCTGCCAGCGGTTTCGGCCGGCGCCGCGGCTTGCGCCGACCACTCATGCGCGCACTCCGGGCAGATGTAGATGTTCCCGTCTTCATAGGTGAATTCGGAGTTGCATTTGGGGCAGGGAGGCAATGCGCTCATGTGTGGTCCTTGGTTGCCGCGTGAAGGCAATGAAAGCGCGGAAGTATACCGTGGCCGGTGTTCCCGACGATTCGACAGCCGGCGCCGAATCCTCCACAATCTCCGGGAAGCGGGCCCTGCCCGCCCTGCTTCCCCCAACCTCGGAAAATCGCATGACGATGCCAACGGCCGAATCGAAAGCGATCAGCATATCGATCCTGCGGAGCCTGCGGGACGCCTACGACTTCATGGCGCGGCCCGACTCGTTCGCGCGTTGGGCATCGGGCCTCGGCAAGCCCCTCGGCAACGACGGAACCGTATGGCTATTCGAAGGCGAGGGCGGCCCCGTGAAGATCCGCTTCACCGAGCCCAACGCGTACGGCGTACTCGATCACTACGTCGAACTGCCCGACGGTGGGGAAATCTACGTGCCGATGCGCGTGATCTCGAACGGCGCCGGGGTCGAAGTGCAGTTCACACTGTTCCGCGTACCGGGGATGACTGACGAAAAATTCGCCGCGGACGCGCAATGGGTCATGCGCGATTTGAGCAAACTCAAGGAACTGCTCGAGGCGGCGTAAGCGCGACAGCTTTGCGATGGCAGGCCCTCACCGATTACGTCTCCGATCAGATGCCAGAACCGGTTGAGGTTTTGACTGATTCGACATCTCCGGCTGCACGGTCCTCCTCAGCTACCGACGCCTCACACCACCGTTCGGTTTGTCGGGAATCGGCCATGAACAGTCAGTCGATGACCTTGGTTAGATCGTCAACGATTTCCGCAGCTATCGGCGCGTCAAGGCAATTGCCGATTCGCTGTTACGTCGCAGTGAGCAACCCGCCAACTGCAATGTGCTAAATTTTCGGGTGAGATTGAAATGCAAACGCGGCTCTCGTATAGTCAGTATCTACTGTAACTATCCCCGGTTCAGCTTAAGAGGTTGTCGGCATGACTCATGTTAGACACCTCCGTCTTTGTCGAAGGTCTACTACTTGGCCTCGGACTGTTCTCCTCTGTGGGTCCGAAAGACGTATTCGTTATCAGACACTCGATCTCCGGTCAGCATTTGCTTCTTGTTGTAGCGGTTTGCGCCGGCAGTGATGCTCTGCTCATTGCACTCGGCGCCGGCGGTTTTACAGCGCTGCTGACGAGCCACCCCATTGTCGTTTCTATCTCGTTATGGGGAGGAGTCGCGTATCTCATTTGCCATGGCGCGCTGGCTTTCCGCGCTGCAATTGGCACCGAGCGGACAGTTCATGCTGGAGATGTAAGCACCAGTTTTTCTTTCAAAAAAACGTTGCTTGCCACGGCCGTAGTGTCGCTGCTAAACCCTTACGCATGGATCGACACAGTGTTTGTGCTCGGGGCGATGACCGCAAGCAAGTCGCCAGGCGCCCGCTGGCCTTTCGTTCTCGGCGCGATCATAGCGTCCTCTGCCTGGTTTCTTTTCCTTTCGCGACTTTCATATGCTTGCCGCTGGATCTTTTGTCGCAGCATCGCCTGGCGAACGCTTGACGGCTTCGTTGCCGTCACAATGTTCGGGATCGCTGCTCACCTAGTCACGACCAACCTTTGAAGATCGGCATCTGCGAACGTCTCCCCATGACAATTGCCCGCCGCGATTACGACGCGAGACCCTCGGGACAACCCCACCTAGACGTGAGGAGCCGGATTTCTTGTTGGCCTTGGTGGTGACTGAATGGCCGCTTTGGAGAAGTGTGAAGGGCAGAAACGGGTCGGGTTGTACCTTTTGCGTCAGATGCGCGCCCTGCGCGATCGCCGCACACGACCGTGAGGCAACGTACGGCCAACTTCAGCCGGCGGACTCGGGCAGTTTCCGGGCATCTCACTCGACCATAGTCGCCCCAATCAAGCACGCGCGTCGGCAGCATCCCCGAGAACACGAGCTCGGGGGAATGCCATCTGGCCAATCGCAGTCCGGCGCACATGGCAGGCGCGCGGGGCATCGAATACCCGGGCTTGTCGCACGTGCCGATCGGCTTGCAGCAGACTCGCACCGGGACCGCCTTAATATGCCGCCACGATCACATGTGCCTGAATCTTACCGGTCACCGGACCTTCGCCATGGCGAATGGCAATCGCCGCCGTAGCACGGTCCACAGCCAGTTGAAGCAATTCAGCGTCGCGCTCCTCTATTTCGTTTCGCAGCGGCGTTCCCAGACAATAAGCGGTGGCGGCGTCGCGTGCCGAGGGCGCGCAACTCGCCTTCGCCCGTGTCTCGATCTCGATGTCCGCGAACCCTGCGCGCCTCAAGTCCTCTCGGATCAGTGCGATATCGTGGTAGCCGTGCGGCGTGCGGGCGAGGAATCTTGGAGGGTCGTGCGGAAACACCGTGGCGACGGCGTTGGTGACCTCGTCGGCAAAGGCGTTCTCTTCGATGCGATCCCAGACACTGAAGACAAAACGCCCGCCCGGTCTCAGCATGCGACGGGCCTCGGCGTAGCCAATGACCCGGTCGGGAAAAAACATCGCCCCGAACTGGCAGCAAACGACGTCGAATGACGCGTCTTCGAATGGCAGGTCGAGCGCATCCGCCTGCTTCCATTCGATACGGTCACCGGCCCCCTGCCGCGTGGCGGCATAGTCAAGCATGGGCTGATTGAGGTCGGTCGCCACGTAGCGCGCGCCAACATGGAGTTTTGGCGCAAGCGCCCGCGTAACCGCGCCGCTGCCGGCCGCGGTTTCCAGCACCGAATCGGGCGAGGAGGCCGCGACGAGCTCCGCCATGTCGGCGGCATAAGTCTCGAAGATCAGAGGGACCATCAGCGTGTCGTAGGACCTCGGGATCGAGCCCGCAAACACCTTATCGCGCTCAGTCATGGTCCCTCCTTGAGAATCACAAAACGATGCCCTTGACCACAGCCTATTGAGGCATCGGCAACCATGCTCTATGGTGGCTGCGCGTACCCGCCTCGTCAACGTGGTCCAGTACTCTTTTCCAGCACACTTGGCCTTGTAGCAACGCCGTCTCCGCCGCTAAGCCCCGAATGGGCAGCAAGCGGGCGAGCAATCGCAGCCGGAATATGGCCGTCGTGGCCAATCGCAGCCGCGCACCCTGCATACCCGCTTTTACGGGAACTGATCAATCCGTTCGGCGCATCGGGATATGTCCGCTGTTTGAAATCGACGACGATCGAACGGTGACGATCCTTGCCGTGCGCCATCAACGCGAGAGCGACTACTAACTACTACTAAGCAAGCGTTTTCGATATAGGCGAGGGCGTCGCGGCAATCGCCCGAGCGAGCTGCATCAATAGCCGCTTGCCGTTGTTCGCTACCTTCCTGCTTGGCTTTCGCAATAACGTCCCACAACCTCAGGCGGTTATCGGGCAGCGCTTGCAACCGCGCCTCGTACGTCATCCCCGGCAGCGCCGCATCCATTACATCCCCGATCAAATGCCAAAACCGGTTGATGTTTTGGTCAATTTGACATCGGCTACGGCATCGCTGCCCCACCCGCGTAGGACCACATGCTGAGGTCTTGGCCGATAGGACGAACAACAGCGCTAACCGGCGCCCTGCGGTAAAGCGCAGCCGTTAGCTCGATCTACTCGGAGTCGCACCGCGCAAGCCTGGCATTCGGTCCTAGAAGCAGGCGAATGCACCGCGAAGACCGAACTCCCTCGTTAGCATCTAGCGATTCGCAAGCCTCCACTTGGTCCGCGCCGGGGTATGCAAGCAGACGACGGCCCGCAACCGTGCCACATCCGCATCCGCATCCGCATCCGCATAGGTGGTCCGGCGCGGTAGCGAGATGATTGATGAAGTTATGATCCGGTGATAACATCCAAGCAAACGAACGTGCGCGATTCCGGCCTTGATACGCTGCTTTATCTCGATGGAGAAACGCTTGTCGTGGATTCCCGCGGCAAGTGTTGGGTTAAGTTCGAGGTGAGGCAGTGCGCCGTCACAGCGGAACGTCCGCAGGGGCTTCGGTATTCGCTCACGCTCCATGACGAGGCGGGCTCTCGCCTCTTGGGCTTTGACAACGCGCATCCCATCCGCGAGGGCTCAGGACCGGGAGCACGTACGCGCATCGAGTATGACCACGCGCATCGCGGCGCCCAGGTTCGTTTCTATTTCTACGAGGACGCTGCGAAGTTGCTGGCGGATTTCTGGGTCGAAGTTGAAGCGATTCTTGCGAGAAGGAGCAGTCAGCATGAGTACAGCCAACGTCTTGAAGGTCGGGATTGCGTCATTGGAGCAATACAAAGCTCGGACGATGGCAATCGCCCGAGGTGACTATGTGCCCAGCCCGGATGAGCCCAAAGTCTGGTTCCAGTCGCTCGAAACGCTGGCACAGGTGCTTTCCGACAGAAACCGCTCGCTGCTTGCGTTGATCGCCGAGACGAAGCCCGCGTCACTGAGCGAATTAGCGGAACGCTCGGGCCGTGCGAAGTCCAATCTATCGCGGACGTTGCGGACAATGGAGCAATACGGGCTCGTTCGTTTCGAAGAAGGCGAGGGTCGAGAAGTGGCGCCGCGCGTCAACTACTCAGGGGTGGAGCTGGAAATGTCATTCGCATGATGGCGGCGGCAACTGCATGAACGTCGAGATGCGGATCGCGTTGAACCTCATCGTCATTTCAACGCCGAAGGCAGCGCCCCGCTGATATCCACCGCTGCCTCGTCTGCCCAGGGTTATTGTGGTCCGACAAGCAGATATGCGCGCGCCAGCGTTCGCGCACGATGCAGGCGGCTTTTAGTCGCCGGGACGGACGAGCCGAGATGCGCAGCGATCTCACCGATCGTGAGTTCCTCGAAGTCCCGGCGTAAGAGGACGTCAACGTCCGAAATGAAGCAATTGCGCTGCGCATAGCGGCGTATGTCCGGCTGAAACACGCGCAGCAGGCGCTCGAGCGCTATGGGATCGCCCGAGCGCGCTGCGTCGATGGCTGCTCGCTTTTCTTCGTCGAGAGGCACGTCACCGCTTCGGTTGTTTCGCGAGACGCCGTCCCAGCCATTTCCGCAACGCCTGCCACGCCCTCAACTTCTCGGAATATGGCACGGCCGCATAAGCCGGGCTGCTCGACGGTAGCTTGATGAGATCGAGCGATAGTCGGCTCTCGGCCAACGCCGGCATGCCGATCTTCGCCGCCGTGCCGCCGTTGAACGCAACCGCAGCAAGATTCGGCAACCCAGCCACGAGCGTGGCCAGATCGTTCGTCGCATGATCGCGAATCCGGCTATCGAGGCTCCCTTCGCGACGCGCCTGGGCGATCACATCCCACAACCCTACCCGATGATCGAGCAGCGTCTGCAGGCGTGCCTCGTACGCCATCCGAGGCAAATCTTCCCCAATCACATCGCCCATCAAATGCCAAAACCGGTTTTGCCGATGGGCATAGTACTGCCCGTGCGCGAGCGAGACTTCGCCCGGCAAGCTGCCAAGAACGAGCACGCACGTTCGCTCGTCGACGACCGGCGCAAATGAACGCTTCAGCATCGGAAATCAGAAAAAACCCGCACCCGCGCCGGCCGGCCCGGGACCGACGGCAAGGCACGCGCCGGACGTGCGACACGCCGCCAGAGCGCCGGCAGCATGCATTCGGTCACCATGAGCGGCGCACCGTTGCGCATGAACACGGAGCGGCGCGCGAGCAGCACTTGCGGCGCGGCGCTGTCAAGTTCGCGCCGTGCAAGCGCGAACAACGGGTGACGCTCCGTGAGCCGCGCACTGACGAGCGGCGAGCGGGCCACCGTCCTGTCGCTGTAAAGCAGTTCGGCAAGTGGCCGCGCAGACAGCCGCCGCATCGCCTGCCACACGCCGCGGCTGGCCCGCAACGGCGCGATGCTGTGTGCCGCGACGAACGGCACGCCATCCACCTCGAGCACCACCTCGCGCACCCAAACGCGCTCGCGCGGCGCGACGCCGAGCGCGCCCTGCTCGTCGGCCCAGGCGCATGCGGCCGCCTCACGCGTCACCCGCACCGCCACCGCGCCGAGCCGCCGCAGGTGCGCCGTCAACGAACCGCCGCGCGTGAGCCAGTCTTTTTGCGCGGCCGTGAACGAGGGCAGCGGCGTTTCATGCCAACTCCCCCCGGTCGGGCTCGGGCGCAGCGTCGAGCCGTGCATCAGCGCGCAAGCAGCAGCGCGTTCGTACGCTTCACGAAGCTGGCCGGATCTTCGAGCGCACCGCCCTCTGCGAGCAACGCCTGATCGAAGAGCAGATGGCACCAGTCCGCGAAATCGGGACGTTCCGTGGAAAGCCCCTTGACGAGCGCGTGCTCGGGATTCACTTCGAGGATCGGGCGGAATTCGGGCCCCTGCTGCCCCGCAGCTTTCAGCATGCGCTGCAAATAGCCGCTCATCTCGCCTTCGTCCGCAACGAGGCACGACGGGGAATCGGTGAGGCGGAACGTCAGGCGCACGTCCTTCGCCTTCTCGCCGAGCACTTCCTTCATCTTCTCGACGAGCGGCTTCATCGATTCGGACAGCGCCTCGTGCGCCTTCTTTTCCTCGTCGTCGAACGCGTCGATGTCGAGGTCGCCGCGGGCCACGCTCGCGAGCGGCTTGCCGTCGAATTCGGTGAAATAGGCGAGCGCCCACTCGTCGACGCGATCCGACAGCAGCAGCACTTCGATGCCTTTCTTACGGAACACTTCGAGATGCGGGCTGTTCTTCGCGGCCTGCCAGCTATCGGCGCTCACGTAGTAGATCTTCGTCTGCTCGGGTTTCATCCGCGAGACATACTCGGCAAGCGAAACCGTCTGCTCAGTCGAATCGGTATGCGTCGTGGCGAAGCGCAGCAGCTTCGCGATGCGCTCCCGATTGCCGAAATCCTCGCCGAGCCCCTCTTTGAGCACCTGACCGAATTCTTTCCAGAACGACGCATATTTCGCGCGGCCCTCGTCGGTCTCGGCCCCGGCCAGTTCTTCGAGCATGGACAGCACACGCTTGGTCACGCCTTCGCGAATCGCGCGCACGTCGCGGCTTTCCTGCAGGATTTCGCGCGACACGTTGAGCGGCAGATCGGCCGAATCGACCACGCCCCGGATGAAACGCAGATACTGCGGCAGCAACTGCTCGGCATCGTCCATGATGAACACGCGCTTCACGTAGAGCTTCAGCCCACCGTGGCGCTCGCGGTTCCACATGTCGAACGGCGCGTGCGCGGGCACGTACAGCAGCTGCGTATACTCGCTGCGCCCTTCCACGCGGTTGTGCGTCCAGGCGAGCGGGTCCTGATGGTCATGCGAGAGATGCTGGTAGAACTGCTTGTACTGCTCGTCGGTGATTTCGCTCTTCGGGCGCGTCCATAGCGCGCTCGCCTGATTCACCGTCTCGTCCTCTTCCTTGACGACCGTCTCGCCCTTCTCCGAATCCCACTCCTCTTTCTTCATGAGAATCGGCAACGCGACGTGGTCCGAATACTTGCGGATGATCGTGCGCAGCCGATAGCCGGACAGCAGTTCGTCTTCGCCTTCGCGCAGGTGCAGCGTGATCGTCGTGCCGCGCGCCTTGCGCTCGATCGCATCGACAGAGAAGTCGCCCTCGCCCGCGCTTTCCCAGCGCACGCCCTCGGACGGCGGCAGGCCGGCGCGGCGCGTTTCGACCGTGATCTTGTCGGCAACGATGAAGCCCGAGTAAAACCCCACGCCGAACTGGCCGATCAGCGCCGCATCCTTTTGCTGGTCGCCCGAAAGCTTCGAGAAGAACTCTTTCGTGCCGGAACGCGCAATCGTGCCGAGATGCGAGATTGCTTCGTCACGGCTCATGCCGATCCCGTTGTCGTCGATCGTCACCGTGCGCGCGTCCTTGTCGAACGACACGCGAATACGCAGGCTCGGATCGTCCTCGTACAAGGCATTGTTCGCGATTGCCTCGAAGCGCAGCTTGTCGGACGCATCCGACGCATTCGAAATCAGTTCGCGCAGGAAGATTTCCTTGTTGCTGTAAAGCGAGTGGATCATCAGTTGCAGAAGCTGCTTCACTTCCGCCTGAAAGCTCATGGTTTCCTGTGCCATGGTCCGGGTTCCCTGTTTGCGTAAATGAGGTTGGAGCGCGAAGCGCGGCGCCTCCGGCGGCCGCGCGCATGGCCGGCCGCCGGAGGCGCCGCGGCGAACAGGCCGTCAACTGGGGGCGCCCTGCCCCGTTTTCAAGGGCCTCGCCGTGCGCCGCGCATCGAGATAGCCGGCGAGAAAGCCCGGCAGCGCCGGATCGCCGCAGTTGGCGACGTTAAAGCGCAAGAAAGTGGTCGGCGACTGGTGCGGCGAGAAAAGACTGCCTGGAGCAAGCAAGAAGCCGGCCTCCTGCCCCGCGGCCGCGAACGCGTCGGCGTCGACGCCCGCGTCCGCCCAGAGGAACATGCCGGCCGCCGGCGCCGTGAACAGCGTGAACCCGGCCGCCTCGAGCATTTTCGCGCACTTGTCGCGCACGCCGTCGAGCCGCGCGCGCAGCCGCTCGACATGGCGCCGGTAGTGCCCTTCGGTCAGCACCTTGTAGAGCACGCGCTCGTTGAGTTCGGGCGTCGTCATGCCGACAAGCAGCTTCTGGTCCGTCAGCGCCTGCGCCAGATCGGGCGAAGCGGCGACGAAACCCACGCGCAGGTTGCCCGTCAGCGTCTTGGAGAAGCTGCCGAGGTAGATCACGCGCTTCAGTTGATCGAGGCTCGCCAGGCGCGTTGCGGGATAGCTCGGCGGGCACAGGTCGCCATATACGTCGTCTTCCACGACGATGAAATCGTACGCTTCGGCAAGCCGGAGAATGCGGAACGCTTGCGCCGGCGAAAGCGACGTGCCCGTCGGGTTGTGCAGCACCGAGTTGATGACGAGCATCTTCGGGCGCCATGTCGCGACGAGCGTCTCGAGTGCGTCGATGTCCGGCCCGTTCGCCGTATAGGGCATGCCCACGAGCCGCGCGCCCTGCGACGCGAAGCGGCCGAACATCTGGAACCAGGCAGGATCGCCGACCACCACCGCATCGCCCGCCTGCACGAAAAGCCGGGCGATCAGATCGATCGCCTGCGTAATGCCGGACACGAGCACGAGCTGATCGGGCTGCGCGCCGATCTCGAACTCGGCGAGGCGCGTCTGCAGTTGCTGGCGCAGCGGCAGAAACCCCTGGGCCGTGCCGTTGCCGAGCCATTGGGCCGCGCTTTGGCGCCCGAGCGTGCGCAGGGCGCCGGCCACGAGCTCGCCGTCGAGCCAGCGCGTCGGCAGGTAGCCGAGCCCCGGGCCTTTTTCAGCGCTGCTCGTCTGGACCGTGCTGCGCAGCAGCCAGGCGACGTCGATCGTATTGCGCACGGGAGCAGCCTTGCTCGTGGAAGCCCCGCCGAGCGCCGGCGGCGAACTGCCGTTCGCGCGTTCGCGCACGTAAAAGCCCGAGCCCCTGCGCGACTCCAGATAGCCTTGCGCGACGAGCCGCTCGTACGCTTCGACGACGGTGAAGCGCGACACACTCTTGTCCTGCGCGAGCTTGCGGATCGAAGGCATGCGCATGCCGGGGCGGAACACGCGTTCGTCGATGCGCCGGCGTGCCCATTGCACGAGTTGCTCCACGAGGGTCAGCGGCGATGCCCCGTGCGGAGCCGGAATAAGATCGAGTGTGGCGGACATGGCGGCCATCCAACTGTACAGAGAAGTATCGCGGCAATTGTACCGTTACTGTGCCGGCATCAGCCATTAAAGTGGATGCTACATTATTGCCCGCATTGGCGGCCCGAACCGCTTCCCTCGCATGCACAACGTTCCCTCGCTCGAACTCGATCACCTCGTCGTCGCGGCCCGCACGCTCGACGAAGGCGCGCGCTTCGTCACCGAGGCCCTCGGCATCGAGCTCCTGCCGGGCGGCAAGCATGCCGGCATGGGCACGCACAACCGCGTGCTCGGCCTCTTTGGCGGCGCCTATCTGGAAGTGATAGCGATCGACCCTGACGCCGAGGCGCATCCCGCTTCGTCCTCGCCGGCAACGCAGCGGCCGGGCATGGACGGCGTTGCGCGCGCACGCTGGTTCGAACTCGACAGACCGGCCATGCGCGAGCGACTCGAGCGTGGGCCGTTTCTCGCGCACTGGGCCGCGCGGGTGAGCCGTCCGCGCGATCTCGCTCGTTGGCAGTCGCAGTATCCATCGCGCATCCCGCCCGCCATCGCCATGTCGCGCGGAGTTTTGACCTGGCGGCTCACCGTGCCTGACGACGGCAGCTTCCCCGCCTGGCAAGGCGCAGGCGACGGCGTCGTGCCAACCCTCATCCAGTGGGACACGCCCGCGCACCCGGGCGCGACGCTGCCGTCCTCCGGCGTGGCGCTCAAGACGCTCAAGGCGCGCCATCCGCAGCCCGAGCTCGCAGCCGCGCAGTTGAACTGGCTCGGCGCGGCGCACCTGATCGTGCTCGACGGCGTGCCGGCCCCGGCTCCCGCGCTCGTCGCCGAATTCGAGACACCCTCCGGCGTACGCATGCTCGGCTGAACGCGGCGCCTTTCTCGTTTCCCGATTCCCGTTTTCTCCTCAGCATCGATTCAGGACTATCCGACATGATTTCACGCGAATCGCAGGGCATGCTGCTCGGCCTCGTCGGCGTCGCGATCTTCAGCCTCACGCTGCCGATGACGCGCATCGTCGTTCAGGAGATCCACCCGCTCCTGAACGGCCTTGGCCGAGCCCTTGCCGCCGCCGTGCCGGCCGCCGCCCTGCTCGCCTGGCGCCGCGAGCGGCTGCCGACTCGCGCGCAGCTGAAGAGCCTTTTCGTCGTCGCGCTCGGCGTCATCGTCGCGTTTCCCGTCTTCTCGGCCTGGGCCATGAAAACCGTACCGGCGTCGCACGGCGCGCTCGTCGGTGGCCTGCAGCCGCTCTTCGTCGCCCTCTACGCCGCTTGGCTGTCGCACGAACGGCCGTCCGCCGCCTTCTGGACGAGCGCAGCCGTAGGCAGCGGGCTCGTGGTGGCGTTCGCGCTCAACGCGGGCGGCGGCACGCTCGAAGCCGGCGACGCCTGGATGCTCGCCGCCGTGGCCATCGGCGCGCTCGGCTATGCCGAAGGCGCCCGCCTCGCCCGGCAAATGGGCGGCTGGCAGGTGATCTGCTGGACGCTCGTCGTCACGGCGCCGTTTCTCGCCGTGCCCGTCGGCTGGCTCGTCTGGCAGCAGCATCTCGCACACCCCGCGCCGCTCGCGCTGCGGACCTGGCTCGCGTTCGGCTACGTCACGCTCTTTTCGCAATTGATCGGCTTCTTCGCCTGGTACGCCGGCCTCGCCATCGGCGGCATCGCGCGCGTCGGGCAGGTACAGTTGCTGCAGATCTTCTTCACGATCGCGTTTGCGGCCGCGTTTTTCGGCGAATCGGTGCAGCCATCGACGTGGCTCTTCGCGGCTGCCGTGATCGCCACCGTCATCGTCGGCCGCAAGGCAGCGGTACGGCCGGCACCACCTGTGCGCACAGCGCTGCAACCCGAGCGATAATCGACACTTTCGCCTCGCGGGTTCGTCCCGCGTTCCGTTCATTATTCAAACCTTCGTAGCAACCCTCGTACGACAAGGAGACATCCATGGATCAGAGCGACATGCCGCATCGCACCTGGCAGCTTTCCGAGCGCGCCCGCAAGCTTACGAGTTCGGCCATCCGCGAGATCCTCAAAGTCACCGAGCGCCCCGAAGTCATTTCGTTTGCCGGCGGCCTGCCCGCGCCGGCCACGTTCCCGGCCGAACGGATTCGCGAGGCGGCGGACCGCGTGTTGCGCGAGGCGCCCGCGGCCGCGCTCCAATACAGCGCCACCGAAGGCTATTTCCCTCTGCGCGAATGGATCGCGGCGAGGCTGTCCACCGGCGGCGCCACGATCCGGCCGTCGCAGGTGCTCGTAACGACGGGCTCGCAACAAGCGCTGGATCTGCTCGGCAAGGTGCTGATCGATCCGGCAAGTCCGGTGCTCGTGGAGACACCGACCTACCTCGGCGCGCTTCAGGCCTTCTCGCTTTTCGAGCCGAGTTACGTGCAGGTACCGACCGACGAGGACGGGCTCGTCCCCGAGGGCCTCACGCCCGCGCTCACGGCCGGCGCACGCCTGCTCTACGCGCAGCCGAACTTTCAGAATCCGACCGGCCGACGGCTCTCGCTGGTGCGCCGCCGCGCGCTCGCCGAGTACGCCCGCACAAGCCCGTTTCCGGTGGTCGAGGACGATCCGTACGGGGCGCTCGACTACGCTGGCACGCCACTGCCGACCATGCTGTCGATGGCGCCCGATCACATCGTCCATTGCGGCACCTTCTCCAAGGTGCTCGCACCGGGCCTGCGGCTCGGCTACCTCGTGGCCCCCGAAGAGCTGCATTTCAAGCTCGTGCAGGCGAAGCAGGCCACCGACCTGCATACGCCCACGTTCACGCAGCGCCTCGTGCACGAAGTCGTCAAGGACGGCTTTCTCGACGAGCACATCCCGACCGTACGTGCGCTCTATCGAGATCAATGCGAGGCGATGCGCGCGGCGCTCGAGCACCACATGCCGCAGGGCGTGATCTGGAACCGCCCCGAGGGCGGCATGTTCATCTGGGTCACGCTGCCCGAAAAGATCGATACCATGCAACTGCTCGAATCGGCCATTGCAGAGAACGTCGCATTCGTGCCGGGTGCGCCGTTCTTCGCCCACGACGCCGCGCGCAATACACTGAGACTCTCGTTCGTGACCGTCCCCCCGGCGCGCATCGACGAAGGCATCGCCCGGCTCGCCCGGTTGATTCGCGAACGGCTCTGAGAAGCCCCCAAAAGGCGGGCGGACGCTGCGCGGCCACGGCCGCGCCTTTCTTTTTTCTTCATCGAGGACATCCCATGGCTCAACAGAACGTCTACGACAAGCTCACCGCCCTCGGCATCGCACTGCCGGTCGCCGCCACGCCGGCCGCCGCGTATGTCATGTGCGCGCAAACGGGCAACACCGTCTATGTTTCCGGACACATCGCGAAAAAGGACGGCAAGCCCTGGGTCGGCAAGCTCGGCGCGAACATGACGACCGAAGAAGGCAAGGACGCCGCGCGCGCCATCGCCATCGATCTGCTCGCGACGCTGCACGCGCATACGGGCGATCTGAACCGCGTCAAGCGCATCGTGAAGGTCATGAGCCTCGTGAACTCGACGCTCGAATTCACCGAGCAGCACATCGTGACCAACGGCGCCTCGGAGTTTTTCGTCGAAGTGTTCGGCGATGCGGGCAAGCACGCGCGTTCGGCATTCGGCGTCGCGCAGATTCCTACGGGTGCGTGCGTCGAAATCGAGCTGATCGCCGAGCTCGCATAAGAAGACAGCCTCCATGGCGTCGCGACGCGTCGCGTTCAAACAGGTCGACGTCTTTTCGACCGCGCCGTTCAAGGGCAACGCGCATCGCCCCCTTGTCCGAAGCCGAGTACGGCGCGCTCGCGCGGGCCCTCGGTACCGGTGAGATCGATTTCAACGACGTGCCTCCGTCACGGCTGGACAACGGCGTGCGCTGGCTTGCCATCCGGCTGGCCTCGCCCGAAACCTGCATCGGCCTGAAAATCGATGGCGCCGCCTTGTCCCGCGTCGTGCAACGCGCCCAACACGCCCCCGCACGCCCCCTAATACGCCCATTACCGGGCGCCGGCCCGGTTCCCCCTTGCACGCGCACGCGGCGCCCGGCGCGAGCCCGCGGGCTGGTTCGGCCGCGCGCTCGATAAGCAAGCGCTATCCTAATCTCAAACCATTCAGTAATATCCTGCTCAGGCCGCCCGCTTGAGGCTCGGCCGGGCGATTTTTCACTTATTGGAAGCGCTATCGACAAGCCAGGCACGAAGCTCGCCATGCAGCCAAGAACAAACCTGCTCCGCCCGCTGGAACCCATACGCCGACGCCCGATACCCGCTCACCCCCGATGAACTTCGCCCGGCTCCTTACCGCCCGTGACACCCGTGCGAGACGCGACCCCGCCCGCTCCCGGCGGCGCGCGCTCGTGGCCATCCCGGTGCTCGGCCTGCTCGTGCTGGCACTGCTGTGGACCGTAATCTGGGCGCGGCTGTCGGTCGAACGCGACTCGACTTATCGCGAGGCTGCCGCCTCCGCCGCGATCCTCTCGGCGGCGCTCGAGCAACATACGATCAAGGCCATTCACCAGGTCGACCAGATCACGCGCTTCGTCAAATACGAATTCGAGAAGAATCCGGATCATTTCGAGCTGCGAAGCACGGTCGACAAAGGCGTCGTGCAAAGCGACACACTGGTGCAGGTCGCGATCATCAACGAGCACGGCAGGCTCATTGCGTCAACGGCCGAAGCGAACCCCACGCCGATCGATCTGTCCGATCGCGAGCACTTCAAGGTGCACGAGCACGAAAACGACGATCAGCTCTATATCAGCACGCCGGTGCTCGGCCGCGTCTCGCATCAGTGGACCCTGCAGATGACACGGCGCCTCAACCACCCCGACGGCTCGTTCGCCGGCGTGGTCGTGGTATCGGAAAATCCTAATTACTTCACGAGCGATTTTTACAATAATGCGGCGATCGGCAAGGAGGGCGTGATCGTCGTGATCGCCGACAGCGGAGCCGTGCTGGCGCGCCGCACGGGCACTGCCACGAGCCCGGCCGGGGCCTTCTCGGCAACGGGAACCTACCCGATCTCGGAACACGTTTCGGGCACGCAGATCGATCCGATCGACGGCGTGAAACGCATCGTCTCCTATCGCCATATCGACGGCTACCCGATGGGCGTGCTCGTCGGACTGTCCGAATCGGAAGAATTCGCCGATTACAATCACACGCGCAATGTCTACCTGCTGATGGCGGGATTCATCTCGCTTGCGATGCTTGCGTTCTTCGCGGTTGCCACCGGGCTGATCGGCAAGCTGCTCGGGCGCGAGCGCGAAATGACGCATCTCGTCGAGTTCGACCTGCTGACGGGCCTGCGCAATCGCTATGCCACGCTGCAAAGCCTCCGGCAGGACGTCAGCGACCCGTCCAACGTCGGCCGTCTCGCGATCCTCTTCATCGATCTCGACAACTTCAAGACCGTCAACGATACGCTCGGCCACAACGCGGGCGACATCGTCCTGCAAATGACGGCCTCGCGGCTCGCCGACACGGTCGGCGCCGCCGGCGTGCTCTC
Source organism: Trinickia caryophylli (assembly GCF_034424545.1). Classification (NCBI taxonomy): domain Bacteria; kingdom Pseudomonadati; phylum Pseudomonadota; class Betaproteobacteria; order Burkholderiales; family Burkholderiaceae; genus Trinickia; species Trinickia caryophylli. The sequence goes on along the minus strand of NZ_CP139970.1, from coordinate 3,287,660 downwards.
CCGGATCGGCGGCGACGAGTTCGTCGTCGTGCTCAAGGGCGGCGACGTCGAGCGGCAGGCCGTGCAATTGGCCGAGACGATGCGAGAAGTATTCGAGGAGCCGTTCGACGTGCGAGGCACGTCGTTCGTGCTGCATGCGAGCATCGGCATCGCGCTTTATTCGGTTAGCAGCGAAAGCGAGATCGATCTGCTCAAGAAGGCCGATCTTGCCATGTACAGCGCCAAGGATGCCGGCAAAAACTGCTATCAGTTCTACTCGCCGCACCTTTCGCACCGCGCCGATCACCTGATGCAATGGGAGCAGCAACTGCGCGTGGCGCTCGCCGAGCAGCAGCTCTTTCTCGTCTATCAGCCGAAGATCGACCTCGCGCGCCGCTGCATCACGGGCTTCGAGGCGCTCGTGCGCTGGAACCATCCGCAGCAGGGTGTCATCGCGGCAAGCGAGTTCATTCCGGTGGCCGAATCCACCGGCCTTATCGTGCCGATCGGCGACTTCGTGATCGGCGAGGCCTGCAAGCAGCTCGCCACCTGGCAGGCGCAGGGCTATGAATCCCTCTCGCTCGCCGTCAACATCTCGGCCGTCCAGTTCTGGCGCGGCGATCTCTACGAGACGATCGCGCGAGCGATCGAGGAAACCGGTATCGCCGCCCACCGGCTCGAGCTCGAGATCACCGAGACGGCGATGATGGAGTACCCCGAGCTCGTATCGGAGAAAATTTCAGCGCTGAAAAAGCGGCTCGGCGTCAGCATCGCCCTCGACGATTTCGGTACCGGCTATTCGTCTCTGTCGTATCTGAACCGCTTCTCGGTCGATACGCTCAAGGTCGACCGCTCGTTCGTGCAGGCGATCCCCGCCGACCGCAGTGTCTGCGTCATGGTTTCGGCGATCGTCAATCTGGCGCGGTCTCTCGGTCTCACGGTCGTCGTCGAGGGGACGGAAACCGAAGAGCAGATCGCCTGGCTCTCCGCGCTCGGCAACATTCAGGCGCAGGGCTTTCTGTTCTCGCGGCCCGTACCCGCCGACGGCATTCCCGCACTGCTCGAACGCTTCGGCGTATGCGGCGCGCGCGAACCGATAGCGAGCGCGGGCCGCAACCAGACGAGCACCAGCGGGCAATCTGTTTAGAGACTGCGGTAAGCGGCAGACCCAGGCATGCTCCGATCGCGAAGCGCGAGAAAAGCCCCGAGCGCGCGGCCGCAAGGACCGAGTCGATGACTGACGCCACGACGCACAAAAGAGACGTTCGGGAGACACCGCTCGCGCCCGCGTCGCCAAGTATCGGCGGCGCGGCCGACGATGCGCAGCGCGTGGCGCGCGAACCGCTGTGGACGCTTTTTCGCGTCGTCTTTCTGCGCTCGGCGCTCGCCTGGGGCGGGCTGGCGCTGATGGCGCAGCTCGAGCTCCACTATGTGGACCGGGAGCGGCGCTTCACGCGTCTGCAATTCTCCGATCTCGTCGCGCTTGCGTGGATGGTGCCCGGCGCCGTCGGCTGCAACGTGGCCGTGCAGGTCGGCCACGCGCTACGGGGCGGCATCGGGGCCTGGGTGGCCGGTACGGCCGCGGTGCTACCCTTTTTCGGCATCATGAGCGCGTTCGCGGTCTCGTACGACTCGGCGTTCGTCCGCTCGTTCGCCGCCCCCGCGCTGATGGATTATTTCGCCGTCGTGCTGGGTGCGCTCATTGCGCTCACCTGGTATCGCCAAACGCGCGCACTCGTGCACGGCCGGCTGCAGCGGCTCGCTGCGGCGCTCGGCTGCGTCGCGCTGCTGCTCGCGCAAGGAGCCGGAACGTTCGTGCTGCTGCTCGCCGCGGCGTTCTTGAGCGGCTGGGCGGCGAGCCCCGCGCGCGGCGAGCGCCTCGAGTTCTCGCTCCAACGCGGCGACAAGCTGTTGCTTGCGGCACTCGTTGCGCTGGTCGTCGTATTCGCGCTGCCGCTGCCGCCGCGCTATCAGTTCACGCTGATCTGGCCTCGCCTTGCAGGCGCCGCGATGACGCTCTTCGGCGGCGGCTTCTCGGCGTTGCCCGTGCTGAAGACGGTCTTCGTCGTGCCGCCGCTCGGCGTCACGCTGCGCGACTTCACGCTCGCCTTCGCGCTTTCGCCGGTTTCGCCGGGACCACTGCTCAACGTCATCCCGTTCCTCGGCTACCTCACCTACGGCCTCGCTGGCGCCATTGCCGCCACGCTCGCTTTCTTCGTCCCGTCCGGCCTTCTGATCGTCTTCGCCCGCCGGCATCTGCACCGGCTCGAAGCCCACGCGCGCTTCGAGCATGGCATGCGCGTGCTGCGCGCAACGACTACGGCGTTTCTGCTCGTCGCGGTCGTGCACATCGCGCGGCATGTGCCGCCGCAGCCGACTTATCTCGCCACCGCCGTGTTCGCGCTCTTTGCATTCGCGCGCCTGCGGATGCCCGTCTACGCGGTCTATGCCATCGTGGCGCTCGCGTACGGCGCGTCGGCACTGCTGGCCCACGGCTGAGCCCCCGGGCCCCGCCGAAGCCGGCTTTGCCGCTTCGTCAGAACCCCCGGGAGTACACCGCCACCGCGATCGTCACGATGCCCAGCACGAGGTTGACGAGCACGAGCCGGCGCATGACATCGACGGCCTGCGCGCCATCCGGCCAACGCTGCGCCTGCACGGCACGGCGGATGCGCGGAAATACTGCGAACCGCAGATGCCCGAAGACCATCATCATGACGACGCCGAGCGTCGCCATCAGTTGCAGCGGCCACGGCGCCTGCCCGCCGCCGAAAACGACGAGCAAAAACCCGCCCGAGAACACGATCGCGAGCACCGCCACGCCGACCCAGTCGAGAAAGCGGCCGAACACGGCTTCGACGAGCGGCAACCGCAGCTGCGGCGAAACGTCCGCAAGCGAGGGGCGCAGACAGAACTGCGCGAAAACCATCCCGCCGACCCATACGACGACGCCGGCAAGGTGAAGAAACAAGGCAACGTTCATGGCAATCGACATGAGCGGCATCTCCGAAAGTGAACGATGAATGGCAAGCGAACGGCGTGCTGGCGTACCCGCGGCATCATGCCAGCGCCGGACGCAAGCCGGCGATTTTCATGCGCGTGTCCGGTGCGCGGCCGCGACGCGCGCGCTTGCCGACATGCGGCGCGAGCGCGGCGCCTGCGAGTACCTCTTCGACCGGCTTGCCCCCGCGCCCCGAACCTTGCATCACGACGCCGGCCGTACCGATGGCGAGCGCCTGCACGAGCGTTTCCTTGTCGTCGAGCATCATCAGCGTAATGCCACGCCCCCCGGCCGACAGCGTCTTCATTTCGTCGATTCCGAATACGAGCAGCCGCCCCGCGCTCGACAGGCAGGCGACCTGCGTGGCCTCGGGGAGAACCGGCATCGGCGCGAGCGGCACGGCACCGGTGTCGATGGTCATGAACGACTTGCCGCCCTTTTGGCGGCTCACCATGTCGCCGAGCCTGGCCAGGAAGCCGAAGCCATTGCTCGATCCGAGCAGCAGCAGCTGGTCGGCGCTCGCGGCGTAATAGTGCAGCACCCGGCTGCCTGCTTCGAGCTCGATGAGCGAGGTCACCGGCACGCCGTCGCCGCGCCCGCCGGGCAACACCGCGACGGCAACCGAATAGACGCGCCCCGTACTGCCCCAGGCAACGAGCGTGTCGGGCGTGCGGCACTGGAAGGCGGCGTAGAGGCTGTCGCCATCCTTGAACGAGAAACCGGCCGGGTCGAGCCCATGGCCTTTGAGCGCACGGACCCAGCCGCGTTGGGAAACGACCACGGTGACCGGCTCGTCGACCACGCGGGCCTCGAACGTCGCCCGCTTTTCCTCCTGGATCAGCGTGCGGCGCGCATCGCCGTACTGCTTCGCATCGGCCTCGATTTCCTTGACGATCTGACGCTTCATCGCCGTTTCGCTCGCGAGCAGTTCCTCGAGCCTGGCCTTCTCGTCGCGCAGCGCTTCGAGCTCCTTTTCGATCTTGATCTTCTCGAGCCGAGCGAGCTGTCGCAAACGGATTTCGAGGATGTCGTCGGCCTGCCGCTCGGAAAGGCCGAACGCCGCGATGAGCGCCGCCTTCGGCTCGTCCGATTCGCGGATGATGCGGATCACCTCGTCGATGTTGAGGAAGACGATCATCCGCCCTTCGAGGATATGGATGCGATCGTCGACCTTCATCAGCCGATGGCGCGTGCGGCGGGTGACCGTCGCGAAACGGAAACCGATCCACTCGCGCAGAATCTCGACAATGCCCTTCTGGCGCGGCCGGCCGTCGGCGCCGATCATGACCAGGTTCAGCGGTGCATTCGATTCCAGGCTCGTATGCGCGAGCAGCGAATTGATGAACTCGGCCTGATCGATGCGGCTCGTCTTCGGCTCGAACACGAGGCGCACGGGCGCGTCCTTGCCCGATTCGTCGCGCACGGCGTCGAGCAGCGCCAGCATCGTCTGCTTCATCTGCAGTTGCTCGGGCGTGAGCGCCTTCTTGCCGAGCTTGACCTTCGGATTGGTCAGCTCCTCGATCTCCTCGAGGACTTTCTGACCCGACGTGTTCGGCGGCAGTTCGGTCACGACGAGCTGCCACTGGCCGCGCGCGAGCTCTTCGATCTTCCAGCGCGCGCGCACCTTCAGGCTGCCGCGCCCCGTCTCGTAGGCGGCGGCAATTTCGGTCGGGCTCGAGATGATCTGGCCACCACCGGGGAAGTCCGGCCCCGGCACCAGTTCCATCAGTTCGGCGTGCGAAATGTTCGGGTGCTTGATCATCGCGACCGCGGCCGCAGCCACTTCGCGCAGGTTGTGCGACGGGATTTCCGTGGCCAGGCCAACCGCGATGCCCGACGCACCATTGAGCAGCAGGAACGGCAACCGCGCCGGCAGCAGCTTGGGTTCTTCGAACGAGCCGTCGTAGTTCGGCATGAAATCGACCGTGCCCTCGTCGATTTCGTCGAGCAGCAGCTTCGCGATCGGCGTGAGGCGCGCCTCGGTGTAACGCATGGCCGCCGCGCCATCGCCATCGCGCGAGCCGAAGTTGCCCTGCCCGTCGATGAGCGGATAGCGCATCGAGAAGTCTTGCGCGAGGCGCACGAGCGCGTCATAGGCCGACTGGTCGCCGTGCGGATGGTACTTGCCGAGCACGTCGCCGACGACGCGCGCCGACTTGACGGGCTTCGCGTCGGATGCAAGCCCCATCTCGCTCATTGCATAGAGAATGCGCCGCTGCACGGGTTTCTGGCCGTCGCTCACGTCGGGGAGCGCACGCCCCTTGACGACGCTCACGGCATAGCCGAGATAGGCCTGCTCGGCGTAGTGGCCGAGCGTCAGTGATTCGCCGTCCGGCGGTACCGCGGTCGTGGCGAAGAGATCGTCTTGTTGAGCCATCGAATATGGAGTCCGTATTCAGGAGATCGAAGCGCGCTCAAATATCGGCTTCGACTTCATTGCCCTTTTCCTCGAGCCAGCTGCGGCGCGCGGCCGCTTCGCCCTTGCCCATCAGCATCGTCATGCGATTGACCGTGCTGTCGAAATCGAGCTCGCCGAGCGCAACGGGCATGAGCCGGCGCGTATCGGGGTTCATCGTCGTGTCCCACAGCTGCTCGGCGCTCATTTCGCCGAGGCCCTTGAAGCGGCTGATCGTCCATTGCGACTCGCGTACGCCATCCTTGCGCAGCTTGTCGAGAATCGCATCGAGCTCGCCGTCGTCGAGCGCGTAGAGCTTTTGGGCCGGCTTTTTCCCGCGTGCCGGGGCATCGACGCGAAAAAGCGGCGGCCGCGCGACACACACGTGCCCGCGTTCGATCAGTTGCGGGAAATGCTTGAAGAAGAGCGTGAGCAGGAGCACTTGAATGTGCGCGCCGTCGACGTCCGCGTCCGACAGGATGCAGATCTTGCCGTAGCGCAGGTTCGAGAGATCGACGGTATCGTCGGGGCTGTGCGGATCGACGCCGATCGCCACCGAGATGTCGTGTACCTCGTTGTTCGCGAAAAGCCGGTCGCGCTCCGTCTCCCAGGTATTCAGCACCTTGCCGCGCAGCGGCAGGATCGCCTGGTATTCCTTGTCGCGGCCCATCTTGGCGGAGCCGCCGGCCGAATCGCCCTCGACGAGGAAAAGTTCGTTGCGCGCGATGTCGGTCGATTCGCAGTCGGTCAGCTTGCCCGGCAGCACGGCAACCCCCGAACTCTTGCGCTTTTCCACCTTTTGACCCGCACGCGTACGTGCCTGGGCCTGCTTGATGACGAGTTCGGCGAGCTTGCGGCCGTGCTCGACGTGATGGTTGAGCCAAAGCTCGAGCGCCGGCCTCACGAACGACGACACGAGCTTGACCGCGTCGCGGCTGTTGAGCCGCTCCTTGATCTGCCCCTGGAACTGCGGATCGAGTACCTTCGCCGAGAGCACGAACGACACGCGAGCGAAGACGTCTTCGGCAAGGAGCTTCACGCCCTTGGGTTGCAGATTGTGCAGCTCGACGAAGCTCTTGACCGCCTGAAAGAGCCCGTCGCGCAAGCCCGATTCGTGCGTGCCGCCCGCCGGGGTGGGAATGAGGTTCACGTAGGATTCGCGCGTGAGCGTCCCCTCCTCGCTCCAGGCGACAACCCAGGCCGCGCCCTCGCCCTCGGCGAACGAGTCCTCGCTCGAGCGCGTATTGTCCGCATAGCGCTCGCCTTCGAAGAGCGGGATCAGCAGTTCGCTGCCGGCCATCCCTTCGAGCAGATACCCGCGCAAGCCATCTTCGTACTTCCAGGACTGGCGCTCGCCCGTTTTCTCGTTGACGAGTACGACTTCCACGCCGGGCAGCAGCACGGCCTTGGAGCGCAACAGGCGCTGTAGTTCGCCGAGCGGCAGATTCGACGAATCGAAATAGGTGGGATCGGGCAGCGCGCGCACCCGCGTGCCGCTGCGCTTTTCGCCCCTCGCCGCCGCGCGGACCTCGAGCGGGCGGACAACGTCGCCATACGCGAAGCCGATCTCGGCCGCCTTGCCGTCGCGCCAGACGGTGACGTCGAGCCGCTTCGAGAGCGCGTTCGTCACCGAAACGCCGACTCCGTGCAGGCCGCCCGAGAACGTATAGGCGCCGCCCGCGGCCTTGTCGAACTTGCCGCCCGCATGCAGGCGCGTGAAGACGATTTCGACGACGGGCACCTTTTCGTCCGGATGCATGCCGAACGGAATACCGCGGCCATCGTCCTCGACGGAAACGGACTGATCCGCATGCAGGGTCACCGTGATCTGACGGCCATATCCGCCAAGCGCCTCGTCGGAGGCGTTATCGATGACTTCCTGGATGATGTGCAGCGGATTCTCGGTGCGCGTGTACATGCCGGGCCGCTGCTTGACCGGCTCGAGACCCTTCAGCACCTTGATCGACGCCTCGCTGTACGCGGCGCTTGGCTTTTTCGTGGACATCGTGTCGTATTCGTCATCGTTGTCCACAGCGTATGGGGATATCCGCGTGGACAAAACGTTGAAAGTTCAAAAAAAACGAGTCGAATCAACGGGCTCGCAAGTCGTGCACGCGAAATGGGCGGCGCCGCGAAACGCGTGACGCCGGCCCTCGCAATCGCGGCGTATTTTACTGGTTTCGACTTCGCGGGCAATTCGGCCAAAGCGCCGCCTCCCCGGCCGGACGATACCGGTGCGGGCACCGGCGGCCACGGCGCTTGCCGCCCGCGCGCCCCCTCGGACGGCGCGGCCCGCTACTTGCGCTTCGCTTCGAGCGCTTCCCAACGCTCGAGGGCGGCCAGCAGTTCGTCGTCGATCGCGGCGTAGCGCTCCGTGAGCCGTGCGCCCTCCTTGGCGTCCTTGGCAAAAATCGAACCGTCCTCGAGTTTGGCCCCGATCTCTTTTTGTTCCGCCTCGAGCGCGGCGATCGTTCCGGGCAGCGCCTCGAGCTCGCGCTGCTCCTTGAACGAGAGCTTCACCGTGCGCTGCGCGTTGCGGCCGGCGGCACTCTCCTTGGGTGCCGCCTCGCGCGCGGGCGCGGCGCCCGCGACCTTCGGCGCCGCCTCTTCGGACAAGCGCCGCGCGCGTTCGCTCTGCTGCTGCCAGTCGGTGAACCCGCCCACATACTCGCGCCATTTGCCACCGCCCTCCGCGGCGATCACGGAAGTGACGACGTTGTCGAGAAAGGCTCGATCGTGGCTCACGAGCAGCACCGTGCCGTCGTAATCGTCGAGCAGTTCCTCGAGCAACTCGAGGGTGGGGATGTCCAGATCGTTGGTCGGCTCGTCGAGCACGAGCACGTTGGCCGGACGGGCGAAAAGGCGTGCGAGCAAGAGCCGGTTGCGCTCGCCGCCCGAGAGCGACTTCACCGGCGAGCGCGCGCGCTCGGGGGCGAAGAGGAAGTCCCCAAGGTAGCTCATGACGTGCTTGCGCGTACCGTTCACTTCGATCCAGTCGCTGCCCGGGCTGATCGTGTCGGCCAGGCTCCTCTCGGGATCGAGTTGCGCGCGCATCTGATCGAAGTATGCAACTTGCAGGTTGGTACCCACTCGGACACTGCCCTCGTCGGGAGCGAGCGCGCCGAGGATCAGCTTGAGCAGGGTCGTCTTGCCGGCCCCGTTCGGACCGATGAAGCCGATTTTGTCCCCGCGCATGACCGTGGTCGAGAAACGGTCCACCACCGTGCGTTGACCGTAGCGCTTGGTCACGTCCGTGAGCTCGGCGACGATCTTGCCCGAGCGTTCCCCCTGCCCCACGTCGAGCTTCACGTTGCCCTGCACGTTGCGCCGCTCGGCGCGCTCCTCGCGCATCTGAACAAGCCGCGCGATGCGCCCCACGCTGCGCGTGCGGCGCGCTTCGACGCCCTTGCGGATCCAGACTTCTTCCTGCGCCAGCAGCTTGTCGAACTTCTCGTTCTCTACGCGCTCGACTTCGAGCTGCTGGGCCTTGCGCGTCTGGTAGGCCGAGAAGTTGCCCGGATACGACAGCAGCCGTCCGCGATCGAGCTCGACGATACGCGTGGCGACGCGATCGAGAAACGCGCGGTCGTGCGTGATGAACAGCAGACCGGCCCGCGCGCCGACAAGCAGTGTTTCGAGCCAGCGGATGCCGTCGAAATCGAGGTGGTTGGTCGGTTCGTCGAGCAGCAGCACGTCCGGGTCGAGCACAAGCGCGCGGGCGAGCGCGACGCGCTTTTGCATGCCGCCCGACAGTGCGCCCATGCGGGCCTCGCCGTCGAGGCTCAGTTGGGCGAGCGTCGTCGAAACGCGCGTGCGCCAATTCCAGGCATCGCTCGCATCGAGCTTCGATTGCAGCGCATTCATGCGGGCGAGCAGCGCGTCGTGGGCCGGACCTTCAGGTGCGGTGGCCAGTTCATGGGCCACCGAATCGTATTCGCCCAGCGCGGCGCGCGCGGTGGCAAGACCGGCCGCGACGGCATCGAACACCGTTTCGTCGGGCGCGAATTCGGGCTCCTGCGGCACATAGACCGTGGTGAGATCCTGCTGGCGCGTGACGAGCCCATCGTCGGGCTGCATGAGCCCCGCGACGATCTTCAGCAGCGACGACTTGCCCGCCCCGTTGCGGCCGATGAGTCCCACGCGCTCGCCGGGCTCGAGCGAAAAGTCGGCGTGATCGAGCAACGCGACGTGGCCGAAGGCGAGTTGAGCATCGGCAATGGAGTAAAGCGACATAGGAACGCGCCTTCGCGAAAAAATCCGAAACGCCCATTGTACCGGCCGCGGGGGGCGCGCCCCGTCCCGGCCCCAGCGCGCACGGTACAATTGCGGGCTGAGCGCCGCGAACGCCGCGCAAACGGGCTCAAGGCAAAGGGGCAGCAAGGCAACCGGGGCCTGGGTGGTGTCCGGGCAAAGTCTTGGCGGCCCCTGCCGGACGGCAGGACGGGTGCGACACTTCGCCCCGGCCAAGGCGCGACGAATCGACGCTATCGTATTGATTTTTGGGATTGAAGAAGGTAAACGCCGTGAGCGACGTGATCGAATACAAGAGCTGGGTCTGTCTGATCTGCGGATGGGTGTACAACGAAGAGGAAGGGCTGCCCGACGAAGGTATCGCGGCCGGCACACGCTTCGCGGATATCCCGGATGACTGGCGCTGCCCGCTTTGCGACGTGAGCAAGGCCGAATTCAGCGTAGTGGAGTTCTGACGTTCGCCGGACGGTCGCCGCCAGGGCCGCCCGCCGATCGGCCGGTCGAGAGCTTGGGCGGCGTCTTTGCTATACTCTGGGCCGCACCGGCATGGCGCACGCCCTCGCGCCTCGCTGAAGGACCCCTCCCCGTAGTTCAATGGATAGAACGAGTGCCTCCTAAGCGCTAGATACAGGTTCGATTCCTGTCGGGGGGACCAGCGGTGCGCTCGACGCCCGCCACGTCACCGATATCAGAGGGTTCGCGCGGCCTCGGCCGGTTTGCAGGCGCCCGTACCTGGTCCTGCTGCCGCGCCCCGCGGCCCGCCGTCCACCGCGGCGATCCTGCTGCCGCTCCCAAGAGCCTCACGAAAGGCGCCTCCCGATGCAACCGCCGGTACCCCGGCCCCCGATGTCCGGAATTCATAGCCGAGCGTGTAAGCCCACAAGCTGTATGGATCCCAAACAAGCGGTTGCAAATCTGGCGACGATAATGACAAAAGGCGACGCCCCACAAATCCGCCCCTGAAAAACGCCACTGGCTTCAGTGCGGACTTTTGCCCACAGGCGCAAAACGATTGACGGTAGAAAATCATCGGTCGCGCCATGCGCCCCCTCGCTTTCCGGCTTGTCGTCGCCCGACCGTGCCTGTTTTCGAGGCACCTCTTTTCCTGTAAGCTGCGCCTTTGCGGAAAACGACCGGCGGATGCCCTGCTTCAGGGCCGTATCGAGTCGTGCTTGATATCTCAAACGATAAAAGACCAAAGTGCCGATTCACGTCATTTATTCGTCATTCGGGGGCAGGAAATACCACGATCAGACGCGGTTCAGCGTATTGACGCTCCTGCATCTGCTACTCGAAGCAAAGCGCACCGACATTCGCATCGTCGTCTATACCGACGCCCCCGCCACCGTACCGAAGCACGATCTCGTCATCAGCATGCCGTTCACGGCGCAGCAGCTTGCCGAGTTCCGGGGCCCGCTCGAATACGTGCATCGTGTAAAGGTGGCCATGCTGCAGCATGCGGCCAAACACTTCGGCACAGCACTGCTCTATATCGACGGCGACACGCGCTGGCGCGAGCTTCCCAATGACGTCTTCGAGCAGTTGGCACTCGGCAACAACATCTACATGCATGTGGATGAAGGCCGATTGAGCGAGCAGTTTTTTCCCAGCTACTTCCACGCGCTCGAAAACCTGCGAGCCCCGCTGCAGTCATTCGGCATGCAATTCGGCACACCGGACCTGACGATGTGGAACGCCGGCGTCATTGGCGTCCCGGCCGGCTCCGACGCATTCCTGGCGCGCGTATTGGCTGTCAACGACTTCCTGTTCCCGCGCCTCACGCCGCGCAACTGGGTCGAGCAACTTGCATGGGCGCTTGCCGTTGCCGAGCGCGACGACGTAGTGGCGCTGGGCGACAAGCTTCATCACTACTGGAACTACAGCTACGAAGCGCCGATCTATCTGGCCGAAATCTTTTCCGGTATCGACGAAAACTGGAGCGTGGAGCGGCAGGCCGAATATTGTGCGAAATACGATTGGAGCGAGGCACGCCTGAAGGAACTCGTGGCGGCGCCCGAGCACAAGCGCCAGCGGCGTTTGAAGAAGTGGCGCGCATCGATCCAGAAACGCAAAATGGGCCTGCGCATTCGCTTTTCGCAATTGCTGGGGCGCGGCACCTTCTAGGGTCCAGCCGGCATGCGCATCGAACGCCGGTGTGCGCGCTCACCGGCCGTGCCGCATGAAGCGGATCGTGCTAACGTCGCCATTGCGGTGAATGAAGTCGGAACGACGCCGCTATCGGAAGACGTCCGGATGAACCCAGAGACAGCAAAACGATTCGAAGCCGAATGCGTGCCGCGCATCGTCGCCGCACTCCAACACTATTTCGGCGAAACCACGCGCGCGAGCGTGACGTCGTACGATGGGCCCAATCGTCCGACGACGATTATGCTGCGTGCCGCTCCTCAGGGGCACCAGCGGCCCTACTCCTACCCCCTCGAGTTGCACTTCACCTGGGATCCCTGCGAAATCGAAACGCTCATGCGGCCCGACGGCGGCGCGCGCTTCGCGCACTACCTCGAAGCCCTGCCGCGCAAGCTTCGCGCATGGGAAAGCGCGCGTGGCATCGATGCGCGGTCGCGTACGCAAGCGGCACCGTCGATCCTCCTCGGCAGTCTCGATTTCGAGGGGTGATCACGGCAGGCCGACTCGCGCCGGCCACCGCCCCGTCATAGGCTCAATGCTTTTCGGCCTTCACCGCGACCCAATCCATCAGCGCGAAGAGCAGCCCCGAACCGACGAACGTCAAATGAAGAATGACGAGCCAGCGAATGCGCACCTCGTCGAGCGGCACATCGGCTTCCGTCAACGTCATGAACGCGCGTAGCAGCGAGATCGCGGAAATCGCGACGATCGAGCCGATCAGCTTCATCTTCAGCCCGGAGAAATCCAGTGTGCCCATCCAGTCGGGTCGGTCTTCGCTGCTGCCCGTATCGATCTTCGACACAAAGTTTTCGTAGCCGGAAAACATCACGATGACAACGAGATTGCCGGCAAGCGACAGGTCGATCAGCGTCAGCACACCGAGAATGATCTGTTCCGGATCGGCATGCAGCAGGTTCGGCAGGATATGGATGAGATCGCCGACGAAGGCGACCAGCAGCATCGCCAGCGAAAAAATCAGCCCGATATAGAACGGCGCAAGCAGCCAGCGCGAATTGAAGATGACACGTTCGATGAGTTTTTCCAGTGCTTTTCGTTGATGCATAGCGTGCTCTTACATGCGTGGATCGATGCAGCCGCGGCCGAACCGGACGCCGGCGCACCGGTTCGTCACCCGCAGCCCGACATGGACTCGGAACTGCGCATTGTAGCGGCGTATACCGTCAAAACCGTGTCGGGTTCGGGCGAAAAAAAAGAGGGGGCGACGGACGACGGCGGGCGCCGGGCAGCGCTCGCCGCGAGGCAATATTGACGAAGCTCTACCGGCGACGATGCCAGTGATGTTCGTCGATCCAGCGCATGAGATCGTGGAGCGGATGATCGGTGTGATAGCGCGTGGCCAAGGCCAGCGCGGCACCCACGAATACCGCCAGCAGCAGCATCAGGCTCATCGAGGAATCGGCCATGGCGACCTCCTCCATCATCGCGATACCGCTATTTTATGCGCGGCAATGGAGCCGGCAAGTGCGGATCTGCACGTAGTGGCCGTACCCGCAGCCACTACGTGCAGAGCAAAAACTACGATTTTTCGTCATACGAATCTGCGCGGGGCCGCACGACGATGCCTGGCCCCATTCAGCGCCAGCTCACCGAAATCCCGCGATGCGCCGACTGCGCGGCGAACTCGGCGATGAGGCTGCGCACGTCGGGATCGACGAAATCGGCTCGGCTCGTATCGACGATCAAGGTCGCGCGATCGGGCAACTCCGCCAGGTGCGTCTTCAGCTTCGCGCGAATAAAACAAGTCACGTCCTTGCGGAAGAGCAGCAGAAACTCGTTGCCGTGGCGGGCGATCGAGAACGGATGGCGCAGGTTCGGATGGAGCGCGAGCACGATGCTGCAAGCCAGGCCGCATGCGATACCGATCAGCAGATCCGTAGCCAGGACGCCGGCGATCGTCGCGATGAACGGCACAAAGGCATTGAGGCCCCGCCGGGCGGTGTCGACGAAGAGCGCGGGTTTCGCGAGCTTGTAGCCCGTGGCGATCAGAATCGCGGCGAGGCAAGCGAGCGGAATGCGGTTCAGCAGCCCCGAGAGCGCAAATACGCTGGCGAGCAGCAGCACGCCGTGGATGAACGATGACCAGCGCGTTTGCGCGCCGGCATGCAGGTTCGCCGAACTGCGCACGATCACCGACGTGATCGGCAGCGCCCCGAGCAAGCCCGCCAGCATGTTGCCGACCCCTTGGGCCTTGAGCTCACGGTCGGGCGAGGCCGAGCGCTTTTGCGGGTCCATCTGCTCGATCGCCTCGAGGCACAAAAGCGTCTCGAGGCTCGCGACGATCGCGATCGTCGCCGCCAGACGCCAGACGTCGAGATTCGCCAACGCGCTCATGTCGGGGCTCGTCAGTACGCCGGCCAGCGCACCGAGCGAATCGAGCGGTGCCAGGTTGACACGAGACGCGGCCGGCAGCGCAAGCGCCGGCGCCCACGCGTCGAAGGCCGCCGTCGCCGCAATGCCGAACGCAACGACGACGAGCGGTGCGGGGACCTGCGAGACGACCGGCAGGCGACGCACGAAGCGGCTTTCCCAACCGAACAGAATCGCGAGCGAAACGAGCGCGATACCCGAGGCGCCGAATGCCATCGGGCCGAACGGCGTCTCGAGCCCCATCGTGCCGGGCGTGCCGGCCGCACCGAGACCCAGCGCGACGGGTGTCTGCTTGATGATCAGCAGCAAGCCGATGGCGGCCAGCATGCCCTTGATCACGGGCGAAGGCACATAGGCGGCGAAGCGTCCGGCCTTCAAAACGCCAAAGAGAAACTGCATGGCGCCGCCCACCACGAGCGCGCTCAGGAACGCGGAAAAACCACCGACATTCGCGATGCCGTCTACGACGATCATGATCAGGCCGGCCGCCGGTCCGCTCACGCTCAGTCGAGACCCGCTCAAGAGCGCGATGACGAGCCCGCCGATCATGCCCGCGAGCAGGCCGGCGAACGGCTCGACGCCCGATGCCTGCGCAATGCCGAGGCAAAGCGGCAGCGCGACGAGAAAAACGACCGTTCCGGAAAAGCAATCCCGCGGCAAAGTTGCCGCCAGCTTGGCATGGTTCATGGCTTATCGTTGCAAGAAGGTTGCGGAAAGGATGAGGCCGTGCGGCCGCTCCGATGCGGTGCCGCACGGCAATGCGCGCGATGGATGTCGGAGTAGGCGCCGCGCTGCCCGCACCCGCCGGCACGCGGGCAGCGCCGTCTCGGGCGCCGAAGCCCGCCGATCGGCGCCGCCCGGCAAAAACGCGCGAGCGGCCCGGCCGGGGTTCGGCGCGGCCGTCAGGCGCCGCCGGCCGCGCGCACGGGCTCGCGTTCGCGTTGCGCCGGCCGGTGCGCAGCCGCCATCTGCGCGATGTCGGCCGCATGCGAGCGCTCCAGCGCGGGCTCGGCGCTCTCGAACGGCAAGACCCGGATATGCCCATCTCGAATATCGAACATCCAGGCATGCACGCGCGGGCGTGGCGCCGCGTCGTGCACCACGGGGCAGGCCCGCAGCACGCGGGCCTGTTCGAGCACGTTGAGTTCGGCGAGCCGGTTCGTGCGCTCGTCCGCATCCTCGATCGCGTCGAGTTCTTCCCGATGGCGTCGCGCGAGCCAGCGCAGCGGGCGGATCCGCTGCTCCACATGAGGCACGCCCTCGTTCGGTGCACCGAGCGCCGCCCGCACCCCGCCGCAGCCGTAATGGCCGCAGATCACGATGTCCTTGACCTTCAGAACGCATACCGCGTACTCGAGCACGCTCATCGTGTTGTCGTCGTGCGGAACGAACAGGTTGGCAATATTCCGGTGCACGAAAAGTTCGCCCGGACGTGCGCCGGTAACGATTTCGGCCGGCACGCGGCTGTCGGCGCAGCCGATCCAGAGCACTTTGGGGTCCTGGCCGAGTTTGAGCCGCTCGAATATCTCAGGGTCGCCGTGAGCCGCCTCTCGCGCCCAGGCAACGTTTTGCAAGATCATCTGCTGAGTGAAATCCATCGCTACCTCTCCATAGCCGGGATCGAGGACGTCAATGAACGCCATGAATGCCGTTTGCGCATTCACGAGCAGATTGTCGTCACCAGCCGCATCGCAAACATGACGGCAAGATGATTTTGTTGTCATCTGAGCGGGCCGATCCTCGGCCATGGCGCGGCTTCGATACGGCGTTGCCGAGCGCCCGAATCTTGCATGTCATGCGAACCGCATGAGTAAAACGTTTTAGGCGGAACTTATCGAGATAGCGGCCGGTCAACTGTCGTCACCCGAGCGGCGCGCCGATCGATCGAGGGCATCGACCGAACCCACCGCCTGCCCGCACGGTGCAATGAGAAAAGGAATGAAGATCCTGATCGTAGAGGACGAACCGAAAACCCGGACCTATCTGAAACAAGGGCTCGTCGAGGCCGGCTTCGTATGCGATATCGCCGAAGATGGCATCACCGGCTTGCACCAATTGCGAACGGAGGATTACGACCTCGCGATTCTGGACGTGATGTTGCCCGGCAAGGACGGCTGGTCCGTCGTCGAAGAGTTGCGCAAGACACATCGCACGCCCGTGCTCTTTCTCACGGCGCGCGATGATGTGGACGATCGCGTGCGCGGGCTTGAGCTCGGCGGCGACGACTATCTCGTGAAGCCGTTCGACTTCGTCGAGCTGCTCGCACGCGTACGCTCGCTGCTTCGCCGGGGGCAAACGCTCGACTCGTCGGTGCTGCGCGTTGGCGACCTCGAGCTCGATCTGATGCGCCGCAAGGCCCGGCGCCAGGGGCGCACGATCCTGCTCACGGCAAAGGAGTTCGCACTGCTCTGGCTGCTGATGCGCCGCGAGGGAGAAATCCTCACGCGCTCGATCATCGCCTCGCAGGTGTGGGACATCAATTTCAGCAGCGATACGAACGTCGTCGACGCCGCCATCCGGCGCGTGCGCGCGAAAGTCGACGACCCCTACGAACCCAAGCTGATCCATACCGTGCGAGGCATGGGCTACGTTCTCGAGCAGCGCGAGAACACCGCGTCATGATCGAGCGCCTCGTGCCGAGGACGATGCGAGGCCGGCTCGCGATTCTCTTCGCGTTCTCGACTTCCGTGATTCTGGCGGTGAGCGGCGCGCTGCTCTACGAAACGCTGTCGCGCTCGATCGCGCAATCGCTGCGCCACGAGATGGAGGCCACACTCGCCGCGGCCGTCTCGCGGCTCGCGACCGTCGACTCGCTCGACGAGCTGCGCGCGCAACGCCCTGCCTCGACGCTGCTGCTGCAGGGGCACGAGGACGTCGACCTCGCCGTCTACGATACGTCGGGCGGGCTGCTCGTCGGCAGCCCGAACTTCGTGGCAAGCCCGAACGTGCTGTCGGTGCCGCTCGTCAACGTGCCGATCCCCGTGCAGCACCGCGAACGGCCGATCCGCTACCTCGTGGCCAAAGCCGAACTCGGCGAGCGGCGTACCGCGGCCTTGCGCGTCGTCGTTCAGCGCAACTACCGCGGAGCACAGGCGTTCCTGCACATCTGCGCGCTGAGCGTGGTGCTCGGCATCGTCGTCGGGACCGTGCTCGCGGCATTGCTCGCATACCGCATCGCCGTGTTCGCGCTCAAACCGCTCAGCCAGCTCGCGGCGCGCGCCGACGAGATCTCGGGCAACCGCCTCGCACATCCGCTGCCCGCGAGCGACATGGCCGACGAGTTGCGCGAGCTCACACAGGCGTTCAACCGCATGCTCACGCGGCTCGACGAATCGTTCACGCGCCTCACGCAGTTCTCGTCGGATCTCGCGCACGATATCCGCACGCCGCTCACGAACCTGCTCGCCCAGGCGCAGGTGGCGCTCTCGCAGCCGCGGTCGAACGAACAATACCGCGCGATCATCGAATCGAGCGTCGAAGAGTTTCAGCGGCTGTCGCGCATGGTCGACGACATGCTTTTTCTCGCCCGCGCCGACGCGCGCCAGCGCAAGGCCCACTTCCAACTCGTCGACGGCGAGCGCGAGGCCTTGCGTGTGGCGCGGTACTACGAATCGATCGCCGAGGATCGCGGCATCGAAATCCGCGTCGAAGGCCATTGCACGTTCGAGGGCGATCCGCTGCTCGTGCAGCGCGCACTCGGCAATCTGTTGTCAAACGCGTTCAACCATGCGCCGGCAGGCTCGGCGGTGAGCATCGAATGCCGGCGCCTGGACGAGTGCGCCGTGCTCTCGGTCAGCGATACCGGCCACGGGATCGCCGAGACGCACCTCAGCCGCATCTTCGATCGCTTCTACCGGCTCGATCCGGCGCGCCAGAATTCGGCCTCAGGCACGGGTCTCGGGCTCGCGATCGTCAAGTCGATCATGGACGAGCATGGCGGCGAATGCGTCGTGAAAAGCATCCCGAACGTGCGTACCACCTTCTCGCTGCGCTTCCCGCGCCGCGAGCGGACATAAGGCGCTTCGTCGCATCGGCAGCGGGCAAGCTCATGCCGTGCGTGGCGGGCGTGCAGCCCGCCTATACTGGTATTCGTGTCGATTGGCCGGCCGTGTGCGCGCTCGCGCGGCGGCGGCATGGGCCCGGTGATACACTCGCGTCGCTCAGAGCGGTTGCCGCCGTGCGAGCGGTCGCCCGAGTCCCTTGCCGTCCTTTGCCGTGGCACAGCGCGCCGCGCCCGCGCAGACGAACCTCGAACCGTTTCGAACAAGGAGGCCCCTGATGGCTGAATTCCGGCTTTGGTCCGACGACTTCCCGAGCAACGGCTTCATGCCGAAAGAGCAGGAATGCAACGACAAGTCGTTCGGCGTGGATGGCTCGGGCGGCAATGCCTCGCCTGCCCTGCAGTGGGAAGGCGCGCCGCCGGACACTCAAAGCTTCGCGCTTACCGTGCACGACCCCGACGCCCCCACGGGCAGCGGCTTCTGGCACTGGGTCGTCGTCAATATTCCCGCCGATGCGCGCTCGCTCCCGCGCAACGCCGGCAAGGCCGACGGCACGCTGCTGCCGGCCGGTGCACTGCAGTTGCGCAACGACTATGGCACCCAGGGTTTCGGCGGCGCGGCGCCGCCGCGCGGCGACAAACCCCATCGCTACATCTTCCGGCTGCATGCCCTTAAAGCGGCCCATCTGCCGATCGGCGCCGACACGACGAACGCGGTCGCGCGCTTCATGACGCACTTGAACGAGATCGACTCGGCAACTTACACGGGCCTCTACGAGCTCAAATAACGAACGCCCGCCGCGAGCGCCAGCCACGCGCTCGCGGCGGGCGCCGTGTCGCCCGCACGGGGCCCGGTGCACGAGCAAGCGAGCCGAAGGCTTCCCCGCTTACAATGCGGGTCTTCTCGCCACGCCGCACCTGCCGCGCCCTTTCCGATGGAAGCAGATCAAGGCCTCCCGACCCCTCAGCGCTTTTGGGCGATCGTCGTCATCGCGCTCGGGCTGACGCTCGCCGTGCTCGACGGCGCCATCGCCAACGTAGCCCTGCCCACTATCGCCCGCGAGCTGCGGGCAAGCGCATCGACATCGATCTGGGTCGTCAATGCCTATCAGTTGGCCATCACGATCTCGCTGCTGCCGCTCGCCGCGCTCGGCGACCGGATCGGCTATCGGCGGGTCTATACCGCCGGACTCGTCCTCTTCACCGTCGCCTCGCTCGGGTGTTCGCTCGCGCATTCGCTGACGGAGCTGGCGATCACGCGTGTCGTGCAGGGGTTCGGAGCAGCCGGCATCATGAGCGTGAACACGGCGCTCGTGCGCGCCATCTTTCCGCCCACCATGCTCGGCCGAGGCGTCGCAATCAATGCGACCGTGGTCGCCATCGCTTCGGCCGTGGGCCCCACCATCGCCTCGGGCATTCTCGTCGTCGCCTCGTGGCCGTGGCTTTTCGCCGTCAACGTGCCGATCGGCATTGCGGCCATGCTCGGCGCAGTGCGGTTTCTGCCGGCCAACCGCGGTCATGAAGGCCCCTACGATTACGTGAGCGCCGTCATGAACGCGATCGTCTTCGGCCTGCTGATCGTGACGATCGACGGGCTCGGGCACGGCGAGCGCATCGGTCTGACCATCGCGCAGGCGGTGGTGGTCGTTGCGCTCGGTATCGTGTTCGTGCGCAGACAACTTTCCCAGAAAACGCCGCTTCTGCCCGTCGACCTCCTGAGAATTCCGCTCTTCGCGCTTTCGATCGCCACGTCTGTCTGCTCGTTCTGCGCTCAGATGCTCGCGTTCGTCTCGCTGCCGTTCCTGTTTCAGAACCTGCTCGGTTTCTCGCAGGTGGAAACGGGGCTGCTGATGACCCCCTGGCCCTTTGCGATCGTATTCGCCGCGCCGCTCGCGGGCGTGCTCTCCGACCGGTACTCGGCCGGTGCACTGGGCGGCATCGGGCTGGTCGTGCTTACGATCGGGCTGATTATGCTGGCCACCGTCGGCGCGCATCCGTCCGCGTCGGACATTGCATGGCGCATGGCTATCTGCGGGGCCGGGTTCGGCCTCTTCCAGGCACCCAACAATCGACAGATGCTGTCGGCCGCGCCGCGCGAGCGCAGCGGCGGCGCGAGCGGCATGCTCGGCACCGCCCGCCTGACCGGGCAAACGCTCGGCGCAGCGCTCGTTGCGTCGATCTTCACCGTTGCGCCCTCGGAGGGCCCGACGATCGCCCTCGGGGCGGCTGCGGCATTCGCCGCGGTCGCCGCCTGCGTCAGCCTGCTGCGCCTCACGCAACCGCACAACGCGGCTGCCTGACGCCACTGACGCCACTGACGCCGCTGACGCCGCGCCCCAAGGCGCACCGGCGAGCGGTCATTCGCTTGCGCCGGCTTCGGTCACTTTCAGATGATTGTTGACGGAGCGCACGCCGGATATGCCTTCGACAATTTGCTGCGCGCGCGTTTTGTCGGCGGCGCTCGGCACGCTGCCGGTCAGCGAAACGACGCCGCGGCGCGTCTTCACATGCACGCGCGACGCCTTCAGATCCTTGGCGGCGATCAACTGCGCTTTGGCCTTCGCGGTGATGGTGCTGTCGCTGATGTGCTGGCCGAGCGATTCGGACGATGCGGCCGGCGCCGTATCGGCCGTGGTCGAGGCGGGCGGCGCACCCGTCTGCGCCGCGGCGCTCAGACACACGGATAGCGAGGCGGCGGTCGCTGCGATTTTGAGTACACGGAGCGTGTTCACGGTTCCTCCTGCTCAAAGATGGAAAGTCATACCGGCTCTTGCACCGCGGGGTCGTCGCGGGCCGGCGCAAGCTGAACGGATGGCAGCGACGGCCGCTGCGCCGGCGATATAGCGCAGCGGCCCCGCGCGAGTGCACGAGCCGTCGCGCAAGCCGCATGCCGGGCGCGCATTCGCCGCCGCGCCGAGGTAGGCCGCTCGCGCAGACCGCTCGCCTTGAAAGACGCACGCCCCCTGCCGATCGGGCAGCCCGATTGGGCACGACCCGGCGCGCTTTTTGCACGCCGGCTGTAAAACATGCGCGGTTCGGGCCTCTCCCGGGAGGCGTTGCGTGGCACGCATAGTGCACTGCGAGGCGATCTGCGCCAGATGGTATGGCCGTTGCTTTCGGTCACAGGACCTTCCCCACTCACCGAGGGACATCGACCATGCCACCGACTCTCGAGCTGCGCAGCAAGCAACACGTCGCGCTGACTCCGCGCCTGCAACAATCGGTGCGGCTGCTGCAGTTGTCGTCGCTGGAATTTCAGCGCGAGCTGCGGCAGGCGCTCGACTCCAATCCTTTTCTCGAGTACGACGAGCCGCTGACCGAAGACGGCGAAGCAGGCCCTCACCCGACAAGCGATATCCACGCGCCGCTCGACGGCACGACGTCCGTGAGCGAACCACCCGCTGCCGCTGAAACGCCCGATACCTTGGACGGGCTCGCAGCGAACGAGACGAGCACGGCGACAGCAGCCGAAGATGGAAGCGGAGATTTCGCTCAGGACTGGGGCCAGCGGGCGTCGTCGCGCCACGCGGGCGATACGGACGACGTGGATCCCGGCGCATGGGCTCACGCGCAGCCGACGATGCACGAGCATCTCCACAATCTGCTTCATCTCTATCCGCTCAATGAGCGCGATCGCGCTGCGGCGCAGGTCGTCATCGAAGCGCTCGATGACGATGGCTATCTGCGCGAGCCGCTCGTGGATCTCGCCGAGGCGTTCGAAGCCGACCCACCGCTTACCGAAGAGGAACTGAGAGTCGCGCTGCGGCTCGTGCAGACGCTCGATCGTCCCGGAGTCGGCGCACGCTCGCTGTCCGAATGCCTGAGCCTGCAACTCGACGCGCTGCCGTCCGACACGCCGGGTCGCGCCGTCGCGCGCGAACTCGTCGAGCACCATCTCGAGCGCCTGGCGCGACGCGAGCATGCGGAGCTGCAAAAACAGCTGAACTGCTCGGCCGAGGAACTACGGCGGGCCTGCTCGCTCGTGCGCCGGCTCGATCCGAAGCCGGGCGAGTACTATGCACGCACGGACGACAACTACGTCATCCCGGACGTGATCGTGCGCCGCGTGACGAACAAGTGGGTGGCCACCATCAATCCGGCGGTGCTGCCGCGTGCAAGGATTCATCGCGTCTATGCCGAGCTCTTCGCCCAATCGGGCGGCACGGGCGGCACGCCACTCGCGCAGCAGTTGCAGGAAGCGCGCTGGCTCCTGCGCAATGCGGAGCAGCGGTTCGCCACGATCCAGCGCGTCGCGCAATGCATCGTTTCGTACCAGAAAGCGTTTTTCGATTACGGCGAGATCGCGCTCAAGCCGCTCGTGCTGAGCAAGCTGGCCGAAGAACTCGGCCTGCATGAGTCCACCGTCTCGCGTGCGTCGAGTAACAAGTACATGGCTACGCCGCGCGGCATCTTCGAGTTCCGCCATTTTTTCCCACGCGAGCTCGCCACCGAAACGGGCGGGCGCTGCTCGGCCGCGGCCGTGCGTGCGTTGATCAAGGAAATGATCGAACAGGAAGATCCGCGCAATCCGCTCTCGGATGTCACGCTCGCCAAGATGTTGACTCAGGAAGGGATGATCGTGGCGCGGCGAACGGTAGCCAAGTACCGCAACCTGCTGAAACTTCCGCCCGCGCAGTTGCGCCGGCAGGGCTGAGCATGGGCTGAGCGTCACGCCCGGCGGCACGCACGCTCGCCGGGCGGACCGGCCGGATAACACAATCCGAAGCGCGCAATCAGAAGCGCGCGATCAGGAGCGATGGACCACCCGCGCGGAGCGTTCGAAGTCGATGCGGCGAAACGGCATCTGCATGTCGAGGCGAGCGAGATCGGCCAGTTCGACGGCCTTGCGGGTGACCGACGCAGCGGTGGCCACGCCGCGCAGGTCCGTGATGAACGCATCGCGCCACGCCGAGAGGTCGTTGGCCTGCAAGCGCGCCATCATGTCGGCGTAACGCGCCCTGCGCTCCGCGAGCGGCATGGCGAGCGCGCGCCCCAAGGCTTCCGCCATCTGGGCGACGTCGAACGGATCGACGATGAGGGCGCCGGGCATTTCGTCGGCCGCGCCAGCGAACTGCGAGAGGACGAGCACGCCTGGATCGTCGGGGTTCTGCGAGGCGACGTATTCCTTGGCGACGAGGTTCATGCCGTCGCGCAGCGGCGTGACAAAGCCGACGTGCGCGAGCCGGAAGAGTGCCATCAGCAGATTGCGCTCGTACTTGCGGTTGAGATATTGGATCGGCGTCCAATCGAGTTGAGCAAAGCGGCCGTTGACGCGGCCAGCCTCGCCCTCGAGCGTCTGCCTGATCCGTTGGTAGGTCTGCACGTCCGAGCGGGTCGGCGGTGCGATCTGCACGAGCGAGACTTTGCCGTGCCATTGCGGCGCGTCGGCGAGAAAGCGCTCGAACGCGTCGAAGCGCTCCACCAGCCCTTTCGAATAATCGAGCCGGTCCACGCTCATGATCAGCCGCCGTTCGCGCATCGCATCGCGCAGTGCCAGCACGGGCTTGCGGTCGCCGTACTGCTCGGCTGCTTTCGCCACGGCATCGGGATAGATGCCGATCGGATAGGCACCGACTTTAAGCATGCGGCCGAACGCGTGCATGACGCCTTCGTCGCTCGTGGTACCGAACCCGCCACGCTCGATATAGTCGACGAAGGCTTGGCGATCCGCCTGCGTTTGAAAACCGACGACGTCGTAGCTGCACATGCTGCGCACGAGATCGTCGTGTGGCGGCACCGTACGCAGCATTTCAGCGACGGGGAACGGAATGTGCAGAAAGAATCCGATCGGATTGGTCACGCCGAGATCGCGCAATGCGCGCGCAAACGGCAGCAGGTGATAGTCGTGCACCCAGATGATGTCGCCGGGCTCGATGAACGTCTTCAATTGCTTCGCGAACGATGCGTTCACGCGCAGATAGCCCGCGTATTCCTGTCGGTCGTAGCGCGCGAGATCGGTGCGGTAATGAAAGGCGGGCCACAGCGTGGCGTTCGAAAACCCTCGGTAGTACTGATCGTAATCGCGGCGCGTGAGCCCTACCGTCACGTACGTGACGTTGCCCTGCCGGTCGACCGACGGGGCTTCGCTCTGATTGACGATTTCGCCGCTCCATCCGAACCAGAGTCCCCCCGTTTCCCTCAACGCGTCGAGCACGCCGATGGCCAGTCCACCGGCGGCGGGCCGGCCCTCCTGCGTCGGCGCGACGCGGTTCGATACGACGATTAGTCTGCTCATTGCGGCTTGACCTCTTCGAAGTGGCTGACTCGCATGGCGACGGCTGGTTACCGCGCCGGTTTCATGGAATGCAAGTCGTGTGCCGCCCGCGCGCATCCGATGCGCGCGCCGGGACGATGCACACGCTCGTTCCCCGGACAGCCGTTGCCGCATCGCGAGGATGCCGCAATGAAATCAGTTAGGCATCCTATCGATCAGGCGTCCTGCTCGGCGCCGAGATCGCGTTGATAGTCGAGGCCTTCGGGTCGCGCGCCGCCCTGGTTGTACTCGCCGTCGGGCGGGGCGTTCGGAGCCACGCGGTTCTGTGCGGAAGGGTCATGAGGCGGCGGATTCGGCACGGCAGGGTTCTTCGCCTCGCGCTTGGAGGCATGGCGGGCTGAGCGCCGCAACGCAGGGTGTCTCATCGAGGGCCTCCGAATGGAACGCGTCAGTCCTGGGAAACGGGCCCGACGCTGTCAATCATTCAGTCTAGGACGCGCAGCGGGATTTTTCGCGGTAACTATTGCGTCAGCTTTGTAACCCATACATTGCCGCATTCGCCCGACGAGTAGGGTGTGCCTGCGGCATATCCGGAGGAACAGGCGGCGGGTCGCCGATAGGCGGCATTGGCGGTTCGGGCGGATCGCGCTCCGGTTCCGGGTGCGGCCCTGGCGGCTCCTTCGTCGGCGGCGGCCCGGGCGGATCGGGTTCGGGCATATGAGCGCGAATAACGCCTGCAGCGGCGATCCCGGCGGGGACCGCCACACCGCGTGTCGGCTCGTTCATCGGTTCGTGCATCGCGGATGTCCCCTTTCTTTCGATCGATTCATGCCGACATCACGAGCAATAGGTCTGCCCACCGGCGCCTGCCCAGACGTTCCGGCCGGCGCGCGCGTCAATTGCCGGCAGCCGGCTCGCCTGTCTCGCCGGCCGAATCGGGCTCGCCCGCCGTCGGCTTATGACCGTCGTCGTTGTACTCGACCAGCCGGTTATAGAGCGTCTTCAGGCTGATGCCGAGAATCTCGGCCGCGCGTGTTTTCACGCCGCCGCACTGTTCGAGTGTGGCGAGTATCAATTGGCGATCGGCGACGGCCAGCGAGGTCCCGAACGGGATGGTGACGGCGGTGCCCGTCGACGGCTTCGACAACGAAATCTGCAGCGGCACGGCGGCGGTCGTGTCCGAGTCGGCGCCCGCCATGATATAGGCACGCTGCACGTAGTTCTTGAGCTCGCGCACGTTGCCCGGCCACGGGTACGACAGCATCATTTCCTTGGCGGCGGGTGGAAACTGCTTGTGCGCACCACTGCGTTCGTTGTGCTCGTCGAGAAAGGCCTGGGCGAGCAGCCAGACATCGTTGCCGCGCTCGCGCAGCGGCGGCAGGCTGATCGGGAACACGTTGAGACGGTGATAGAGATCGAGGCGCAGCTTGCCTTCGAGCACCGCCTCCTCGGGGTCGCGGTTCGTCGCCGCAATGACGCGTACGTCCGTCTCGATTTCCTTGGTCGTGCCCAAACGCATGAACATGCCGGTTTCGAGCACGCGCAGGAATTTGACCTGAAGTTCGGCCGGCATCTCGGTGATCTCGTCGAGAAAGATGGTGCCCCCGCTCGCGCGTTCGAAGTAGCCCTTGTGCTGGCGGTCGGCACCCGTGAACGAGCCGCGCTCGTGGCCGAACATCTCCGATTCGATCAGATTCGGCGAAATGGCCCCGCAGTTGACGGCGAGAAACGGGTGTTTGCGCCGCAGGCTGAGTTCGTGAATCGTCTGCGCGGCGACCTCCTTGCCCGTGCCCGATTCGCCGACGAGCAGCACCGATGCGGCGGTCGGCGCGACGCGGCTGATCTGGTCGTAGACGGATTGCATGGCCGGCGAGTTGCCGAGCATGAAACCGAAGCGGCCCATGCGGCGCAATTCGCCTCGCAGCGTGCCGATCTGCGCCTTCAGATCGCCAGCACGCGGCAGCCGGTCGAGCACTGCCTTCACGCGCTGCATGTTGATCGGCTTGACGAGGTAGTCGGAGGCGCCCATTTTGAGCGCGGTCACCGCCGACTCCACCGTTGCGTGGCCGGTGATGACGACGATCTCGACGCCCGAGCGCGGGTCGAGATCCTCGAACAAATCGACGCCGCTGCCATCGGGCAGTTGCAGATCGGTGAACACCACGTCGGGCGTTTGGCGCACGAGCTGAATTCTGGCTTCGCGCAGGTCGCCGGCCGTGGCCGTCGTAAGGCCGTCCTCGGCAATGATCGAGACGAGCGCTTCGCGCGTCTCGGGGTCGTCGTCGACAATCAGCACATGTGGCATCGGGTTCGTGATCGAGTGAGTTGGGATTCGAAAAGAAGCGCGCGGATAGCCCCTGCGCGCCGCCATCGCGCGGCGCCTCATGGCGCCCCTATGTTGCCCGCCCGGGCAGCGAGGCCGCAAGGTCCGCAGCCGCGCACCGCCTGGATCGGGCCTCTCAGCTATGCGGAAAATGCCAGGCGTCGTGCGTGCCGCCAACGTGTGCGTGGCCGTTCGGCACTGCATGCGGCGAGACTTCGGGGCCAGAGCCGACCGGCGCCGTTTGCGTCGTGGTGGCCAGCGCGCCGCCCTCTTCCTCCCAGCGGCTCAACTCGCCGGCCAGCCGGGCCTGCGACGCGCGATGTTTGAGCGCCCAGCGCCAGGCAAGCACGCCACCAACGGCGACGAGCGCGCCGAAAATGCCGATTCTGGGACGAGCCATCTGTTCCCCCTCGCATTTGGTCGATGTGAACGAAGCGAGCGAACCGCCGTGCCGGCATTTTCTTAGCCGGATGCCGTTCGGATCGATTCCACGGCCGCGAGTTCCCTGCGGCGAGAAAGTCGACCACGCAGATTTCGTGCCAGCCGCCATATCGAGAATACGGCGGGCCAAGGCACGCGTCCCCGTGGTTAAATACGATTTCCAACCTATCCACGAATCGCCGGCAGCGGCCTTCGAATGTGCGGCCGGCGTATCAATCATATTGCGATACATGGCGGCGACAAGCGATTTCGATACTCCCGCGCCGGCCCGCGACAGCGGCGGCGCACAGCGAATCGGCAAGGGCCTCGCACGCGACACGGCGGGGCTGGAGTCGTATGGCCTGCTGTACGGCTCTTCACCGGCAATGCTCGATTTGTACGAGCAGATCGAGCGGGTGGCGTCGACGGACGCAACGGTGCTGATCGTCGGCGAATCGGGCACCGGCAAAGAACTCGTGGCGCGCACGATCCACGACCGCAGCGCGCGCCATGACGGTCCCTTCGTGGCCGTGAACTGCGGTGCGATCCCCGACAACCTCCTCGAGGCCGAACTCTTCGGCCATGAGCGCGGCAGCTTCACGGGCGCGGTACAGGGGCGCGCGGGCTATTTCGAGCATGCGAACGGCGGCACGCTCTTTCTCGACGAAATTACGGAAATGATGCCGGTGCGGCAAGTCAAGCTGCTGCGCGCGCTCGAGACGGGTACGTTCTACCGCGTCGGCGGCACGGAACTCTTGCGCAGCGACGTGCGCGTCGTGGCGGCCACCAACCGCGATCCGATGTTGGCCGTGCGCGAGAACGGCCTGCGCGAAGATCTGATGTACCGGCTCGCCGTTTTTCCGCTGCGCATGCCGCCGCTGCGCGAGCGCGAAGGCGACCGCGAACTGCTCGCGCTGCACTTTCTCGCGGAACTCAACGCGCAGGAAGGCACCAGCAAGACGTTCAGCAAGCGGGCGAAGGAAACGCTGCGCACTTATTCCTGGCCCGGCAACGTCCGGGAATTGAAGAATAGCGTTTATCGCGCCTTCATCCTCGCGGAGAAAACCGTCGAGATCGAGCACCCGCGGCTTGCGGCACGCTCGAAAAAGGCCGTGACGCAGGGCGATGCGATGAGCATCTGGGTCGGCACGCCATTGGCCGAAGCGCAACGACAGATCATTCTCGGCACGCTCAAATACTGCGGCGGCGACAAGCGCCGCGCGGCCAAGGCGCTCGGCGTAAGCCTCAAAACGCTCTATAACCGCCTGGGCGCGTACGAAGAGGACGACGACACGGCAACCGAAACGCCGTGAGTTACGATTCGACGTCCTCCAGACTGAAAATCTCGGTCTGGTCGTTGTAGGAAAAGATCTCTGCGTAGCGGCCCCAGTTGATGACCGCGTCGAGCGTTTCCTCCGCGGCGCTATCGGAGAGGAAATCCTCGAGTTCTTGCTCGAAGCGCACGCGCGGCGCCCGATGGCCCGGCCGCTCGTTGAGCACCTTCTTGATCCGCGCCGCGAGCGGCACGTGCCGCAGCAAGTGCTCGGCGAACATCATCTTGCGCTCCTGCGTGCCGAGCTCGGCGAATACGCGCGCGGGCGGCGTGAGGAAGATGTCGCCCTCGCGCACGTCTGTGAATCCGAGATGCTGGAGCACTTCCGCGATCGGAAACAAATCGTCCACTTCCAGATGGAGCGTGCGGGCGATTTCCGGCATGTCGGCGCGGCCGTGATACGGCGGCGCGGCAAGCGTCTCGATGAGGCCGGCCATGAGGTTGGTGGAGACACTGGGCAGCCAGCTGCCGAGCTCCAGGCCTTTTTTCGTTGCCTCGTCGGTGCGGCGCGCCGTCATCTTCGCGTAGATGTCGTCGACAAGACGCTTGAACGCGGGATCGAGCCGGTTGCGCGGGTGCGCGAACGGCACCTTGATCTCGGCGATCACCCGGCCCGGATTCGACGACAGCACGAGGATGCGGTCGCACATGAACACGGCTTCCTCGATGTTGTGCGTGACGATCAGGATCGATTTGATCGGCATGCGGCGCTGCGTCCACAGATCGAGCAGGTCCGTACGCAGCGTCTCGGCCGTCAACACGTCGAGCGCCGAGAACGGCTCGTCCATCAGCAGCAGCGTCGGGTCGACGACGAGCGCGCGCGCGAAGCCGACCCGCTGCCGCATGCCGCCCGATAGCTCGCGCGGATAGGCGTTTTCGAAGCCGTCGAGACCGATCAGGTCAATGGCGGCCAGTGCCCGCTCGCGCCGCTCGCGTGCCGCGACGCCCTGCGCTTCGAGCCCGGCCTCGACGTTTTGCAAAACGGTGAGCCAGGGAAAGAGCGCAAACGTCTGAAATACCATCGCCACACCTTCGGCCGGCCCCGACAGCGGCTTGCCGAGGTAGTCGACGCGCCCCGCCGTCGGCCCGATCAACCCCGCGATGATGCGCAGCAGCGTCGATTTGCCGGACCCCGAGCGCCCGAGCAGGCCGACCACCTCCCCCTCGCGCAGCGACAGGTTTACGTTGTCGAGCACGAGCAGTTCGCCCTGCGCCTTCGAAAAGCCGCGGCAGACATCCTTGACGGAGAGGACTTCGACGCCAGGACGCGGTGCGGCGGCGGCGCCGGGCGACGCGGACGGAAATTCGGCTTTCGGGTTTTGCATTGCGCTTGACTCTTCGATGGGACGGTTAC
Organism: Trinickia caryophylli; assembly: GCF_034424545.1. Taxonomy (NCBI): domain Bacteria; kingdom Pseudomonadati; phylum Pseudomonadota; class Betaproteobacteria; order Burkholderiales; family Burkholderiaceae; genus Trinickia; species Trinickia caryophylli. The sequence continues at coordinate 3,257,857 of NZ_CP139970.1, read as the reverse complement.
GCCGGACGTGGTCGGGGTGCGCAGCCTCAATCGAGGCGCAGCTTCGCTTCGGCATAGGCGTAGAGCGGCCGCCACAGCATGCGGTTGAACAGCGTGACGAACAGCGACATGATCGCGACGCCGAGAATGATTTTCGGGAAGTCTCCGGCTGCGGTCGTCTCGGCGATATAGGCGCCGAGGCCGTGGGCGACGAGGCGCGTATCGCCCCACTGGACCGCTTCAGCGACGATGCTTGCGTTCCAGGCACCGCCCGACGCCGTGATCGCGCCCGTCACGTAATAGGGGAACACGCCCGGCAGCATTACCTGACGCCACCATTGCCAGCCGCGGATACGGAAGTTCGTGGCCGCCTCGCGGTAGTCGTTCGGGTAGGCGCTCGCGCCCGCGATCACGTTGAACAGGATATACCACTGCGTGCCGAGCACGATCAGCGGCGAAAGCCAGATATCCGGGTTCAGATGAAAGCGGACGATCGCCACGACGAATACCGGAAACAGCAGGTTCGCCGGAAACGCGGCGAGAAACTGCGCAAGCGGCTGGATTTTCTCCGCCACAGCCGGACGCAGCCCGATCAGCACGCCCACCGGCACCCAGATCAGCGACGAAACCGCGACCAGCACCACCACGCGCACGAGCGTCACGAAGCCGAGTGCGATCACGCGCCAGACTTCGTCCATCGTAACGCCGGTTCGAACATAGGCGCCGACGCGCCAGACGACGTAGACGGTCGCCACGAGCAGCACGCAGGCCCAGGCGATGTCGCCCGCGCGCGAAGCGCGCTTTTTCGCGCCGCGTGCCTTGCCGCCCGCGACGCGCGGCAACGCGACGCGAAGCGGTACGCGGGCGAGCTTGGCGAAGAGCCAGCCGGCCGGCACGAGCAGTTGGTGAATGAGACGCGTACGGCGCACGAGATCGAGCAGCCACGATTCGGGGGCCGAGCCCGAACTCGTCGTTTCCATTCGGAACTTGTCCGCCCAGGCCACGAGCGGCCGGAACATGAGCTGGTCGTACGCGAGGATGACGACGGTCATCGTGAGAATGACCCAGCCGACGGCTGCGAGGTCGCGCTCGGCAATCGCCTGGGCGAGATAGGCGCCGATGCCGGGCAGCGTAATCGTGTTGTTGCCGACGGTGATGGCCTCGGATGCGACGACGAAGAACCAGCCGCCCGACATGGACATCATCATGTTCCAGATCAGGCCCGGCATCGAGAACGGCACCTCGAGCTTCCAGAAGCGCTGCCAGGCGGTCAGATGGAAGCCGCGGGACACCTCGTCGAGATCGCGCGGCACCGTGCGCAGCGACTGATAGAAGCTGAACGTCATGTTCCACGCCTGGCTCGTGAAGATCGCGAAGATGGCCGCGAACTCCGCGCCGAGCACGCGCCGCGGAAAGAGCGCGAGGAAGAACGTGACCGTAAACGAGATGTATCCGAGTACCGGTACGGACTGCAGGATGTCGAGGATCGGGATCAGCACCATGCCCGCGCGCCGGCTCTTGGCCGCCAGCGTGCCGTACGCGAGCGTGAAGGCGAACGAGGCGACGAGCGCCGCCAGCATGCGCAGCGTCGTGCGCAGCGCGTACTCCGGCAGGTTGGTCGGATCGAGCGAGATCACCTGCGTCTTGAGCGTCGAGATAGGCGCCATCGTCTCGTGAAAGCCGATCGCCGCCATCGCGATGACGCAGATGATGAGCGGAAACGCGACGAAGTCCCAGCGGTTCGGCAAAAGGCGCCAGGCCGACGCGTTGGCCGTGCGGTTCAGATTGAAGCCGAAGTCCATCAGGTCCTCTCCCCGAGCCGGTTCGCCGCCGGCACCCGTCTTGGCCGCGACGACGCGTAGCGCACGCGGGATGGCTCGCGCGAAGTACCGGGACGGGACCAGACATGAAGTGAAAGCATGGCGAAGGTGCGGTAAATCGTTGGTTTCACGGGTGGCGGGCTGCCCGGCGGCCCAGCTTCCCTGCTTTTTGACGGCACGACACTACTACAGACTGTGTTGCAGGCACAACCACGCGTTGCCTGCGTACGCCCATCGAAAGAAACCCTGATCGGCATTCAGGCGGCGCCGCAGCTGCCGATAATGCGTTGTAAGCCGGCCGACAGGCTGGTGCCGCAGCGAGGCGCACTGCCAGCGTTCGAGCGGCCTGCAAGGAACACAGAGTCGATGGACAGAGCAACAATGCAGCGGACATTCGCGGCCGCAGGCTTCGTGGCCGCGCTTGCCGCATGCTGGCTGTTGGCCGGCTGGCTGGCCGACGGTGGAGCCAAGCATCAGCTCGAGGATGCCCTGCGCGCGCAGCGCCAGCTTTCGGTTTCCGTCGCCGACAACATGGCGCAGATGATTGCGAGCGATCTGTCGATGGCGCGCGCGATTCCCGAAACCCTGGCCGAAACCCATCTTATCCGGCGCGCGCTCGCGCAATCGCGAAATTATGCCGTGAACGCCGCCGCCGGGGAACCCGAGCGGCGTACCGAATTGCTCGCAGTGACCAAGCTCGCCGAGGTGAGCACGCTGCTGCGCGATGCTCGCGGCTTTGCCGGCCTCGACAACGTCTGGATCGTCGATCTGCATGGCATAGCGATCGCCGCGAGCAACGCGTTGGAGCCCGTTTCCTTCGTCGGGCTCGATCTTTCGTCGCGGCACTATGTCAAGGAGGCGCTCCTCGGCTCCACGGGGCCGATGTACGCGGTCGGGCGCAAGAGCCTCGAACCGGGCGTCTATATCGCCACGCCCGTCTACCAGGACGGGTTGCTCGTCGGCGCCGTGGTCGCCAAAGTCGGCCTGCGGCGCCTGCGGCACTGGGTCGCCGCACCCGGAGCGTTCGTCACCGACGAGAATGGCGTGATCGTGATGGCGCACGACAGCGCGCTGGAGGGCTATCGGATGCCCGATGCGCAGGTCGTGCGGATGAATCCCGCCGAGCGGATAGACGATTACCGTCGCGACGTCTTTCCCGAGCTCGAGCTCGTGCCGCTCGCGGCCCGTGTCGCGCACGAGGCGCCCTGGGTGCCGGCCGAGCTGGCCAGCCAGTTGACCGAGCTGCCGGGCTCGCACGTGGCCGCGGTGTATATCCAGCGCGGCGGCCTCAATTCGGGCTTCTCGGCGCACCTCGTCGACCCGTTCGTGCTTTGGCCGCACATCATCGGCAATCACCGGCGCGTGAGGACATCGGTGGCGGTCATCCTCGGCAGCACCGTCGTGCTCGGTTTCGTGATCGCGCTTTCGTACCGGCGCGTGAAGCGCCACCATCGCGACGCGAAGCGGCTCGCCGGCCAATTGCAGGAGATCAACGAGCGCCTGGCGGCCGAGGCGCGCGAAGACGCGCTGACGGGCGCGCTCTCGCGGCGCTATTTCCTCGCCCAGCTGGAGCGCGAGATGGCCGCGGCCCGCGCGCGGGGCATGCCGCTTTGCCTCGCCATTGCCGACCTCGACTTCTTCAAGCAAATCAACGACCGCTTCGGCCATACGGTGGGCGATCACGCGCTCCAGCACTTCGTCGCATGCTGCCGGCTGGAGCTGCGCAGCGACGATGCGGTCGGCAGACTGGGAGGCGAGGAGTTCGCGATTGTGCTGCCGGGCGTGACGCTGGTCGACGGGCTGCGCGCGGCCAACCGTGCGCGCGACGCGTTCCGTTCGCGCCGCGCCCCGGGCGTGCCCGACGGCGCGGCGCTGAGCGCGAGCATCGGCATCACCGAACTCGCCGCGGGCGACACGATCGAGCGCCTGCTCAGCCGGGCGGACGACGCCCTTTATGCAGCGAAGTCCGACGGACGCGACTGCACGAAGGCGCTGCAGGCTACGAGCGACACCCGCGCGCCGCTCGCGAAGCTGCCCGCGGCGCTCTGACTCCCCGGGCGCCCCGCCCGCCCGCGCAGGCCTTGCCGCCCGACGTCAGCCGCAGGCAGGAGTCGGCCGGACGGCCGTCCGCCGGATGGGCGGACCGGCGCGCGCGATGCGCACAAGCAGGTATCATCGACCTTCCACGGCAAGACACCGCCGCCGATCCACGCCGATCCACCTGGAGGTTCGCATGAAGGGCAATCTGGTCATCGTCTGCCGCGACCAGGACGCACAAGCGTTCGATCAATTGATGGCCGAGTACGGCGCATTTCAGAGCCGGTTGTCGTCGACAGCGTGGTACCTGAAGCTCGATGCGGCCCCGGAAACGGTGCAGGAAGACATCGTTGCCCGGCTCGGGAAGTACACGACGCATTACATCTTCAGTGCCGACAGCGTCATATACAACACGGTGGACAGCGAAGCCGCCGCCGCGCTCGACGCACTGTTCGCCGAATGAGCGCACGGCCGGCGAGCCCCAATCGCGCGCTCGCCGGCCGGCACAGCCTGCTCCCAGGAAACAAGACGGCCGCCAAGCGGCCCTCGGCAGGCCATGAACGGCCGCTGAAGCGATATCAGGCGGCCGCGCGCTCGCGCGGAAAGGTCATGACAATCTCGAGGCCGCCCGCCGGCCCATTGCCGATTTCCCACTCGCCGCCGAGCCGCCGCACGAGCCGCTCGACGATGGCCAGCCCGAGGCCGCTGTGCCCGTTGCCTCCGCGCGCGGGATCGAGGCGCACGAACGGACGGCTCGCGTCGACGAGGTCCTGCGGCGCGATGCCGTGGCCGTGATCGCTGATGGCGAGCACCCAGCCATCGGCCACGCGCTCGGTGCGAATCACGACGGGCGGAGCCCCATAGGCATGCGCGTTATCGAGTAGATTCGAAAGAATCCGCTCGAGGCTCGCCGTGGGCAGCCGAAAGCCGGCGCCGGCCGCGAGCCGTGTCTGCACCGCGGGCGCACCCGGCGCAACCGCGCGGTAGCTGCGTGCGATCCGCTCGCAGCGCGCATCCACCTCGATCGGCTCGCTACTGTCGGTGCCATCGTGGGCGAACGCCAGAAACTGATCGACGATGTGCGTCATCGAGTCGACGTCGCGCACCACGCCGTCGCGCAGCTTCATATCGTCCATCATCTCGGCGCGCAGACGCATGCGTGCAAGCGGCGTGCGCAGATCGTGCGCGATGCCGGCCAGCATCACGGCGCGATCGTTCTCGGCGCGCGACACCTCGCGCACCATCTGGTTGAAACCATGCGTGAGCGAGCGCAGCTCGCGTGGGCCGCGCTCGCGCAGCGGCGGCACGGGCTGGCCGCGCCCGAAGCGCGCGACGGCCTGTGCCAGCGCCGTAAGCGGCTGCTGCAGCCGCCATGCGACGAAAAGCGCGCACATGACCGCCGCCGAGAAAATCGTGGCCAGCCAGACGACCATTTTGTCGAGCGGCCGCGGCGGGTGCAGCGCGAGCATCGGCACGACGATCCAGTGGGTATCGCCGGCCTCGTGGATCCAGAGCGTGGGCGGCCGGCCGGGCAGACCGATGCGCGCCTCGGAGCCTTTCGGCAGGCGCTCCTGCAGATCCTCGAGAAAGCGCTCGAGCCCGGGCGGCTGCTCGCGTTGCGCGGCGGGCACCTCGGAGCTGCCGAGCGCGACGATCCGCACGCGCGACGGCAGCGGCTGGTCGGGCGCGCGGGCGACGTGCTCGCGCACGGCTTCGATGAGAAACGCCGCCTCCTCGACGGCGTAACGCGCCTGCGAATGCGACCGCTCGACGCGGATCAGCACGAACCAGGCGAAGTGCGAGATCAGCAGAACGGCGACGACGAGCAGCGCCAGCCGTCCGAACAGCGAATCAACCGGCCGGCGCATTGGGCTCGCCGTTCGGCACGAACACGTAACCGCGGCCGCGCACCGTCTGGACGAAGCGCGGCGTCGACGGATCGGATTCGAGGATTCGCCGCAGGCGCCACACCTGCACGTCGATGCCGCGGTCGGTGCCGTCGTATTCCGGCCCGTGCAGCAGTTCGAGCAGCCGCTCGCGCGTAAGCGTACGCATCGGATTGTTGATCAGGATCTTCAGCAACGCGAACTCGCTGCCCGACAACGTGACGGGGCGGCCATCCATCTGGAGCGTGCGCGTCTGAAAGTCGAGCACGAAGCGGCCGAACGCGAACGGCTCGCGCTGCTCGGGTGCGGCCGACGGAACGGTCCGCCGCCGGCGCAGCACCGCCTGCACGCGTGCGAGCAACTCGCGCGGGTTGAACGGTTTGCCGAGATAGTCGTCGGCGCCGAGCTCGAGGCCGACGATGCGATCGACGTCGTCGGCGCGCGCCGTCAGCATGATGACGGGGATATCGTCGCCCGCCGCGCGCAGCTTGCGCAAAGCCGTCAGCCCGTCCACGCCCGGCATCATCAGGTCGAGCACGATGAGATCGGGGCGCTCGCGCTCGATCCGGCGCTCGAGCGTGGCCGCGTCGTGCAGGACGGAAACTTCGATACCCTGCCGCACGAGGTAGTCGCGCAGCAGGTCCCGCAATTCGGCGTCGTCGTCGACGACAAGTATCTGTGTAGCCATGGCGAGCAGTTTAGCGCGAGCCTCGTCCACGAGAGAGGCTGTGCGGCGCGAAAGGGTTACGGAACGTTACCGCGAAAGCCGAGCGTAATGATGCGTAACGAGCGGCGCGGCCCGCGTAACATCGCATCGGCCCGGCGGGGCTAGCCTAGGTTCACCGATCGGCGCCACCGCGCTTGGGCGCAGTGCCGATCGAGTGCACTTTTCCTCAAAGGAGTATTCGATGAAGCCGACCTTTCTCAGGCCGTCCCGCTATCTGGCCGCCGCCGCGGCCGCTCTGGCCGTCACGCTCGGCACCGCGTACGCCGCCGGCCAGGGAATGCCGCACCCGGGCGGCCCCGGCGGCCCCGGCGGCCCGTTCATGATGAAGCGCCTCGACGCGCTGCATGCCGAGCTCAAGCTCTCGCCCGAGCAGGAGCAGAAGTGGCAGGCGGCGCTCGCAACGATGAAGCGCGACCATGAGGCGATGCGCGCCAACCACGACAAGATGCGCGATCAGTTCAAGGCGGCCGCGCAGCAGCCGATCCTCGATTTCGACGCGCTGCATGCCTCGCATATGCAGATCGAGCAGCAAAACGCGCAACTGCGCGACGAGTCGTCCAAGGCCTGGCTCGCCGTCTACGACAGCCTCAACGATCAGCAAAAGACGACGGTGAGCACCGAGTTCAAGCAGCATCTGGCCAAAATGGAACAGCGGCACGAAAAGATGCGCGAGCGCTGGGAAAAACGAAACGGCGGCGGCGCGCAGTAAGCGACGCCCCCCGGCCTCACCAAGCCGCGCGCCTCGCAAAGGGGCGCGCGGCTTTTTTTTGCCGGTGCGTGTTTCTGCCGGAGCGTGCACAGGGGCGGGCCTCGCGCGCATCGGGTTCCCCTGAGTGGCGCGCCCCCGCGCTTCGGGTAAAATACCGCGCTTTTCGCCCGCGCATCGCGCGTGCGTGCCGGCCACGCGCCGGGATGCCGGCCCTTTTTGCGTCGGCATGCCATTTTTGGCCACCTAGAATTTCGCGTCGCGCTCCCGTTTGCGCGCCGCCAAGGATTGCACCTCCACTATGTTTCTTGAAGGCTATGGCCCGCTGTTACTCGCCGGCACCTGGCAGACGGTCAGGCTCGCGGTGCTGTCCCTCGCGCTCGCGTTCGTGATCGGGCTTGTCGGGGCGGCCGCGAAGCTCTCGAAGAACCGGGCCGTATACGGCATCGGCGCCACTTACACGACGCTGGTCCGCGGCGTGCCGGACCTCGTGCTGATGCTGCTGCTCTTCTACAGCATCCAGATCTGGCTGAACAACCTGACGGACCTGCTCGGCTGGGACCAGATCGACATCGACCCATTCGTTGCCGGCGTCATCGTGCTCGGCTTCATCTATGGCGCCTATTTCACCGAAACGTTCCGCGGCGCGTTTCTGTCCGTGCCGCGCGGACAGCTCGAGGCCGGTGCGGCGTTCGGCATGACCGGTTGGCAGACGTTCTCGCGCATCATGTTCCCGCAGATGATGCGCTTCGCGCTGCCCGGGATCGGCAACAACTGGCAGGTGATGGTCAAAGCCACGGCGCTCGTGTCGATCATCGGGCTCGCCGACGTCGTGAAGGCCGCGCAGGACGCGGGCAAGGGCACGCTGCGGTTTTTCTTCTTCATCCTGATCGCGGGAGCGATCTATCTGGCGATCACGACGATCTCGAACCTCGTGCTGCTGTGGCTCGAGAAGCGCTATTCGATCGGCGTGCGCAAGGCTGAGCTATAAGCGATGATCGAGCTGATTCAAGAATACTGGCGCAACTATCTGTTCACCGACGGATACCGCTTCACGGGGCTCGCCATCACGCTGTGGCTGCTCGTTGTGTCGATCGGCATCGGCTTTTGCCTGTCGGTGCCGCTCGCGGTGGCCCGAGTGTCGACGAACCGGTTCGTCTCCGGCTCCGTCTGGCTCTACACCTACATCTTCCGCGGCACCCCGCTCTACGTACAGTTGCTGCTCTGCTACTCGGGCATCTACAGCCTCCAGGTCGTGCACGCGCACGCCCCGCTCGACGAATTTTTCCGCAACGGCATGAACTGCACGCTGCTCGCCTTCACGCTGAACACCTGCGCCTACACGACGGAGATCTTCGCCGGAGCGATCAAGGCCACGGCCTACGGCGAGATCGAGGCGGCACGGGCCTACGGCATGTCGCGCTTCGCCGTCTATCGCCGCATCGTGCTGCCCTCGGCGCTGCGCCGCGCGCTGCCGCTCTATAGCAACGAAGTGATCCTGATGCTGCACGCGACGACGGTCGCCTTTACGGCGACCGTGCCCGATATCCTGAAAATCGCGCGCGACGTCAATTCCGCCACCTACATGTCGTTCCAGGCATTCGGCATTGCGGCACTGCTCTATCTCATCGTTTCCTTCGCGCTCGTCGGACTGTTTCGCCGCGCCGAGCAACACTGGCTCGCGTATCTGCGGCCACAAGGCAAGTAACCGGGGCCTCTTTCGATGCACAAGCTTTTCGTCGACGAACTACACAAATACTACGGGGACCACGAAGTTCTCAAGGGCGTTTCGCTCAAGGCCAACGCGGGCGACGTCATCAGCATCATCGGCTCGTCCGGATCGGGCAAGAGCACGCTGTTGCGTTGCATCAACTTCCTCGAGCAGCCGAGCGCGGGGCGGATTTTCGTCGACGGCGAAGAGGTACGCACCAAGACCGACAAGCTCGGCGCACTACGCGCGGCCGACGCGAAGCAGTTGCAGCGCATGCGCACGAAGCTGGCGATGGTGTTTCAGCACTTCAACCTCTGGGCCCACATGACGGTGCTCGAGAACGTGATGGAAGCGCCCGTACAAGTGCTGGGGCTGTCGCGGCGCGAGGCCGAGGAGCGTGCGCGCATCTATCTCGAGAAGGTCGGCCTCGCGCCGCGGCTCGAGAAGCAGTATCCGTCGCACTTGTCGGGCGGGCAGCAGCAGCGCGTGGCCATCGCGCGGGCGCTGGCGATGCACCCCGACGTGATGCTTTTCGACGAACCGACCTCGGCGCTCGACCCCGAACTCGTGGGCGAAGTACTGAAAGTCATGCAAAAGCTCGCCGAGGAAGGCCGCACGATGATCGTCGTCACGCACGAGATGGGGTTCGCGCGCAACGTCTCCAATCACGTGGTATTCCTGCATCAGGGGCGCATCGAAGAACAAGGCCCGCCAGACGAGGTTTTTGGCGGCACGAAAAGCGAACGCCTCAAGCAGTTTCTCTCCGGCAGCCTCAAGTAGGCACCAGCCAGAACGGCCTGATCAGCCGAACCCCTTGTCGGAAGGCGCTCTCGGGCGCCTTTTTCTTTATGTCGCCTCGCCCGACCCTCCGGCTCGGGCCCGCACGCCGCGCGCACCCGCCGCGCTAGCGCCGTCAATTTGCACAGTCAATAGCGACATTCCTTGACTCGACCCGCGGCCGATGGTCCTGGCCTTATACGACAAGGGTTTGGCCCCGTAGCGAGCGCCGCGGCATCCCGATTTGCCGCGATCGTTATGGCAATTTGGCGACATCGGCTAGCGAGACTACGATTTCTTTGGCCACGAATGTGTATTTTTGCTAAATTAGTAACCAAAGTAGCAAAACGCAGTGCTGCAAATGTAGTTTTACTTCAAAGAGGAGACACCGCCCCGCTACCTACAGCGGGCGGAACGAAGGATGCACGCGGGCCCGGCGCCGGCGCCGCGATGATCTCCCCTGGTACGGATTCCCGCCCGGACGACAAACACGCCCGGGCGCTATTCGCAGTAGTGGCCTCACTTTTGACAGGGTATGGAGGAGAAGATGAAGAAAGCATTGCTCGCCGCGGCGCTGATGTCTGCAGGCGTGATCGCTCATGCACAAAGCAGCGTAACGCTGTACGGGCGCCTGGATGCAGGTCTCGAGTACATCAGCGGCCTGCCCAACAATAGCTATACTGGCTCGACCTCGCGTTGGCGCGCGGAGAGCGGTGACTGGGGCACGAGCCTCTGGGGCTTGAAGGGCTCGGAAGATCTGGGCGGCGGCACGAAGGCTGTATTCCAGTTGGAAGGCAGCTTCAATACGATGACGGGCGCGGGCCCGGGCAATGGCGGGCTCTTCAATCGCTGGGCGACCGTCGGCTTCTCCAACGCAAACTACGGTACGTTCACGATGGGCCGGATGCTGTTCATCGCGAACGGCGTGTGGGACTTCGATCCGTTCGGCCAATCGAACTGGTCGTCGGCTTCGCTGGTGCGCGGCCGCAACTGGCCGCAGTCGAGCAACAACGTCGCGTATCAGTCGCCGAAATTCGCGGGCTTCGACGTCTACGGCCAATACGCACTCTCGAACGCGACGAACTGGAACGGTAACGGCACCACGTCGCAAGGGCGTGAAGGCGGCCTGCAACTGACCTATACGAGCTCGCTCTTCCAAGTGCGCGGCATCTATGACGAAATCCGCAACTCGACGAACGGTCTCCTGAACGGTTCCGACGGCGCATTCTCGTTCTCGCGCGAGTACACGGCCGCCGTGAACGTGTTCCTGGGCCAGTTCAAGATCCAGGGCGCGTACCAGGCCGTCCGCACGTCGGGCTACCGCGCTGGCGCTGCTGCGCCGACCTCGCTCGATCACGAATGGGGTGGCGTCACGTGGCAGGCCACGCCGGCCGCCGCTGCCATCGCGGCCGTCTACCACGTGAACGCGAACAACGGCTTCGGCAATGCGACGATCTTCACTGTCGGCGGCACGTACAATCTGTCCAAGCGCACGTTGCTCGACATCCAGGTCGCTACGGTTCGCAACAGCAAGTCGGCGAACTTCGGCCTCGACGCCAACAGCTTCGGCGTCGGTGGCACGGCCAGCGGTACGTACAACGAGAACCCGCTGCCCGGCCACAGCCAGACGGGCGTCTACGCCGGCATTCAACACACGTTCTAATCGAACGGCGTAGCACAACAACAGCTTTATCACCAGTTTCACGCTGCTGCGAGAGGCGCGTATCGGTGCGGTGTCCGAAAGGGCGTCGCACCTTTTTTTTGGCCGTCCGCTCAGCGTGTCACGCCGATTCGATCGGCGCCGGGCCGCCCGTCAGGGACGTCGCTCGCCATCGTCCGCGGACGGCGGCAAACGGGCGGCAAACGGGCGGCAAAAAGCGAAACCGGCAATCGGCGATGCGTCGGATCGCCGGATCGCCGGATCGCCGGCCCGGTATCCGCAGATTCAAATCGCCGCTTCGTCCTCCTCACCGGTGCGGATGCGGATCACACGCGCGACGTCGGTGACAAAGATCTTGCCGTCGCCGATCTTTCCCGTGCGGGCCGCGCCGACGATCGCATCGATGACCTGGTCGCATTGCCGGTCGGGAACCACGACCTCGATCTTCACCTTCGGCAGGAAATCGACGACGTACTCGGCACCGCGATAGAGCTCGGTGTGCCCTTTTTGCCGCCCGAAGCCCTTGACCTCCGTCACGGTCAAGCCCGTGAGCCCGACCTCGGCCAGTGCTTCGCGCACTTCGTCGAGCTTGAATGGTTTGATGATGGCGGTAACGCGTTTCATAGCTAGCCTCGTGAAGATGATTCGAATGAACGGGACGATTCTACGCCGGGGGGAAGCGAACGCCTCGACTGCGCGCCGACCGGCTCGGGCAGACCCCGTACGCTGCTCGCGGCCGCCGCGCGACGAACGCCCGATCGGCCTGTTTGCATTACCATGACCGCTCCCGGGCACCGTGCCGCGGCGGCCATGCGCAATCGGGCAGCGGCAAGCCGACGCCGGCTCGATAGCAGCGGCCGGCCGGCTCACGTTGCCCCGCAGGCCCGGATACCACGAACAACCGCACGAGGCCGCGCATCGATTCGAGCGCGGCGTGACACCCCGTGCCGCACATACGGTCAGGCAGTTGAAACAGGAACGCATCGATTATCGCATGGGCATTCTCACCTCTCCGCTCGAAGCCGACGCGCAGGAGTGGAATGCCCTCGTCGCCCGGCAGCCTCAGCCCACGCCGTTCTTGCGGCACGAGTTCATCAGTGCGCTGACGGCGACGGAGTGCGCGGCCGCCCGCACGGGCTGGGCGCCGCGCTTCGTCACGCTCACCCACCCGCAAAGCGGTGCGCTCGCAGCCGTCGCACCGATCTACCTGAAGCAGCATTCCTACGGCGAATACGTGTTCGATTGGGCCTGGGCCGATGCCTATCAGCGCAACGGTCTCGAGTACTACCCGAAGCTCGTCTGCGCGGTACCGTTCACGCCCGTGCAAGGCAGCCGGCTCATCGCCGTCGACGACGATGCCCGGCGCCAGCTCGCCGCTTCGATCGTCGCGCTCGCCGAGCAATCGGGCGTCTCGTCGCTGCACGTGCTGTTCGAAACCGACGCCGAAGCCGATCTGCTGGCCTCGTTCGGAATGATGCGGCGCGAAGGCATTCAGTTTCACTGGATCAATGCCGGCTACCGCGACTTCGACGATTTCCTCTCGACGCTCGAGCAGAAAAAACGCAAGAACATCCGCGCGGAGCGCCGCAAGGTGCAAGAAGCCGGCATCACGTTCCGGCGCGTGCGCGGCGAAGTCGCCACACACGAGGACTGGCGCTTTTTTGTACGCTGCTATCGTCAGACCTATCGCGAGCACTTCTCGTCTCCGTATCTGAATCTGGAGTTCTTTCGGACGATCGGCGAAACGATGCCCGAAAACCTGCTGCTCATCGTCGCCGAGCGGGAAGGCAAACCGATCGCCAGCGCCCTCGTGGTTTATCAACGCGACACGCAAACCGGCGGTACGCTCTACGGGCGATACTGGGGTGCGCTCGAGCATGTGCCCTGCCTCCATTTCGAAACGGCCTATTACCAGCCGCTCGAGTTCTGCATCGACGAAAAGCTCGGCACGTTCGAGGGCGGCGCGCAGGGCGAGCACAAACTTGCCCGCGGCTTTTTGCCGACCGTCACGCATTCGGCGCATTGGCTCGCGCATCCCGCGTTCTCCGATGCGCTCGCCCGGTTCCTCGAAAGCGAGTCGAACGCCATCCACGCGCATGTCGACGAATTGCGCGAACACGACCCGTTCAGGAAATGTTGAGCGCATCGTCATGACCTGGTTTCTCTATCTGATCGAATGCGAGGACGGCAGCGTCTACACAGGTATCGCGAAGGATGTCGCCGCGCGCTTCGCGCAGCATTGCAACGGCACAGGCGCGCGTTACACGCGTGCGAGAAAGCCCGTCGCCGTGCTCGCCACGTTCGAGCTGGCCGATCGTGGCAGCGCATTGCGCGCCGAATATCGAGTCAAGCAGTTGAGCCCGCGCCAAAAGCGGGCGCTCGCGGCAGGCATGCTCGCGCTCGATTCCGTGTTGCCGCCCGCAGCCGAGACGCCGGCGTCCCTGGAGTGACGCATACCCCGGGCCACCGGTCGCTTCGCGGGCAAACGCAACCCCGGAAAACAGAAAGGCAGAAAGACAGAAAAACAGCCGCCGTGGCAGGCGCATCCAGCATTTTTTGCGCTCCAAGCCCCATGTCTGGCAACATATCGCCCTTATCCATCTCGTCGCGGGCGTCGATCGCGCGAAGCCCTGTGGGGCAAACGGGCGCAACCGCGAAAGCTTCATTCCAATAATTCCATCATGGTTTCGAACGTCGAAAGCGCGCGGCAGGCGCCCAATCTCGGGGGAAAGATTCGATCCTTGCGGCACCGGCTCAAGCGCACGCTCGATGAAACCGCCTCCGCAGCCGGCATCTCCAAGCCATTTCTATCGCAGGTGGAGCGCGATCTCGCCACGCCCTCGCTGACATCGCTCGCGGGAATCGCGCACGCGCTCGGCGTGCCGCTGCAATATTTCGTCGAGACGCCCAGCGAGGAGCGCACTGTCCGGCGGGCGAACAATCTGAGCTTCTTCAGCTTCGCCGGCTCGTCGAATCTGTTCGCGCGGCTCACGAGTTCGTCGGTCGGAGGCCAGCTCGAGAGCCTGCTCGTGAAATTGCCCGCCGGCCAAACGCGCGCGTCGGAAGTCACCACCCATGCCGGAGAGGAGTTCGTCTACCTGATCGAAGGCGAGCTCTCGATTACGCTCGAAGGAAAAACGTTCCAGCTTTACGCAGGCGACAGCGCGCACTACGAATCGACGGTGCCGCACAGCTGGGCAAATACGGGAAAAATCGAAACGACGCTCGTATGGGTCGGCTCGCCGCGGCTCTTCTGAGCTCGTTGCCGCTCACGCGAAACGCAGCGCGTTCCCGGCATCACACCGGGCCCGCCGACGCACTCGCCGTCACCCCAGCCACCCCGGTCACTCCCCGTCATTCGCCGGTCGCCGCAAACATCGATGCTTGCGGCGTGGCGCTCACCGCCTGGCGATGCCGGTCGGCCAGCCGGCGCATGAACGGCAGCAAGGCGATCGTTGCCGCGGCGCCGGCGGTCGCGAGCCACCCGAGCTCCGTGAAGAGCTTCACATAGACGGGCAGGGACTGTGCGGCGGGCACACCCGCCGCGGGCAACCGCGCAAAGTTGGCAACGACGCTGCCGAGGTACTGCGAAACGCCCGTTGCCACGAAGTAGGCGCCCATCATGAACCCGCTCATGCGCGCAGGCGTATAGCGGGCGATCATCGCGAGCCCCAGGCCGCTCACGAGCAGTTCGCCCAGCGCATTGAGCCCGTAGCCCCACACCATGAACCAGGAAGAGACGCGGCCGTCGGTGGCATATCGCCCACCAAGCGCGTAGATGAAATAGCCCGCCGCCACGGCCACGAAGCCGACCGCGAATTTCGCCGCCACGCTCAAATCGGCCGACCGTCTGGCCCGATGCGTATAAGCGAACGCGAGCAGCGGGCTCAGCACCATGATCCAGATCGGATTGAGCGCCTGGAATTGCGCAGCGCTCCAGTCGAAGAGCCGGAAGCCGGCCAGCGAGAAGGAAAGATCGACGTTGCGCAGCGCGAAGAGCGTCAGCGAAGTCGACATCTGCTGGTAAAAGACGAAGAACAGGATGGTCTGCAATACGAGCACGAAAGCGGCGATCAGCCCGGCGCGCTCCCCCCGCTCGCACTTGACGAACATGTAGGCGAAGATGGCGAGCACCGCGAACGCGGCCGCATAGACGCAGGCCACGGCCAGTTGCTCGTGTGCGAGCACGAAGGTGGATGCGGCCGCGCATGCCGCGCCCCCCGCTGCCACGGCGCCGATACGCCGCCAGACGATCGGTCCGGCATCGGATGTCGAGCCGACGTGGGCGAGCGAGCGGTACCGGACGAGAAAATTGGCCACGCCCAGCGCCATGCCCGCGCCGCATACGGCGAACGCGGCATGCCAGCCCCAGCGGTCCTTGATCCATGGCGTTGCCAGCATCGACACCGTCGAGCCGATGTTGACGGCCATGTAGTAGAGCGTGAACGCACTGTCGATGCGCGCATCGTCGCCTTCGTAGATGCGGCGCACGAGGCTGGCCGAGTTGGCCTTGAAAAGGCCGTTGCCCACCACGATCACGCCGAGCGAGGCATACAGGAAAGAAAGATCGTCGTCGGGCACCGCGAGCATGAAGTAGCCGATGACGAGCACGAACGCGCCGAGCAGCATCGTGCGGCGCGTGCCGATCAGTTTGTCGCCGAGCCAGCCGCCGATCGAGGGCGCCGCATAGACCAGCGCCGTGAACGCGCCCCAGACGAGATTCGCCTCGGCATCGGTGAAGCCCGCGCGCTCGACCATGAAGAGCACGAGCAGCGCGGCCATGCCGTAAAAGCCGAAGCGCTCCCACATTTCGATCAGAAAGACCGTGACGAATGATTTCGTTTGCGACATCGATGAGTCCGTCGGTATGGGCGGTTGAAAAAAATCCCGGCGCGGCGGATCAAACGGGCACGATCCGCAGCGACGAGGTTGCCGCGCGCGGCGGTGCCGGCAGCGAGGCCGACAGCGAGGCCGACAGCAGCGAGCGTGTGTAAGCGTGCGCGGGTGCATCGAACAGCTCGAGCGTTTCGCGCGCCTCCACGATGCGCCCCGACTTCATCACGACGACGCGGTGCGCCATCGCCCGAATGACGGCGAGATCGTGCGTGATCAGCAGATAGCTGAGGCCGAACTTCTTTTGCAGGCTCGCAAGCAGGCTCAGGACCTGACGCTGAACCGAGACGTCGAGCGCGCTCGTCGGCTCGTCGAGCACGAGAAGCTCGGGCTCGACGGCGAGCGCGCGCGCAATCGCGATGCGCTGACGCTGCCCGCCCGAGAACTCGTGCGGGTAGCGCGGCAGGGCATCGTCGCCGAGGCCCACCTCGGCGAGCAACGCACTCACGCGCGCACGGCGTGCCGGCTCGTCGAGTTTCGGACGATGCACGCGCAGGCCTTCACCGACGATCTGCTCGATGGTCATGCGCGGCGAGAGCGAGCCGAACGGATCCTGAAACACGACCTGCATGGCGGCGCACAGCCTGCGCCATTCGCCGGGTGACGCCCGGTACCGGTCCAGCGAGCGTCCGCGTACCTTCACATCGCCCTCGGCCGCGCGCTGCAGACCGAGCACCGTAGCCGCGAGACTCGATTTGCCCGAGCCCGATTCGCCGACGATGCCGAGCGTCTCCCCGCGTCGCAGGAATAAATCGACACCGTCGACAGCGCGAAAGCGCCCGGCCCCGAAGAGACCCCGCAGCCCTTTCGCACGCGTCCGATAGTCGACGGCAAGCGCCTGCACATCGAGCACGCGAGCGGCCGTATCCGCGACCGGCGCGATATCGCGCGCCGGCTCGCTGTCGAGCAGGCGCTGCGTGTATGGGTGATGCGGATGAGCGAAGAGCGCTGCGGTCTCGCTCGTCTCCACGAGCGCCCCCTTCTCCATCACCGCCACGCGCTGTGCGAAGCGCTGCACGAGATGCAGATCGTGCGTGATCATCAGCACGGCCATGCCGCGATCGTGTGCCGCCTCCTCTTGCAGCTCGAGCAGCAGGTCGACGATCTGCTGACGCACCGTGACGTCGAGCGCCGTCGTCGGTTCGTCCGCCAGCAGCAGGCGCGGGCCGCACGCCAGCGCCATGGCGATCATCGCGCGCTGACGCTGGCCACCGGAAAGCTGATGCGCGAAACAATCGACGCGCCGCTGCGGCTCGGGAATGCCCGTGCGATGCAGCAGCTCGATCGCCCGTGCACGGGCGGCGTTGGGCGCCAAGCCTTCGTGCAGGCGCAGGCTTTCGGCGATCTGCCGGCCGATCGTGAAAAGCGGATTGAGCGCTGTCATCGGCTCCTGAAAAACCATCGCGATGTCGCCGCCGCGTATGCCGCGCATCTGCCGTTCGCTCTTGCTCAGCAGATCTTCCCCGTCGAATACGATGCGCCCGTCGAGGGTCGCGTCGTCGAGGAGCCTCAGAATCGACAATGCCGTCAGGCTTTTGCCGGAGCCGGATTCGCCGACGAGCGCGACGCGCTCGCCGCGCCCGATAGCCAGATCGAGTCCATGCACGCAACGCTTCTCGCCGAAGCTGATCGTCAGGCCCTCGATCGACAGCAGTGGAGCGCGCATTGTCATTTTTCGCCTCGGAATGCCGAGCCGCCGCGGCGGGTATCGAGCGCATTGCGAAGCGCATCGCCCATGAACGTCAGCAACAGTAAAGTGAGCACGAGCGCGGCAAACGCCGATACCGAAATCCACCACGCATCGAGATTGTTCTTGCCCTCCTGCAGCAGTTCGCCAAGGCTCGGCGTGGGCGGCGCGACGCCGAGGCCCAGGAAGTCGAGGCTCGTCAGCGCGAGAATCGCGGCGCTCATGCGAAACGGCAGGAACGTTATAACGGGCGTGAGGCTGTTGGGCAACACGTGGCGCCAGATGATCTGCCAGTTCGAGAGGCCCATCGTACGCGCCGCCCTCACGTAATCGAGCGACCGGTTGCGCAGGAATTCGGCGCGCACGTAGTCGGAAAGCGAGAGCCAGCCGAACATCGACAACAGCACGAACAAGAGCCAGAGCGTGGGCTCGAAGATCGACGCGAAAATGATGAGCAGATAGAGGTCGGGCATCGAACTCCAGATTTCGATGAGACGTTGTCCGACGAGATCGGTACGGCCACCGTAGAAGCCCTGCACGGCACCGGTCAGCACGCCGAGCACAACACCCGATGCGCTCAGCGCCAGCGCCATCAGCACCGACACGCGAAAGCCGTAGAGCAGCCGCGCGAGCACGTCGCGGCCGAACTGATCGGTGCCGAGCCAGGACGACGAGGAAGGCGGTGCGGGAAACGGCCGCGACGCGAAGTAATCGATCGTGTCGTAGTAGTGGCTGTCGAGCGGATAGACGGCGAAGTTGCCGCCCGTACTCAGGCGCGAGCGAATGAACGGGTCGAGATAGTTCGTTCGCGCCGGGAAATCGCCGCCAAATACCGTCTCGGGATACGTCTTCAAGATCGGGAAGTAGTAATGCCCCGCATAGCGGACGACGAGCGGCTTGTCGTTGACGATCAGCTCGCCCATCAGACTCGCGAAGAACAGCACGGCGAAGAGGACGAGGCTCCAATAGCCGAGCCGCTGACGCTTGAAGCGCAGCCAGGTGCGTCGCCACGGCGACGGTGACGCGGCGCGCGCCGCGGGCTCAGCGATCGAGGCTGTCGAATTGAATACGGGGGTCGACGAGGACATAGCAGACGTCAGCAATCAGTTTCGTGAGAAGGCCGATCAGCGTGAAGAGAAAAAGCGAGCCGAGCACGACCGGATAGTCGCGCCGGATCGCGGCATCGTACGAAAGCTGGCCCATGCCGTTCAGGGAAAAAAGCGTTTCGATCAGCAGGTTGCCGTTCAGGAACGCGCCGATGAATGCGGCGGGCAGCCCCGTGAGCAACGGAATCGCCGCGTTGCGCAGCACGTGGCGGCCAAGGACCTGGCGCCGCGGCACGCCTTTCGCGCGTGCGGTCAGCACGTACTGGCGCCCGATCTCCTCGAGAAACGTGTTCTTCGTGAGAATCGTCACCACGGCAAAATTGCCGACCACCGATGCCGTGACCGGCAGCGCCATGTGCCAGAGGTAGTCGAGCGCCTTGCCGACGGGCGTGAGCGAATCGAAATCGTCCGACGTGAGCCCGCGCATCGGGAATACATCCCAGAACGTGCCGCCGCCGAACAGCATGAGCAGCAGCACGCCGAGCACGAAGCCTGGAATCGCGTAACCGACGAGCACGAGCACGCTCGTCGTCGTATCGAAGCGCGAACCGTTGCGCACCGCCTTCGCGATGCCGAGCGGCACGGCGCACAGGTACGTGAGCACGATGGTCCAGAGCCCGAGCGACAACGATACGGGCAGCCGCGCACGGATCACGTGCCAAACGCTGTCGTGCTGAAAGTACGACTGGCCGAGATCGAACCGCGCGTAGCTTGCGAGCATCAGCCCGTAGCGCGTGAGCGGCGGCTTGTCGAAGCCGAACTGCTTCTTGATCTGCTCGATTTGCTGCGGGTCGACGCCCTGGCTGCCATGGTAGCCACCGCCCGCGCCGCTTTCGCCATGCGCGGCGCCGCGCCGCAACTGCATCACCATTTGCTCGACGGGCCCGCCGGGCACGAACTGCGTGACGACGAAGCTCAGCGTCACCACGCCGAGCAATGTCGGCACCATCAGCACGAGGCGTCTCAACAGGTAAGCGAACATGGTGTCCTCATCGTTCGCGGGTACGCGCCTGCGCCAGCGCAACCGCGGGCGCAACGTTTGCCGCCGCCGCGGGGCGGCGATACCAGTAGTCGATCACCCAGTCTTCGTACTGATAGCTGTCGGGCACGACCGGCGGGTGACCGAGCACCGACTTGTAGGCGATGCGCGCATGCGGCATGTAGTACTGAGGCACGAGGTAGTACTCGTTCACGAGCACGCGATCGAGTGCGCGCGTGGCCGCCTCGAGATCGTCGAGCGTCGTTGCCGAGACGGCCGCATGCACGAGCGCGTCCACAGCCGCCGACCGGACGCCCGGATAGTTCTCGGAACCGGGCTGCGAGGCTGCCGCACTCGCGAAGCGGCGCTTGAGCTCGATGCCCGGAATCGTTACAGGCGGGTAGATATAGGTCGTCATGTCGAACTCGAAGTTGTCGAGCCGCTTCTCGTAGAGGGCGCTGTCGAGCTCGCGCATACGCGCGTCGATGCCGAGGGTTTGCAGCGCCTGCGTGTACGGCACGATGACCCGGTCCATGCCCGGTTGGTCATCGATGATCTCGACCGTCATCGGGGTGCCGCTCGCATCGCGCAGCGCGCCGTTGCGATAATGCCAGCCGGCCTCGGCGAGCAGCTCGCGCGCGCGGCGCAGGTTGGCACGCAGCGAGCCCGGCGGCAACGTGCTGGCCGGCCGCGCCATCGGCCCGAAAACGGCGGGCGGCAGCGACGCGCGATAGGGCGCGAGCAGCGCAAGTTCCTTTGCGCTCGGCACGCCCGTGGCGCCGAATGGGCTGTCCTGCCAGAAACTGCCGAGCCGGCGATACTGGCCATAAAACATCATCCGGTTCATCCAGTCGTAGTCGAACGCGAGCGCGAGTGCTTCACGCACGCGCCTGTCCTTGAACTTCGGCTCGCGCGTGTTGATGACGAAGCCCTGCATCTGGGGCGGGCCATCCGCAAACATCGCCTTTTTCAGCATGCCGTTCTCGAAGTTCCGGCCCACGTACTTGCGTGCCCATTGCGTGGAGCTGTACTCGACGTTCACGTCGGAATCTCCGGCCTTCAGCGCTTCGAGCTGCGTGTAGTGATCGAGGTACAGCTTGAACGCGATGCGGCGAAAGCGGTACATGCCGCGCCGCGACGGTAGCGCGGATGCCCAATACGCGGGGTTGCGGTAATACGTGATCGTCTTGTCGTTCGGGCGCGACTCGACGAGGTACGGGCCGCTCGCGATGGGCGGCTCCGTCGCGATCCGATCGAACGGCACGCGCGTACCGTCCGGCCGCATGCCCCATTTCGGCGAAAACACGGGCAGATCGCCGGCTATCAGCACCGACGCACGCGAGGCATCGACGAAATCGAAGCGCACGGTAAGACGGTCGATTACCTCGGCACCGCGGATCGCGGCGAATTGCGAGGCGTACAACGGGGAGGCCTCGGGGCTTTTCAGCATCGCGAGCGAGTACTTCACATCGGCGGCCGTGATCGCGTCGCCGTTCGAAAAGCGCGCAGCCGGATTGATGTGGAACGTCGCCGATCGACCATCGGGGGCGACTTCGACGTCGTCGGCGATCAGCGCGTACTCGCTGGCCAGTTCGTCCCAACTGCGCTGCATCAACGTGTCGAACATGAGGTTGCGTACGTCGGGCGCCGGCTGGCCGCGAACGACGAACGGGTTCATCGAATCGTAGCTTTGCTGCTCGTTATAGTTGGTGAACACGAGTTCGCCATTCGCAGGCGCATCGGGCTGCGCGTAGTCGAAGTGCGTGAAACCCGCCGCGTACTTCGGGCTGCCGAATTGCGCGATCGCGGCGGCCGCGCGAGCGGATGCGGACCCTACGGCAGCGGCCGGCACCGCGATCGCGAGAATCGCGATTGCGCGGGCGGCGGCTGCTGCGGCGGCGCCAAACGTTGCGCGGGCGATCATTTCGACGCAACCAGCAACCATAGCCGCGCCAGTTCGGCGGAGCCGTCCGTGCCTCTCACCGTTTTGAACGCTTGCTGCGCGCGCGCTTTGTGCCCGGCGAGGTAATAGGCGATGCCCAGATGCAACTGAGCCTCGTCGGCATGATCGAGCCCGCCTTTGGCGATCGCCGCCTGCATGTCGGCGATGCCGTCTGCCCCCTTGCCCGCGAATACCCGATTGAATGCCTGGTCGATGGCGGCGACAGGTTGCGTGCCGTCGTCAGGTGCCACGGCGCGCCTGGCCGCGAGCGCCTGCAGCCGTTTCTCGCGCTCGGCCTGCGCGCCGTGGCCGAGCACGCCCGCCGCAAAGCCCTGGTCGACCACCTGCTTCGCTTCGGCAGGCGTGCCCGCGACGATCGCGAGCTGCGTCATTTCCATATAGTCGGCCGCGTCCGTCAGGGCGCCGGTGGCGCGGCGCAGACGGTAAAGATCGAGATCGAGCCGCGGCGAGTAGCCCGGTTTCGCGCGGATGGCCGCGAAAAGATCGTTCCAATAGGCGGGCTTCGGATGATAGGCAACGAGCGCTTCGAGCGCGCTCCGGTAAGCCGCATCGTCCTTCGCGCGCAACGCGCTCGTGCCGAGCAACTGGAGCTGCGCTTCATCGGGCGCCTGGCCCGCGCGCAGCATGCCGTCGATGGCCGGCTTGAGAGTCCTCACCACGCCGCCGAAGTCGTTGGACTGATAGTAAGCCTGCGCGAGCAGCAGCCGCATCTGCGGATCGTTGCCGCCGGCCTTCAGATAACGCTGCCCGGTCGCGATGGCGTGCGCATAATCGCGCTGCTGAAACTCGATGCCGGCGAGGACCGCCTCGATGCGCACCTCCTCCTGCCCCGAGAGGTGCCCGCCGCTCAGCAACGATTCGTACGCGCGCGCGGCCGTGGCATTGTCGCCGGCCCCCATCGCGGCGGCGCCGCGCATCTGCTCGATCACCGAGATCTCGTAGGGCGTCTTGTTCGGCACGGCGCCGGCCGCGTCGATCTTCGCGAGTGCGTCCTTGTATTTGCGTGCGCGGTAAAGCTCCTGGGCCGCATTGAGCGGCTTGGCGAGCTCGGGCCGCAGCGAGTCCGCCGCACGAGCGTGAGCCGGCCACATCGCGACGAGCGCAATCACGCTGAGCATCGCAGTCACCGCCGCTGCCAGCGCGGCCCGATCCAAAGGTCGAGAGTTCGTTCGCATTCCCCTTCCCTATTGCATGTACTGCTCGTTGCCGACAAGGCCGATCTTCGTCGCGCCTTCGCGCTCGGCGGCCGCGAGCACCTCGGCAACGACCTTGTAGGGCGCGAGCTTGTTCGGTAAGAGATGAATCTCGGGCTGCACCGGCTGTGCGGCCGCCTGCGCGAGCTTCGTCTCGAGTGCCCCGCGATCGGTGACGGGCGCGCCGTTCCAGGTGATCGTGCCGTCGAAGTCGATATCGATCTGCACGACCTGGGGCGGCGCGGCCGGCGGCGGGTTGCCGACGGGCAGGTTCATCTTCACCGCATGCATCTGGATCGGGATCGTGATGATGAGCATGATCAGCAATACAAGCATCACGTCGATGAGCGGCGTCGTATTGATGTCGGCCATCACTTCAGGCTCGCCGCCGCCCGAACGCGAAGATACGTTCATTCCCATCGCCGCCTCCTAGCCGCCGCGCGCCGGCGGCTGCGTGATAAATGAAACCTTGCCGATACCGGCCCGCTCGCACGCCGTGACCACGCGCCCGATGAATTCGTAGCGCGTACCTTCGTCGCCGCGTACGTGCACATCGGGTTGCGGCGTCATGGCCGAGACGGCCTTCAGACGCGCGAGCAGCGCGGCCGCATCGACATGCGTTTCGTTCCAGAAGAACTCGCCATCGCGATTGATCGCGATCTCGACGCTCTTTGGCGTGGTTTGCAGCGGCTGCACCGTTTCCTTCGGCAACTGAAGCGGCACCGTGTGGGTCACGACGGGAATCGTGATCAGAAAGATGATGAGCAGCACCAGCATGACGTCGACGAGCGGCGTCGTGTTGATGTCCGCCATGACTTCGTCTTCGCCTTCCGCTTCGCCAACGCGCATTGCCATGGCGTCACCCCGCTCAGTTGACCGCGTTGGCGGCCTTCAGGCCGGTACGCGCCGCGCGCTTGCCACCCGCGAGCAGCACCGTGTGCAATTGCGCGCCAAAGGCACGGACGCGCTCCATCACCGACTTGTTGCGACGAACGAGGAAGTTGTAGCCAAGCACGGCCGGCACGGCGACGGCCAGGCCGATCGCCGTCATGATCAGCGCCTCGCCGACCGGGCCGGCCACCTTGTCGATCGACGCCTGCCCCGCGATGCCGATCGCCGTCAGCGCGTGATAAATCCCCCAGACGGTGCCAAAGAGGCCGACGAACGGCGACGTCGAGCCGACGGTTGCGAGGAAGGCGAGCCCGTCTTGCAGGCGATTCGACACGCTCGTGGTCGCGCGCTCGATCGAGACGTCGATCCAGGTGTTGCGATCGACGGCTTCGAGCAGCGCCTCGTCGTGATGCTCGCCAGCCTCGATCGCCGTTTGCGCGATGAAGCGAAACGGCGAGGCCTCGTCGAGCTGCTTCACGCCCTCGGCCAGCGACGGGGCAGCCCACAGGTTGTCGTCGGCGTGCCGCGCGCGGCGGTTGGCGCGGTATTGCTCGACGAACTTGGTGACCATGATGTACCAGCTACCCATCGACATCACAACGAGCAGCAGCAACACGAAGCGCGCGACGAAATCGCCGTTCTTCCAGAGCGCGCCGAGCCCGTAGGGGTTCGTGATCGTCTCGGCGGCTGCGGGCGGCGGCGCGTCGGAAGGGGGCTGCGCGGCCGGGGGCTGCGGCGCGGCTGCGGCCTGCAACGACGTGCCGGGGGCGGCTTCGCTCGCTTGCGCATGCGCGATGCGCGGCGCGGCGCTCGTGCCGATAGCGGCCGCACCGATGAGGATGCTCGTGGCGAAAGCGGCAAGAATGCGTTTGCTCATGTTCTGCTCCAGTCCAATTCAATTCAATTCAATTCAATTCGGATCAATTCAAATTCGATTCGGTGGGTGCGGGTGGCCCGAATCCTCAGTTCAGGTTGAACGAGAACGGCACCTGAACGCGCACGGCCTGCCCCTGCGCGATGCAGTTGAAGCGCTTGACCGCCTTGAACGCCGCGCTGTCGAGACTCTCGTGATCGGACGACTGCGCGACGCGCTCATTGCCGATGTGCCCCTGCGGATCGACAGTGAATTCGATGACGACGTCGCCCGTCTCCCCGTTCTCCTGCGCGTCCTTCGGATAAGCCATCGAGCCGCGGATCTGGTCGGAATTCGGGCAGACGACGGAGATGGCCGTTTGCACCGGCGCGGGCTTGACCGGCTGCGCAGGCGCTGGCGGTGCGGGCGGCACCACCTGCGGAGTCGGCGCCGGCACGGTCTGATGAACGATCGTCTGCTGCGGGGGCGCCTGCACCGGGACTTCAGGCGGCGGCACGAACGGCGGCGGAGGCGGCGCGAATTTCGGCGGCGGCAATTGCACGACCGGCAGCGGCGGCGGAGGCGGCGGCTTGACGGGCTCGATGATCTTCGTTTCGATCGGCCGTTGGATCACGTGCACCACCTTGTTTGCGAGCCCGTTGACGAGCGCCCAGACGAGCACTACGTGCAGCGCGATCACGGCAGCGATGCCGCCGAAGCGTCGCGCCGGGCTCGCCTGCGTTTGTCCGAACCGGGCAATGCGCGGCGGCTGAGCCGGCGCCGGGGTAACCGCTGAGAGTTGTCCTTCCACTTTCATACTCATCCTTCATCGTCCCGGCGCGGGCCGCGCACCGGGACCGGTTGCCGTTTCGCGGCTGCTCCCGCCCTCAGAACCGGTAAGTCGCCCCGATCTGGAAGAAGCGGCCGAGGTCCGTGTAGAGCGACTGGTCGTAGCCGGTGATGTCGGGCACGGCTTGCCACTCGACGTCGAACGGCGGCTTCTTGTCGAAGAGGTTCGTGACGCCGCCGTAGATCGTCCAATGCTTGAAGCCGCGATAGTTGAACATCAGGTTGAACTGGCTGTACGACGCCACCGAGCCCGTGCCGCCGTCGCCGAATTCCGCGGCCACGGCGTTCGTATAGGGCCCCGTGTATTGCCACGTCAGCGTGGTGGTCAGTTGCCGGTAATCCCAGCTCAGGCTCGTATTGCCCTTCCAGCGCGGGTTGCTCGCGCCGAAAGGCTGCAGCAGCGCGAGGTTGTTGCCGGCGAAGTCCTGCGTGGCGGCACCGGGGCTGTGCAGCTTGAAGTGCCAGACATAAGCCCAGTCGCCCGCGAGCGTGAACGTGCCGTACTTGGTGCGCAGCGCCTTGCGGAAGTTGAAATCGAACCCATCGGTGTCGAGCGCACCGAGGTTCACGAACTGCTGCACGAGGTAGCGCACCGAGCCGTCCGGATTGCGCACGACGCGGGAGGGATCGTTGGCGACGAGCACCGCGTTCGGATCGTCGGTGCCGATCACGCCGTCGATGCGGACCTTGTAGAACGCCGCGCCGATATCGGTCGTCGAGTCGGGCGAGAGCTGGAAGCCGATGTTGTAGTTCTTGGTGTGCTCGGGCTGAAGGTTGGGATTGCCCGCGACCCGCTCGGTCGTGAAGTGCTTCGTCGGTACGCCGCTCGGGTCATTCGGATCGACCAGGTTCTGGTGAGCCAGATAGACGGCCTGCGAGTTTTCGACGAGCGTCGGAGCACGGAAACCGCGGCTGTACGATGCATACGCCGTGAGCATCTGCACCGGTTGGAAGCGCAGCGCGAAGCTCGGCGAGAACGCGCCGCCGAAGTCGCTGTAATGATCGTAGCGACCCGCCTGCGTGAACGTCAGGTTGCGCAGAATTGGGATGTCGATCTGGTAGAACGCCGCGGCGACGTTGCGCGAGCCCTCCACCGTCTGTACGTTCGCGGGCGCCGATACGCCCTGCGCCGCGAGCGTTTGCGGGTTGATCGTCGACGATTCGTGCCGGAACTCGGTGCCCACGCCCAAGCCGACCGCGCCCCCCGGCAGCGTGAAGAGATTCGACGTCGAGGCCTTGGCGGTAACGCTGTCGACCTTCGAGATGGCCTGCTGATCGTCGTCGGTGAAGACGCCGTTCAGGCCGTTCGGCGTGGAGGCCGGGTTCGAGAAGTTGTACGTGCCGTTGGCGAGCATGTTCTCGAGGCCCGCCACGTTCAGCCGGTTGTGATACGTCGTATCGACGGTGCTCTGCGAATGGCCGTAATCGGCGGACCAGTCCCACGCGCCGAACTTGCCCGCGTCGAACGAGCCTTTGACGCCCGTGTTCGCCATCCAGAACGTCGATACCGTATCGGCCTCTACGACGTTGCCCGGGAAGGTCAGGTTGATCGCCGTCGGTACGCCGAACGGGTTGTAGGGGTTGCTCGCCGAAACCGTGCGCGGCAACGGCGAAACGGAGCCCGTCGACGGGTTGTAAATGTTCGTCGTGCTCGAAATCGAGGCCGGCCCCTGCAGCTGCACGGTTTCGTCGCGGCTCACCCAGAAGCCCGCATAGGCCTGCGTGTTGTCGTCGATCTTGAAGGTGCCGCGCACCTTCGCGTTCAGGCGCGTGGTGGAGGGGACGAGCGAGGTCGAGGCGGCCGTATTGTAGGTGCAGTTGGTCGCGCTCGTCGTGCTGCCCGGCGGGCACGGTGAAAGCGGCACCTTCGAGCCGTCCGCGAGCGACCAGTACGATTGCTGGTTAGGGCCGAGCGGCGCGGCGAGCCCACCCGGATATTGCGTGAAGTCTTGCGCCGACGTCATGTCGCGATCGCCGAGCGTCGAGCCGGAATCGCGATAGTAGCTGGCGGCCGCCGTGACGTTGAAGCGGTCCGAATTCAGGTCGCCGAAGCCGGCCAGCACGCTGAAGTTGCCCTGGCCGTCGCCCGGGTGCTGCGCCTTGCCGAGTTGACCGTCGATCTGCAGGCCCTGAAAGTTCTTCTTCGTAATGATGTTGACGACGCCCGCGATGGCGTCCGAACCATAGACGGATACCGCGCCGGTCTTGACGATTTCGACGCGCTCGACCATGTTCAGCGGGATCGCGTTCACGTCGAAGAAGGTGTCGGTGAAGTTGACCGACTGCGCATAGTTCGCGACGCGCTGGCCGTCGACGAGCACGAGCGTATATTTCTCGCTGAGCCCGCGCAACGCCATGCCGGCGCCGCCCGGGGCCGAGCTGTTCATCGTCGTCTGGCCCCAGCTGCTCGCGGAATTGGCCGAGGTCGAGCGCAGAAAGTCGGCCACCGTGGTGTACCCGCTTTGCTGGATTTCCTTCGCGGTGATTACCTGCACTTCGGTGTGGCCGACCTTGTCCGATGTGCGGATCAGCGAGCCCGTCACTTCGAACTTGTCGAGCTTTTTTACGGTCTGCCCGCCCGACGCGGTGCCCGGCGCCGGCACGGCTGCGGCGGTGCTGCCGGTTTGCTCGGCGGCGACACCCGTGCCGGCAGGCGGCGTCTGCGCGTAAGCGGAGGTACCCAAAGCCGCCGTCAACGCGACTTCAGCCCATACGATGCTGCGTATTGCCGATCCCAAAGCCGTTGGTTTCATAACACCCCTTTGTCGTCGCAAGGCCTGACCTTTTTGTATGCACGGGGATTCGCCGGCCTTTCGATAGCGCTGCCCCGCGTTCCCGATTTATCACCCGGCGCCCTTAACCATTTCATCCGCCCGTTTATTTCTTTCAATACTCTTTCCGCGATTTTCGATAAGAAAGAAAACGGAGCAGGCATGTAATTAGGAATCCTAATTACATGGACCGGTCTTTCCACGTATCGAACGGGTGAGAACGAGCCGCCCCCTGGTGCATTCGCACCATGACGCATCGTCAATTAGAGCGCGAGCTCTATCTGGGAAAAGCGGTCACCCGTCGCGGGATTGCTTTATGTCGCCGCTTTGAAAGCCCTAATGCACGGAATCTTCATTACCGTCTGCTACCAAAGTTTTACATTGGACGCGAACATAGCAGGACAGAATCGACGCGTCAAAAAATGTTTGATGAGATATAACTCTGTTTAGGTGCAATAGACGCACTCGCTTGGTGCCGGAGGGAATGCCACATCGCTCGCGAGCAGGCCGCCGTTGTCTCGCCGCCCTTATTCGGCGGCTTTTCCCGCCTCTTGGCAAATGCGCCGCAATGGAGCAAAGGCAGGCACTCGTCGGCGCGAAATTTTTTTGTTTAGCTGCGGCCGTGAGCGAACGCGAAGAGCGACGAAAGGGCCGCGACCGCAATGAAAGAAAAATGAAAGGGCTTCGCCGGCGGAATGTCGGTGGCATTCGAGGCAAACGGCCTGCATATTCGCAACATGGGCGATAGCCGCTGCGAGCGCGGCGGTCGCTTCACAACGGGCGCCCTGCCGGTCAAGTGGCGGAAAAAAAGCAGCGGCGCACCGGGCTCGCCGATGCGCCGCTGCCTGCGCGGGTCTGCGCTGCGGGAATGCGGTCTGTCCGACTTGTGGACCGCCCCCCGCGCGCCGGGCACGTTTATTTCTTGTAGCTCGCGACCCCTTCGCTGATTTCCTGGTGCGCAGCGTCCATGCCCGCCCAGCCTTCGACCTTGACCCATTTGCCCTTCTCGAGCGCCTTGTACTGCTCGAAGAAATGCTTGATCTGGTCCTTGAGGTACTCGGGGACGTCGTCGATCGACTTCATGTGCGCCGTCATCGGGCACAGCTTGTCGTGGGGTACGGCCACGAGCTTCGCATCGACGCCCGATTCGTCCGTCATGCGCAACATGCCCAATGCGCGTGAACGTACGACGCATCCGGGGATCAGAGGAAACGGCGTGATCACGAGGACGTCGACGGGGTCGCCGTCGCCCGAAAGCGTCTGAGGGATGTAGCCGTAGTTCACCGGGTAACGCATGCCCGTGCCGATGAAGCGGTCGACGACGAGCAGGCCGAGCTCCTTGTCCGCTTCGTATTTCACCGGATCGCTTTGCGCCGGGATTTCGATGATGACGTTGAAGTCGTGCGGAAGATCCTTGCCCGGGGGGACGTGATTGAAGCTCATGACGTTCTCTTGCGTGGAAGGTGGAAGGAAAAGCGGTGGGCGGCCGAGCGTGCGACAGCCCCGGCATCGCGCTGTGCGCGCCATTATAGCCGAGCAGGGTCTGCGCACCGGCGCGCACCCGCCCGGCGATCGGCGCGATAATCGACGCACATTGCGTCTCGACTGACTGTTCTGCAACGAGGAGGAGCCTCGCATGGAGGAAGCCAAACACTTCGTCGGTGGCGAATGGATCGCACCGTCGAACCGTGAAACGATCGATGTCGTCAATCCGACGAACGGCCAGACGTTCGCGCGCATCGCGCGCGGCACTGCCGCCGACATCGATCGGGCCGTGAGCGCGGCCCGCAGCGCCTTCGAGGGCGAGTGGGGTCTCATGAGCGCGGCCGAAAAAGGACGGGTGCTCTACCGGCTCGCGATGCTCGTCGGCGCGTGCCGCGACGAACTCGCCGAACTGGAAGCGCGCGACACCGGCAAACCTCTCAGGGAAGCCCGCGCCGACGCAGCCGCGCTCGCCCGCTATTTCGAGTTCTATGCGGGCGCCGCGGACAAGCTGCACGGTCAGACGATTCCCTACCAGACCGGCTATACGGTGTTGACGATACGCGAGCCGCATGGGGTCACGGGGCATCTCGTGCCGTGGAATTACCCGATGCAGATATTCGGCCGCAGCGTCGCCGCCGCGCTGGCCGCCGGCAACGCCTGCGTCGTCAAGCCCGCCGAGGATGCCTGCCTGTCGCTGTTGCGGGTGGCAGCGCTCGCGGCCGAAGCCGGCGTGCCGGCCGGCGCGCTCAATATCGTCACCGGCTATGGCAGCGAGGCCGGCAGCGCGCTCGCGCAGCATCCCGGCGTCAATCACATCTCGTTCACCGGCTCGCCTGCCACCGGGGCGCTCGTTGCCCGGATGGCGGCCGAGCACCATACGCCTGTCACGCTCGAGCTCGGCGGCAAGTCGCCGCAGATCGTGTTCGCCGATGCCGACCTCGACGCCGTGCTGCCGACGCTGATGTCCGCGATTCTGCAAAACGCCGGCCAAACCTGCTCGGCCGGCAGCCGCGTGCTGATCGAGCGCGCGATCTACGAACCGCTCATGGAGCGGCTCACCGCGGCCTTCGGCGCATTGCGCGCCGGGCCCGGGCAGACCGAGGCCGACTGCGGTCCGCTCATCAGCGCGAAGCAACGCGAGCGTGTCGCCGCCTTCATTGCCGAAGCGCAGCGCGACGGCATTCGCATCGCCGCGCAGGGCACGATTCTCGCCGATGCCCCGGCCGGAGGCTTCTATCAGGCGCCGACGCTCTTCGCCGAAGTGCCGCGCGATCATCGGCTCGCCCGCGAGGAAGTGTTCGGGCCCGTGCTCGCGGCGCTGCCGTTCGAAGACGAAGCCGATGCCATCGCGCTCGCGAACGGCACGCCCTATGGGCTCGTGGCCGGCGTATGGACCCGTGATGGCGGGCGGCAGATGCGGCTCGCCCGCCGACTGCGCGCGGGGCAGGTGTTCGTCAACAATTACGGCGCCGGCGGCGGGGTCGAGCTGCCTTTCGGCGGCACGGGGCAGTCGGGCTTCGGCCGCGAGAAGGGCTTCGAAGCGCTTTACGGCTTCACGACCTTGAAGACGATCGCCCTGCGTCACGGCTGACCCGAATGCGGGGAGCAGGGCTGCTCCCCGCCGCATCGCCGCGATGCCCCCTCTTGCCTGTCGTCGCCCGACGGCGCACTATCGCTGCCAACGGCACCTGCGCGGCACAACGTGGCACAACGTGGCACAGCGCGGTGCGTTGCCAAGACAACAAACACGAACGAGACGAAAGCGTTGCACGGAGGAGGCATCATGCGATTGAAGGGCAGGACGGCCATCATCACGGGCGCGGGCTCGGGCTTTGGCGAGGGCATCGCCAAGACATTCGCGCGCGAAGGCGCCAACGTGGTCGCCAATGACCTGAACGGCGCCGCGGCGGAGCGCGTCGCGAGCGAAATCGCCCTGGCCGGCGGCCGGGCCATCGCCGTAACCGGCGACGTCTCGCGGCTCGCCGATTGGCAAGCGCTGCGCGCGGCCGCGCTCGAGGATTTCGGCAGCGTGCAGATCGTCGTCAACAACGCTGGCACCACCCATCGCAACAAGCCGGTGCTCGAAGTCACCGAGGCGGAGTTCGACCGCGTCCATGCCGTCAACGTGAAGAGCCTCTACTGGAGCGTGCAGACTTTCGTGCCCTACTTCCGCGAGCAGGGCGGCGGCTCGTTCGTCAACATCGCCTCGACAGCGGGCGTGCGCCCGCGCCCCGGCCTCGTCTGGTACAACGCCAGCAAGGGCGCGGTGATCGTCGCGAGCAAATCGCTCGCGGCCGAACTCGGTCGCGATCGCATTCGCGTGAACTGCGTGAACCCCGTCATCGGCGAGACAGCCCTCCTCTCGCAGTTCATGGGCGTCGAAGACACGCCGGAGAACCGGCAGCGTTTTCTCGCCGGCATCCCGCTCGGCCGCTTCTCGACGCCGCAGGACATCGCCAACGCAGCGCTTTTTCTCGCGTCCGACGAAGCCGAATTCGTGACGGGCGTCTGCCTCGAAGTCGACGGCGGACGCTGCGTCTGATCCTGTGCGCGCAGCCGGCCTCGCGGCTGGCCGGCGCACGCATGCCACGGCCGCACGCCGTGCCCTCGCATCACCCGTGAAAGTGCTGGAAGCGCTCGCGCGCAAAGACCTTTAATAGAACCCGGGTTAGCGCCCCACGGGGGCCGGCTCGGGTCGACCGGAGACAACGACATGGCGAGAACCCCCGCAGATCCGCTTTCGGTGCCCAACACCGGCACCGCCCCATCGCCCGCGTTCGAAGAGGCCACGTACCGCAAGGTTTCGTGGCGCCTTCTGCCGCTTTTGCTGCTCTGTTATCTCGTTGCCTATCTCGACCGCGTCAACGTCGGCTTCGCCAAGCTGCAGATGGCGGCCGATCTCAACCTGAGCGATGCTGTCTACGGCCTCGGCGCGGGTATTTTCTTCTTCGGCTATTTCCTCTTCGAGGTGCCGAGCAACCTGATCCTGCATCGCGTCGGCGCGCGCCTGTGGATCGCGCGGATCATGGTCACGTGGGGCATCATCTCGGCGTTGACGATGTTCGTCACCACGCCGGCGATGTTCTACGCCATGCGCTTTTTGCTCGGCCTTGCCGAGGCAGGCTTTTTTCCCGGCATCATCCTCTATCTGACCTACTGGTACCCGGCGCATCGGCGCGGGCGGATGACCACCTGGTTCATGACTGCCGTCGCGCTTTCGGGCGTGGTCGGCGGGCCGATTTCGGGCTACATCATGAAGGCGTTCGACGGCGCCCACGGCTTGCACGGATGGCAGTGGCTGTTCCTTCTCGAAGGTCTGCCTTCGGTACTCGCAGGGGTGCTCGTCTTCTTCGCGCTCGACGACCGCATCGCCACGGCCCGCTGGCTCGGCGACGACGAAAAACAGCTGCTCGCCCGCAACATCGGCGCCGACGAAGCGGACAAGCACGACATGCCGCTTGCGGCCGTGCTCGCAAGCCCGCGCGTATGGCTCATGAGCCTCATCTACTTTTCGTTCGTAACCGGGCTTTACGGCGTGAGTTTCTGGCTGCCGACGATCATCAAGGCCACCGGCGTGGCCGACGCGTTCATCATCGGTCTGCTCTCCGCAATCCCCTTCGCGGCCGCGGTCGTCACCATGCTGATCGTCGCGCGAAGCGCCGACAAGCGCCGCGAGCGGCGCTGGCACGTCGCCCTGCCGGCCTTGGCCGGGGCCGTCGGGCTCATCCTCTCGGTGGGTTGGGCACACGACACGGGCCTCGCCATGGCGGCCCTCACGCTCGCCACGGCCGGCATCATCACCTCGCTACCGCTCTTCTGGAGCCTGCCGACATCCTTTCTCGCGGGCGCCGGCGCGGCGGCCGGCATCGCGATGGTCAATTCGATCGGGAACCTGGCCGGCTTCCTGGGCCCTTACGCGGTGGGCTGGCTCAAGCAGGCCACCGGCAGCAGCAATGCCGGCATGTACCTGCTCGCCGCCTTCATGGTGCTCGGCGCCGCCCTCGCCCTCAGCGTGCCGGCACGGCTCGTCAACAAGTAGAACGAGACAAGGAGACTCGCAGGCTCGCGATCGGCCGCGAAGCAGCGGCGCAGGCACCGCGTCGCCGGGCTTCAAACGACGGTCATGGCGAGCGCGCTCGCGCGGTAATGCTCGTTGGCCCGCGTCATGTCGCCGAGCTCCTCGAAAAGGCGCGCGAGCGAGCGGTGGCTGCGCACCCTGAGCGCCTCGTTGTCGCCGGCCAGCTCGAGCGCCGACTCGAGGAACGACTGCGCCTTGCCCCAAAGCCGCTGCTTCAGGCAAAGGCGGCCCAGCGCGAACATCAGATCGGCGTCTTCCGTGCGACTCTTGCGCCATGCCTCCGCCTTCTGAATCAGCGGCAGCGCATCTTCGCCGGCCGTGTCCGGATAGCGCCGTAGCAGGCGCGCATCCCAGTTGTGCTGCAGCGCCTCTTCCACGATCCGGCGCGCCTCGTCATGGCGATTCAGCGCGACGAGGAGATCGGCCGCGAGATCGGCGAGGCGCGGCGATTGCCGCTCGGCGGCCGCAAGCGACTGCCAGAGCGCGAGCAGTGCGTCGCCGTCGTGCCGGCGCTCGCGCAGCAGGTTTTCGGCCGCCTGCTGGCGCAGCCGCACGGCCACCGCGGGATGAATGGCTTCGCGCTTCTCCAGCGTCTTGACGAGCTTGAGCACTTCGGCCCAGTTCTTCAGTTGCTGCTGTGCGCGCAGCGCGATCTGTTGCGCATGAATGCGCCGGGCACCCTGCGATTGCATCTCGGTCAGCGCGGCGAGCGCGCCGTCGGGGTCGCGCCCGTCGGCGCGCATGTCGGCACTCGCCATCAGGCGCGCATCCTGCCAGTCAGGCGCGTCGATCGCGGCGAGCCATTCGTCGCGACGCATGTACTCGCGCATGCGATGGGCCGCCGAAGCCGCTACGAGCCCTGCCGCCCCCTTGTTCGCTTCAATGGCAAGCGCTTCGCGCGCCGCTTTCTCCGCGCGCGAAAAGCGTCCCGCGTACAGGTTGCCGAGCGCCTCGCGCAGCGCCGCGTGCGCCTTCGCCTCGCGCGAGCGGGCGCGATAGGCGGCCACGCGCCGCGGCATCTGCCAAACGTTGCGCGCCACGCGGGCGAGCGCATAGAGCGCCACGAACAGCGCAACGATCGCGACGACGAACAGGTTCAGCGAAATGTCGATGCGATAGGGCGGATAGACGAGCAGCACCTGCCCGGCATCGAAGCGTCCCACCGTCGCGAGCACCGCCGCCAGCGCGAACAGCAGCGCAAGCCACAAAAGTCCCCTCAGTGCCATCGTCAGCCCCCGCTCTTCTTCGTGTGCAGGGCCTGCAGGCTCGCATTGATGTCGGGCACCTCGATCGAGACCGAAGCGCCGTCCACGTCCTTCACGAGCTGCCGCACCGTCTGCGTACGCTTGTCGGCACCGTCGAAATAGCGGGCGAGCGCCGCATCGGCCGCATGCAGGTCGGACTTCAACGTCGTCTGATTGCGCGCGAGCAGCGCAAGCCGTGCCGACAGCAGCCGCAGCTTGACGTTTTCACGGATGTATTGGCCTTGCTCGGGCGTATTGAGCATCGCATCGGCGTTGTCGATCCTGCGCACCTGCACGAGCGTCTTGAGTTCCGCGCCGATCGCCGCCGATGCCTCGCGCCACCAGACCTTCCAGCGCGGCTCTCCGGCCGCGGCGGCGCTCGCCCCCGCGGCCGCCGGGGCGCCGTGCGCCGGGGCGGGACGCGTCACCGGCGCCTCGCCGAGCAGCGGCAGTGCGTCGACCTGTGCGATCGCATCGTCGAGCTTGATCGCGAGCCCCGTCAAATCGGGCGAGGGCGCCGTCTTGAGCTTGTCGATGTCGGCCGCGATGGCGCGCCGCACGACGAGCGCCTGCGGGCTCGCGAGTGCCGCGAGACGCGTATCGGCGCTTTGCAGCGCGAAGAGCGCGAGCTGCGTGTTGCCCGTCAGTTGCAACTGCTCGCTGGCGCTGGAAAGCATCTGCTCCACCTCGGCGAAGGTCCAGTCGTCGCGGTTGCGCGCGAGGTCGTCGTATTGCTTTTGCAGCGCCTGCTGGGCCGTTTGAGCGTCCGCGAGCCTGCCCTGAATCTGCGCGAACTGCGAGTCGACCTGATGAACCGTCGAAACGGCATCGCCGATCTTCACGCGCAGCTCGGCCGCCTGCGCCTCGAGCGCTTGCTGGCGTGCCGCCAGCCGGCCGTCGAGACGATCGAGCTTGCGGTTGAGCGCGTAGGCGCCGATGCCGGTGGCACAGGCTACCGCAATCAGCACGAGCCACAGCAGCAGGCCGCCGCCGCGACGCGCCCGCCGCTGCTCGTTGAAGACCGGCTGAGGCGGCTGCGGCGGGATGGGCGGGATCGCCGCGGACGGATGAACGTTGCCCGAAGAATCTGGAGTCGAATCAGTCATGCGCGAGGAAGCCGTAGAGGCAAGAACCGGTTGATCGGGAGCTGCGCGAGACGACGCGGCGAAGGCGCGCAAGGCCGCCGCGATGCGTCCATCGCCGGGGCCGGATGCCGTAATCCTATCAAAACCGAGTCGCCGCGCCGTCTCGGCGATCCGGGGGTGCGGCACGACGACCGGTACGTGGGCGAGCGCGGCGCGTTCGTCGCTCGTGAGCCCGGCCTCGGCCAACGTCTGAAGATTGCGTACGCCCTCCGAGCTCGTCAGCAGCCACGCATGCGGCGCACCCGCGATGAGCGCGCGCACGCGGGCCCACGCCGCGGGCCCCGGCGCCGGCACCCGGCGCCGATAGGCGGCCACGGTCTCGACCTGCGCACCGGCTTCGCGCAGACGCTCGGGAAGCCATTCTCGTCCGCCGTCGCCGCGCACGATCAGCACGCGCCGGCCATCGAGGCCCTCGGTACCGAACTTCGCTTCGATCGCGGCCCAAAGCGCTTCCGAATCGAAACGCGGCTGCCCGTCCGCTTCCGCTTCGCCTGCCTCGCCGTTCGCGCCGGCCGGACAGACGACGTCATGCCCCGGTGCCGCGATCCCGTGCCGCGCGAGCGCGCTCACGCTGCCCGGCCCCACCACGCCGACGGCCACAGCCGGCGGCCACACCCCGACGGCGCGCGCAAGCGCATGGTCGACGGCGTTCGGCGAGACGAAGACAACGAGCGCATAGGCGTCGAGCGCCGCAAACGCGCGCAAAAGCGGCCCGTCTTCCTCGACGGGCGCGATTTCGATGAGCGGAAATTCGAATGCCGCGATGCCGTCATGCTCGAGGCTCGCGGCGAGCGCATCGGACTGGCCGGCCGGCCGCGTCAGCACGGCGGTGAAACGCTGCGCCGGTGCCCGCCCGCGCCCCGAATCGTCCGAGACCTGCGCGGGGCTCGCCATGCGTGCTGCGCCCTCCGTCACGCGGCCGACTCGCCGCTGCGCTGAGCGGCGAGTGTCGCGACGATTTCGCGCGCGCCCTGCGTATCGAGCGCTCGCGCCACCTCGTTGCCGAGGGCGAGCGCATCGGCTGCGCTCGCCACGGCGGCACTCGCCTCGGCCGACGCCACGCGCGCGCCGTCCGGCGTCGAAACGCGGCCCGACAGATGCAAAACGCCCTCGCGCCAATGCGCATGCGCGGCAAGCGGCACGTCGCAACTGCCGCCCAGCGCGCGCGAGACGGTACGCTCGGCTTCGACGGCAAGCGCGGTCGGCCGGTGATCGAGCGGGGCAAGCCACGCGGCAAGCTCCGGACGCGGCACGCGAATCTCGATGCCGAGCGCACCCTGGCCCGCGGCGGGCAGACTGTCTTCGGGCTCGATCAGCCCGCGGATGCGCGCGGCCAGCCCGAGGCGCTTCAAGCCGGCCGCCGCCAGAATGATGGCTGCGTAGTCACCGCGATCGAGCTTGCCGAGACGCGTATCGAGGTTGCCGCGCAGCGGTTCTACGATGAGCTGCGGATAGCGCGCGCGCACCATGGCCTCGCGGCGCAGGCTCGACGTGCCGACGACGCTGCCGGCCGGCAGCGCATCGAGGCTCGCATGGTCGTTCGAGACGAACGCGTCGCGCGGATCCTCTCGCTCCATCACCGCGGCGAGCGCGAAGCCGTCGGGCAGTTCCATCGGAACGTCCTTCAGCGAGTGCACCGCGAGATCCGCTCGACCGTCGGCCAACGCGCTCTCGAGTTCCTTGACGAAGAGCCCCTTGCCGCCCACCTTCGCGAGCGCGCGATCGAGGATCTGATCGCCACGCGTTGTCATGCCGAGAATTTGCACGTCGCAAGCCGGATATAATTTGCGCAGCGCATCGCGCACATGCTCGGCCTGCCACATCGCAAGACGGCTCTCTCGCGAGGCAATGACGAGCTTCTCGGGCGGTGCGGCTGAAAATGTCTCGGAATTCATTGATCGGTACTTCGAATGACGGGATAGAACATCGAAGAATGGTAGCACGCAAGCTTTGCCCCATTTTTCACGGCGGCCGGAACGAAACCGCGCTCCACGGCGCGGCAGCCGGCATCGGGATGCGTCTCGCGCCATAAGCGCGCGCCTTCCGGGCTCGTGCGCCGGTTTGTCGGTTTTGCAGTCCGCAGTCCATCCATTTCATCGACTCTGGCTTCACTGAGGAAACCCACCGTGACGTCTCCCGGATCGGCGCGCGCCGCACGCCGCAACGATGCATTGCCCGTTTCAGCCCCCTCGGCCCCGGCCGGCCCGGCGGCCCCCACGAAATCCGTCGGCCGCGGCCGCGAGGACAAGGATCAGCCGCTTTTCGAGGACATCCGCTACCTGGGCCGCCTGCTCGGCGATGTCGTGCGCGAGCAGGAAGGCGATGCCGTTTTCGAACTCGTCGAAACGATTCGCCAGCGGGCCGTCAAATTTCGCCGCGAGGACGACAACAGCGCCGCGCTCGCGCTCGAAAAGCAGTTGCGCGCGCTCACGCCCGAGCAGACGGTAAGCGTCGTGCGGGCCTTCAGCTACTTTTCGCATCTGGCCAACATCGCCGAAGACCGTCACCACAACCGTCGCCGGCGCGTGCACGCACTCGGCGGCTCGGCGCCGCAGCCCGGCACGATCGCCTATGCGCTCGAGCGCTTCGCGCTGGCCGGCACGATCGACGGTGAAACGCTCAAGCGCTTTTTCGATGACGCATTGATCGTACCCGTGCTGACCGCGCACCCAACGGAAGTGCAGCGCAAGAGCATTCTCGACGCCCAGCACCATATCGCGCATCTGCTGGCCGAGCGCGATGCCCCGCTCACGGCGCGCGAGCGTGCGCAAAACGGTGCGCTTTTGCGTGCCCGCGTGACCGCGCTCTGGCAGACCCGCATGCTGCGCGATTCGCGGCTCACCGTCGCCGACGAAATCGAGAACGCGCTCTCGTATTACCGCGCGACATTCCTGCGAGAAATTCCCGCGCTTTACGCCGATATCGAAGAGGCACTCGCCGAGCAGCACAAGCTCAGCGAGCGCCTGCCCGCGTTCTTCCAGATGGGCAGTTGGATCGGCGGCGATCGCGACGGCAACCCGAACGTCACCTCCGAGACCCTCGAGCACGCAATCTCGCGCCAGGCCGCCGTGATCTTCGAGCACTATCTCGAGGAAGTGCATGCGCTCGGCGCCGAGCTTTCCGTCTCGAACATGTTGGCCGGCTGCAGCGACGCCCTCAAGGCACTCGCGCAGGCGTCTCCCGATCAATCGCCGCATCGCGTCGACGAGCCCTACCGCCGGGCGCTGATCGGCGTCTACACGCGGCTCGCGGCAAGCGTGCGCGTGCGGCTCGGCGAAGGCACGGTGCCGCTGCGCAGCGCGGGCCATGGCGCGCCCCCCGTGCGTGCCACGCCCTATGCGGACGCGAGCGAGTTCGTGCGCGATCTCAACGTGCTGGTCGATTCGCTCCATGAGCATCACGGCGGCACGCTCGTCGCGCCGCGGCTGGCTCCGCTCGTGCGCTCGGCCGAAGTGTTCGGCTTTCACCTCGCGAGCATCGATCTGCGCCAGAGTTCCGACGTGCACGAGGCCGTCGTCGCGGAACTGTTCAAGCGCGCGGGTGTGCACGAAGACTACGCATCGCTTTCCGAGGCCGACAAGCTGAGGCTGCTGCTCTCCGAGCTCGAGCAGCCGCGCCTCCTGCGCTCGCCGTACCTGGAGTACTCGCCGCTCGTGAACAACGAGCTCGGCGTGCTCGAAACCGCGCGCGCGATGCGCGAGCGCTTCGGCGCGCGCGCCGTGCGCAACTACATCATTTCCCATACGGAAACGGTCAGCGACCTCGTCGAAGTCCTCCTGCTGCAAAAAGAGACGGGGCTGCTCGAGGGCACGCTCGCCGACCGGCATGCAAGCGCGCGCAACGGGCTCATGGTGATCCCGCTCTTCGAAACGATCCCCGATTTGCGCAATGCGCCCGTCATCATGCGCGAATACTTCGCACTGCCCGGGCTCGAAGCACTGGTCGCGCATCAGGGCAGCGAGCAGGAAGTCATGCTCGGCTATTCGGACAGCAACAAGGACGGCGGTTTCCTGACGTCGAACTGGGAACTGTATCGCGCCGAACTCGCGCTCGTGACGCTTTTCAAGGAGCGCGGCATCCGCCTGCGCCTCTTCCATGGGCGCGGCGGCACGGTGGGGCGCGGCGGCGGCCCCACTTACCAGGCGATTCTCTCGCAGCCCCCGGGCACGGTCGAGGGCCAGATCCGGCTGACCGAACAGGGCGAGGTCATCGGCAGCAAGTTCAGCAACCCGGAGATCGGCCGTCGCAATCTCGAAACGGCCGTCGCGGCCACGCTCGAGGCGTCGCTGCTGCCGCACGGCAACGCACCGGCCAATCTCGGCGCGTTCGAGGAAACGATGCAGGCGCTCTCGGACGCCGCCATGACCGCCTATCGGGCGCTCGTCTACGAAACGCCGGGCTTCACCGACTACTTTTTCCAGTCGACGCCGATCGCCGAGATCGCCGAGCTCAATATCGGCAGCCGCCCCGCGTCGCGCAAGCTGCAAGACCCGAAGAACCGCCGCATCGAAGATCTGCGCGCGATTCCCTGGGGCTTCTCGTGGGGCCAGTGCCGGCTGCTGCTGACCGGCTGGTACGGATTCGGCAGCGCCGTCGAAGCGTATCTGCGTGGCGCCTCGAGCGAAACCGAGCGCTCGCGCCGCCTCTCGACCCTCAGAAAGATGAACAAGACCTGGCCCTTTTTCACGACGCTGCTGTCGAACATGGACATGGTGCTGGCCAAGACGGACCTGGCCGTCGCGTCGCGCTATGCGCAGCTCGTCGAGGACAAGAAACTGCGCAAGCAGGTGTTCGAGCGAATCGTCGCCGAATGGGAGCGCACCGCGCACGCCCTGGCCGAAATCACGGGCAAACGGGAGCGTCTCGCCGACAATCCGCTGCTCGCGCGCTCGATCAAGAACCGCTTCCCGTACCTCGATCCGCTCAATCACCTGCAGGTCGAGCTGCTCAAGCGCCACCGCGCAGGGGACAGCAACGCACGGCTGCGGCGCGGCATTCATCTCACGATCAACGGCATCGCCGCCGGCCTGCGCAACACAGGCTGAGTACGTCGCCCAAGTTGATCCGCTCCTCTTTGTCCAGGGCCTAAGGGAAAACCTCAAGGGCTGCGCGTACCTCGGTATGCGCAGCCCTTTTCGCTCGCGGCACCGGCCGGCGGCGTGCCGCTCGCGCCCCGATTTAGGGGTCTTCCAGCATTAAAGTTCAGTGCCTCGCGGTCGTTAAAAGTCTCGAAGCCACTCGTTTTCGAGTGGCCGATCGCACCACGCGATCGAACAGCAATCCGATTGATTTCGCGCGCGTCTTCGCGCGGCTCGCGGCGTCGTTGCGCCGCATAGCAGGCGCAGGGAAGGACGTCGATAGCCGTATCGGTCGACATCATTTGCCAACTTATGAGCCACGCTTCGCGACTACGACTCCTCGGCACGCAGACCCACCGGAAGCTGCGCGTCTCATACGCCACGGGGCTCGGCCTCGTCGTGGCGCTGTGGATCGCCCTGGGCGCGTTTTCCACGTGGGATCTCAAAAGCGAGCGGGAAAGCGAGCGCCAGCAGGCGGCCACGCTGGCCAACGCGCTCGCCGCGCACACCACGCGGCTGCTGCGCGAGGCCAATCAGGTTGCCGACGTCGTGACCTGGCTCGTCAAGCGCGAAGGCGTGGAGGTGGGGCTCGACAACTACGTGCATTCGGGGCTCGTCGATCTGGACGTCTTCACGCAAGTCGCCGTCATCGACAAGCATGGCATGCTGCGGGCGTCCACGTTCCCCGGTTTCGAGCCGATCGACCATGCGGACCGCGACTACTATCGCACGCACATCTACGATCGCAGCACGCGGCTCTTCATCAGCAAACCCGTCATCGATCGCGTGAGCGGCGAGATGTCGATTCAACTCTCGCGGCGCATCAACGACTCGCAAGGGCGCTTCATCGGCGTGGTCGTGGTATCGGTGCCGCCCGCGCTCCTCACCGAGATGCTCGAATCGCAGCATCTCGGCCGCGAGGGCCTGATCGGCATCATCGGCACCGAGGATTACATCATTCGCGCACGCCGCGCGGGCGAGCATCACGATACGAACTGGCCCATCCCCGCCAGGTCGCCGCTGCGCATCGCGCTTGGCCACGCGCCGCAGGGCGAGCTCGAAGCGGTAAGCCCGTTC
Source organism: Trinickia caryophylli (assembly GCF_034424545.1). NCBI lineage: Bacteria > Pseudomonadati > Pseudomonadota > Betaproteobacteria > Burkholderiales > Burkholderiaceae > Trinickia > Trinickia caryophylli. Next base: position 3,215,262 of record NZ_CP139970.1, on the reverse strand, counting down.
GATCACATCCGCCGCACGATCAGCTACCGCACGCTCGCCACCTATCCGTTGGCGGTGATGGTCGGATTCTCGAACGAGGAATATCTCGCTGCATACCGTCAGCGCATGCTGGTGCTCGTCGTCGCCGGCATCGTGCTGACACTGCTGATTCTTTCCGCTGCGTTCTACCAGGGCCGGCTCATGCGCCGCCTCGAGGCCGCCTCGCTGAGCGAGCGCGAGGCCCACGAGCGCAAGACGAAGGAAGCCGAGCGGGCCGAAGCGCTCTTCAAGGCGATCCCCGATGCCGCGGTCGGCTTTTCCGCCGAAGGCCGCATCGACGGCTACAACCCGCACCTGCTTTCCCTGCTCGGCTGGGCCGAGGATCAGGTTTCGACCGCCACCCCGGCCGATATCGCCGAAGCCCTCTTTCGCGATGACGTGAGCGCCGGCAGCCTCGACGAGATCGCACGCTTCACCGCGCTGCTTTCGGGCAGCGCGCTGCACGAGAGCACGCAAAGCGCGATGTTCCGTCTCGATCGCACTCAGCCGGCGGTCTATGAAGTGCGCCTCGAGCGGCGTGGCAAGAACTCGGCCGGCGTGATGGCGCTCATTCGCGACGTGACGCGCGAGCAGGCGAACGAGGAAGCGCTCGTGCGCAGCGAAGCGCGCTATCGCCAGTTGATCGAGCTGTCGCCGTTCGCGGTCTTCCTGATCCAGGACCTCACGATCGCGTTCGCCAATGCAAAGGCGCTCGCCATGCTCGGTGCCTACTCGAGCGCCCAGATTCGCGGCCTGCCGCTCGTCGAATTCCTTCATGCCGACAGCCGCGCGACGATGGAAACGCGCATGGCGCGCCTCGTACATTCGCAAACGGCCACCTCGGCGCGCGAGGCACATTGGCTGCGCCTGGACGGCAGCGCCTTCCTCGGCGAGATGACGGCCGTGCCGTACGAAACGGACGGCGTGCCCGGCGCGCTCGTGATCCTGCAGGACGTGACGAGCCGCAAAGAGGCCGAGACGCAGCGCGACCGGCTTTTCGACCTTTCGCTCGATCTGATCTGTCTTGCCGACCCGACCGGCAATTTCAAACGCGTCAACCCCGCGTTCTCGCACGTGCTCGGCTGGTCGGACGAGGAGCTCATGTCGCGCCCGTTCATCGATTTTGTCCACCCTGGGGACCGCGCGGCAACCGTCGCCGAAATCGCGCGCCACGGCACCGGCGAGCCGATCGAGCATTTCGAGAACCGCTACATATGCAAGGACGGCTCGGTGCGCTGGCTCGCGTGGAAAGCCATTCAGCTCGACGGCCTCATCTACGCGACGGCGCGCGACGTGACCGAGAGCCGGCACGCCACGCGCCAGCTCGAGCAGGCACGCGCGGACGCCGAAGCCGCCTCGCGTGCGAAGAGCGCCTTCCTCGCGGCCATGAGTCATGAGATCCGCACACCGATGAACGGCGTGATCGGCATGATCGAAGTGCTGAGCCAGACCGGCCTCACGGCCGATCAGAGCGACATGGTCACCACCGTGCGCGAGTCGGCGCATGCGCTGCTCACGCTCATCGACGATATCCTCGACTTTTCCAAGATCGAAGCGGGACGCCTGCATATCGAGCGCGTACCCGTCTCGATCGGGCATCTCACCACGGGGCTGTGCCAGTCGCTCAAGCCGGTGGCCGAACGCGCGGGCGTCACGCTCGAAAAGTCGATCGCGGCCGATCTGCCGCAAGCCGTGCTCTCGGACGACACGCGGCTGCGGCAGGTGCTCTATAACCTCGTCGGCAACGCGATCAAGTTTTCGGGCGGCCGCGCCGACAAGCCCGGATGCGTGCGGGTGCGCGTTACGGTAGCGCCGCTCGCCGCGGGCCGGGTCGAAGTCTCGATCGACATCGAGGACAACGGTATCGGCATGTCGGCGGAGACGCTGCCGAAATTGTTCAAGCCGTTCACGCAGGCGGAGGCGTCGACGACGCGGCGCTTCGGGGGCACCGGCCTGGGCCTTGCCATCTGCCGGCGCCTCGTCGATCTGATGGGCGGCACGATCTCGGTCCGCAGCACGGTAGGCACAGGCTCCACGTTCACGGTGCGGCTGCCGCTCGACGTCGACCCCAATGCCGTGGCCGTCAGCCGTTCGGCCGCCCAGAGCGGCGGCGACGCCCGCGAGCAGGCGCGCATCGCACCCGTCGGGCCGGCGCTGTCGGTAGCCCAGGCTCGCGAGCAGGGACGCCTCATTCTCGTGGCCGAGGACGATGCGATCAATCAGAAGGTCATCCTGCGCCAGCTCGCTTTGCTCGGACACGTGGCCGAGATCGCGAGCGACGGATGCGAAGCGCTCGCGCTGTGGCGCGCCCACCGCTATGCGCTACTGCTGACGGACCTGCACATGCCCGAGATGGACGGCTACGAGCTCGTCGAAACGATACGGCGCGAAGAGGCGCCCGGCACGCGGCTGCCGATCGTCGCGCTGACGGCCAACGCCGTGCAGGGCGAGGCCACGCGCGCCAAGGCGGTGGGCATGGACGGCTACCTCACCAAGCCGCTGCAGCTCAACCGGCTGCAGGCCGTGCTCGAAACGCACTTCCGCGCGCCCGAGGCAAGCCGTGCGGCGGTCGAAGCGCAGCCGGAGCCGGCCACGCGCGATGCGGCCCCCACGACGGCCGTCGACCTCGACGTGCTCAAGGGAATCGTCGGCGACGATCCCGAGGTGGTGCGCGAGTTGCTCGCCGACTATCAGCAGTCGGTGGGGCGGCTCGCGGCCGAGCTGCGTGTGCACTGCGACGCGGGGCGCGGCCGCGAGGCGGGTGCGATCGCCCACAAGCTCAAATCGTCCTCGCGCTCCGTCGGCGCGATGGCGCTCGGCGACCTGTGCGCCGAGCTCGAAAATGCGGGCAAGGCCGGCGATCTCGCGTTGCTCGCCAACTGGGCAAAGCAGTTCGATACGGCGCTCGCCGCGGTCGAAGACTCGCTCGAGCAGTTGCTCGCGATTGAAACCAAATGACAAACTGGGGCCGAACGATGTTCAACGAATCCGACCTGTCCGCCGAACGCGCCTCGATTCTCGTGGCCACCGAAGCCGTCGCCGACGCAGAACTCGTCGAAAAACTGCTTCGCGACGAATTCGGCAACGTGCACCTGTCGATCAAGCCCGAAGCGGCCGTCGAAGACTTCGAAACGCACCGCCCTTCTGTGCTCGTGCTCGCGTTCGACACGCTCGAGGCGGCGCAGCGCTACTACCTCGGGCTCTACCGGCTCGGTACGATCGTGCACACGGTGCCGCACCGCACGATCGTGCTGTGCAACTCGCGCGATCTCTGGAACGTGTATGAGCTGTGCCGCAAGGAGCACTTCGATGACTACGTGCTTTTCTGGCCCGTGACGCACGACGCCGCGCGTATCCGCATGGCCGTGCACCAGTCGCTGCGGCTCATGCGCGCGCAGTCACGCGCGGGCGAATCATGGCTGCGCGCCGCGCCGCAACAGCCGGCGTCCCCCGCCGCCCCACGGCCTGTTGCCGGGCCCGCCGCCACCGCGGTTCCGACGGGCGCCGCCCCTGCCGTGCATCCGGCACCGGGCGTGTCGGGCCCGTCGGCACCCGAGATGTCGCCGCCAGTCGCCCAGCCGGCCACGCGGGCGGCGTCTCTCGACCCCCACGCCGCCCCTGCGCCGGCTCGCGACGATCGGCCCGTCGTCCTGATGGTCGAAGACGACGACTTCCAGCAAAAGCTGATCGCGCGGCTGCTCGCGGGGCAGGAGATCCGCCTCGTTTTTGCCGCCAGCGGCGCCGAGGCCCAGGCGCAGATGTGGGAACACAAGCCCGAGCTCGTGCTGATGGACGTGGGACTGCCCGACACGAACGGCGTGGAGGCAACGCGCTGGATCAAGTCGATCGCGCAGTTCGCGCACGTGCCGATCGTCATGGTGACGGGCCACAGCGAGCGGAACATCGTCGTCGAGAGCCTGAAGGCCGGCGCCGTCGACTTTCTCGTCAAGCCGTTCGACCGCAACACGCTTCTCGAGAAGCTGCGCTTGTTCCTTCCCGTCAGGGCCGCGTAAAGCCGATCACACAATCGCACGACCACACGACCACACGACACCCGCATCAGACTGAGGACGTTACAACGATGACCGGCATCCCCGACACCACCGGCAGGCAACGCAAGATATTGGTGGTCGACGACGAGCCATTCGTGCTCAAGGTACTCGTGCGCCAGCTCACCCAGCTCGGCTACGAAGAAATCCTCTCGTACGAGCACGCGCAGGAGGCGCTCGACGCGCTCGCCGACGAGAACCACGACATCGGCGTCGTCTTCACCGATTTGCAGATGCCGGGCATGGACGGCGTGGAATTCCTCCGTCAGTTGGTGGAGCGCGGCTACGACGGGCAAGTCGTGCTAGTGAGTGGCGAAGACGCGCGCGTGCTGAAGAGCGCCGAAAAACTCGCCTACTCGCGCGGGCTGCGCGTGCTCGGCTCGCTCGCGAAGCCGGCCACACGCGAACAGCTTCAGCAACGGCTTTCGGCGAGGGCCGGTGAGTCGGCGCAGCCGCCCTCGGAGCAGGCTGCCTATTCGGCCGACGAATTGCGCGAAGCCATCGCCAGCGGCGCCATCGTCACGCGCTACCAGCCCCAGGCCGCATTCGCCACCGGCGAGGTCACGGGTGTCGAGGCGCTGATCGGTTGGCGGCACCCGCGCGACGGCGTCGTGATCGGGGACCGGTTCCTCCACACGGCGGAACAGCATGGCGTCATTGGAGGCCTCACCCGCGGCCTGCTGCCCGCCATGCTCGCCGAGGCGCTGCAATGGCAGGCGCTGGGCCCCGATTTCCGGCTGGGCATCAATTTGTCCGTCGACGATCTCGCATCGCTCGACTTTCCCGATTTCATCGTCGATGCTGCCACGCGCGTCGGTTTTCCGCTCTCGCGCCTCGTGCTCGAGGTCAAGCAGGCGCGGCTCGCCCGCGACCGCCTGATCTCGCTCGACGTGCTCACGCGCCTGCGCCTCAAGCGGATCAGCCTGCTCATCGACGATTTCGGCACGGGAGAATCGGCGCTTGCCCAGTTGCGCGACATTCCCTTCGACGAACTCAAGCTCGATCAGAGCTTCGTGCACGGCGCGAGCCGCGACGAGTCGCTCGGCGCCATCGTCAAGGCGAGCTTGTCGCTCGCACGGCAGCTGAACATGCGCACGATCGCACAGGGCATCGACGATGAGGACGATTGGCGCGTCCTGCGTGCGATGGGCTGCGAAGTAGCGCAGGGCGCGCTCGTGGGCCCGCCTCTTGCACCCGAGGAACTGCCGCGATGGGCCGAGGAATGGGCCGGCCGCCACACTGCCCTCGCGTAAGCTGCCGATGCGCCGGGGCGACGACTCGAGGCTGATCCGCCCGCTTGTTGCCGCCCCGCTTGTTGCCGTCATCCGGCTCGTCGGCCGGGCGCCGCCGAGCCAGGCCTGCCCGGCTCAGCTCGCGCTCGCCTCGATCATCTGCACGTCTATTTCGAACGACCCGTCGGGCTGCACGGCGAAATACTCCCGCACCTCGTCGGGCGCAGCCGCCCAAAGCGAGCGGATCGCCGCTACCCGCACCTCGGGCGTGCGCATGCGCGCCACCCACTGATCGAACTGCATCGGCAGGCGCCAGCGCGCTCCCGCGCGCGGTGCGAATCCGGCCTGCTCGAAAAACGTCATCCATTCGTCGGCGCGGTAATTGCGAATATGCGAACCGTCGCGCAGGAGTTCCGCGGCTTGCAAATGCGTATCGAGCATCGGATGATCGGCGCCCACCACGTCGACGAACACCACCCGCCCCCCCGGCTTCAACACGCGTCGGACCTCGCTCAATGCTCGCGGCACGTCGTGCCAGTGATGCGCGCTGAAGCGACTCAGCACCCAATCGAACGAGGCGTCGGCGAACGGCAGGCGCTCGGCCGCGCCCTGCTCCGTGGCGATGTTCGTGAAACCGCGCTCGCGCGCCGCCATGAGGACGGTCGCGAGCATTTGTTCGGCAAGATCGTAGGCGATCACGGAGCGCACATGTGGCGCGACGGCAAAGCTCACGTGGCCCGCGCCGCACCCGAGATCGAGCACGGCCGCCTGCGGCGTCACGGCCACTTGCTCGGCGAGTGTCTTGAGATCGGCGCCGCTCGCATGGCTTGGGCTCGTCAGATAAGCGGCGGCCGTGGAACCGAATGCATCGGCGACTCGTTCCTGATGTTTCATCTTCGTTTCTCCTTTTGCGCGGGGCGTGGGGACGGCACGATCGCGGGCGGCGGCCAACGACAGGCGCCTTCTACAACCTCGACAGCCGCCTTCGACGCCGATGGGCCACCGGGGCACGGAAGGCGCGACAGACGCTGATCGGCCGTTACGAAGCCGCATCAATGCACCGCATCAATGCACGTCTGGCAGCTACAATATGACGCGCGCAGTACCGGTACAAGGCAAGCGATTATCCTGGTATCGAACCCACCCGGCTCGGGGCCGGGATGAACGAATCCATCCAACCGAAACCGACAACGAAACGACCATGGCCTCCTCGTCGACCGATCGTCCGCCTCGGCCCGCCATGTCGGGGCCGTCCGCCGCGCCCCGGACCGCGGGGGGCCCGTTGACCGAAACACCGGCACGCGCGCTCGGCGAGTTCATCCGGGCTCATCGCGAGCGGCTCTCCCCGCTGGCGGTGGGCCTGCCTCCTGGGCCGCGCCGCCGCACACCGGGGCTGCGGCGCGAGGAGGTCGCCCAGTTATGCGGCGTGAGCCCGACCTGGTACACCTGGATCGAGCAAGGACGCCCGGTGTCCGCTTCGGCCGACGCGCTCGCGCGCATCGCCGTGGCGCTGCAGCTCACGCGTGCCGAGCGCGGCTACCTGTTCGAGCTCGCGGGCGAACGCGATCCGGCCGAGCCCGCGCAGGCGGCGGCCGAGGCGCCGATGGCGCTGATCGCCACGGTGGAGCACCTCACGGCTCCCGCCTACGTCCTCGATCGCCAGTGGAATGCCCTCGCCTGGAACGCGCCTGCGGCGGAACTGTTCGTCGGCTGGCTCGACGGCTCGCCCGCCGACGCCACACACGAACGCAACCTCCTGCGCTTCACGTTCACGTCGCCCGCGGCCCGCTCGTTGATCGTCGATTGGGAAACACGCGCGCGCCGGCTGGTGGCACAGTTCCGCGCGGATTCCATCCGCCACCTCAACGACGCGCCGACGCGCGCGCTCATCGACACGCTCGCCGCCGAAAACGAGGCGTTCGCGCGCTTTTGGGCCTCGCAGGACGTGGGCGAGCGCGAGGTCGGCACGCGCGAGTTCGATCATCCGGGCAAGGGCCGGCTCGTCTACGAGCAGATCACGTTCAAGCCGGCGCACCGCGAAGATCTGCTGCTCGTCGTCCTCGTGCCTGCGTGAGCCCGCCCGCCGCTGCTAACATAGCGCCCATTCCCGACGACGGCACGCCACGCCGCCCCATGAGCCCGCCGCATCCTGCCGATTCCACCCCACCCGCCCTCGCGGCGCTGCTCGCGCGCATCGCACGCGCCGACGAGCGCGCCTTGCGCGCGCTTTACGACCTGACGGCCGCGAAACTGTTCGGCGTCGCGCTGCGTATATTGGTGAAGCCCGAATGGGCGGAGGAAGCTTTGCAGGAATCGTTCGTCAACATCTGGCGCCACGCGGGCGAATACCGCGAAAGCCTTGCCGCACCGCTCACGTGGATGACGGCGATCGTGCGCAATCGCGCGCTCGATCACCTGCGCCGGCAAAAAGCGGTGCTGGCTGACGGCACGCCTGCGCTGGCCGAGTGGACGGACGGGCTCGACGAGCTGCTGGCGGGCGACGAGCGCGATCCCGCCGATGCGGCGCTCATCAGCGAAGAGGCGCGCCGGCTCTCGGTGTGCATGGGCCGGCTCGACGCCAGCCAGCGGCAGGCCGTGGCGCTCGCCTATCTGCGCGACCAGAGCCACGGCGAGATTGCGCAGACACTCTCGGTGCCGCTCGGCACAGTGAAGTCGTGGGTGCGCCGCGGCCTGGAAAAGCTGAAGGCTTGCATGGGAGGCCTGTGAGATGCGGTTGCACCGGTATCCCGAACTGATCGAGCGGCTGGCCGCGGAGTATGCGCTCGGCGTGATGCGCGGCGGCGCGCGGCGCCGCTTCGAGCAGCTCGCCAGCCGGGAGCCTGCCATTCGCGCCTCGATCGACGCGTGGCAGCAACGCCTGAGCGCGCTGCCGGAACTCGCGCCGCCGGTCGAGCCGCCCGCCGAGGTATGGGACGCGCTCGCGCGCCGGCTCGCACTCGGCCGGCAAGCACCCGCCCAGGCACCGGCTGCGGACGCCCTGGCGGCACGACGCCGGGCAGCCGGCGCCCGCACGCGCTGGTTCGAGAGTCTGGCGTTCTGGCGCGGCTGGTCGATCGCGGCAACCGGCGCGGCCCTGGCCGCCGCCGTTGCGCTCGCGGCGATCCTGCGGCCGTTCGCGCCGGGAGCACCGGAGGCACCGGTGGCATCGACGACCGTATCGCCCGAATCCGCCCCGCGCGCGGGCGGCCCGCTGATCGAGCGCGTCGCCTACGTTGCGGCCCTGGCCGACGTGAAGACGAGCAAGACGATGGTCTTCGTCATGTGGGACGACAAGAGCGCGATGATGAGCGTGCACCGCATGAGCGGCGGCGACGCCCCTCCGCCCGGCAAATCGGAACAGCTCTGGGGCATTCCCGAGCATGGGCGGCCCGTGTCGCTCGGCATGCTGCCGGCAGGCAAGACGGTGGCGATGAAAGTACACGCGATGAAGGGCTTCACGCGGTTGGCCGTGTCCATCGAGCCGCCGGGCGGCTCGCCCGACGCGAACGGCCCGAGCGGCCCTGTCGTCTGCGCAGGCAAGCTGATGGCAACGGCGTAGCGGCCGCCAACGGGTACCGCAGACCGAGCGGCCGAGCCGCAGGCGGCCTCGGGTCATCCGCGGCTGCTATTCTGCGGCGATGGCGGCGATGGCGGCAATGGCGGCAATGGCGGGCGGACGGGGCGGGACGGCGGCCCCGTGCCGGCCCGATGCTAAAATCATGCGCTTTGGCGCGCCGCGCCGCCGCCTCGATCCACACTTCACGGCCCATCACCATGACGTCCCAACTGCACAAAAAAGGCGAAGCCTGGTCGGCTCGCTTCTCCGAGCCGATGTCCGAGCTCGTCAAGCGCTATACGTCGTCGGTCTTCTTCGACAAGCGCATGGCGCTCGTCGACATCGAAGGCTCGCTCGCGCACGCGAAGATGCTGGCCGCGCAGAACATCATCGGCGCAGAGGACCTGGCGGCGATCGAGCGCGGCATGGCGCAGATCAAGGGTGAAATCGAGCGCGGCGAATTCGTCTGGCAGCTCGACCTCGAAGACGTGCACCTGAACATCGAGGCGCGCCTGACGGCGCTGATCGGCGATGCGGGCAAACGCCTGCACACGGGTCGCTCGCGCAACGATCAGGTGGCTACCGACATCCGGCTGTGGCTGCGCGGCGAGATCGACCGCATCGGCACGCTCATCGGCGATCTGCGCTCGGCGCTCATCGATCTGGCCGAGCAGCACGCCGGCACGATCATGCCCGGCTTCACCCATCTGCAGGTCGCCCAGCCCGTGACCTTCGGCCACCACCTGCTTGCCTATGTCGAGATGTTCGGCCGCGATGCCGAACGCATGCGCGACTGCCGCACGCGCGTGAACCGCCTGCCGCTCGGCGCGGCGGCACTGGCCGGTACGAGCTATCCGATCGACCGCCACGCGGTGGCGCAAACGCTCGGCTTCGACGGCATCTGCGCGAACTCGCTCGACGCCGTGTCCGATCGCGACTTTGCCATCGAGTTTGCGGCGGCGGCAGCGCTCGTGATGACGCACGTCTCGCGCTTTTCCGAGGAACTCGTGCTCTGGATGAGCCCGCGCGTGGGTTTCATCGATCTGGCCGACCGGTTCTGCACGGGCTCGTCGATCATGCCGCAGAAAAAGAACCCCGACGTGCCCGAGCTTGCGCGCGGCAAGACGGGGCGCGTCAACGGCCATCTGATGGGGCTGCTCACGCTGATGAAGGGGCAGCCGCTCGCCTATAACAAGGACAACCAGGAAGACAAGGAACCTCTTTTCGACACCGTCGATACGGTGGCCGACACACTGCGCATCTTCGCCGAGATGGTGACCGGTATCTCCGTCAAGCCCGAAGCCATGCGCGCCGCGGCGCTGCAGGGCTTTTCGACAGCGACCGACCTGGCCGACTACCTCGTCAAGCGTGGCCTGCCGTTTCGCGATGCGCACGAAGCCGTGGCGCATGCGGTTCGGATCTGCGTCGATCGTGGCTGCGACCTCGCGGACCTTTCGCTCGACGAAATGCGTGCCGAGCTGCCGAAGGTGGCGCACTTGATCGGCGAGGACGTGTTCGACTATCTGACGCTCGAAGGCTCAGTGGCGAGCCGGAATCATCCGGGCGGTACCGCGCCGGATCAGGTGCGCGCCGCGGCGACAGCCGCGCGCAAGGCGCTCGAAGCGCAGCGCGGCAAGTGAGCCAGTCCAACACCGAGTCGATCCGGCGCTTTTACGAGGCCTTTGGGCGGCGCGACATCGAAGCGATGCTGGCCTGCTACGCTCGCGACGTCGTCTTCAGCGATCCGGCGTTCGGCGAACTGCGCGGCGAGGCGGTGGGCGACATGTGGCGCATGCTGCTCGAGCGTGCGCAGGAGTTTTCGCTGACGTTCGGCGAGGTTCACGCGAACGACGAGAGCGGCGGCGCGCAGTGGATCGCGCGCTACCGGTTCCGCCAGACCGGCCGCATGGTGACCAACCGGATCGATGCGCGCTTTGTGTTTCGCGGCGGGCTCATCGTCGAGCATCGCGACAGCTTCGATCTATGGCGCTGGACACGGCAGGCACTCGGGATGAAGGGGGTCGTGCTCGGCTGGACGCCTTTCGTGCAACGCGCGATCCGCGCGCAGGCCCGCAAGGGCCTCGAAGCGTATCGAGCCAGCCGGTAAGGCTGCACACTCACGGCCGCGCGGCCTACCGCGCTCGACCCGCGCTCGACGCCAGGGCGAGTTCACGGCGGACCGAACGGGCAAAGCGGTTCCGTGCATGCGGCGGCGGCGTTCTGTTCGATGCGCTGCCCCGGCCGGGTAGGTCCTCGCCGGCACGTCACCAACCGGTTTCAATCATTGCCGGCCGTCTCCGACAAACGCTTGAGCGTCGCCAGCCGCGCGCCGATCAGGTCGACGCGATCGGCTTCGGAACCCAGCCCCGAGGTGGCATTGAAGTAACTGCGCCAAGCGCGCTGCGCATGCGCCAGCGTCACGCGCGAACGCATCGGCAGCTTCGCTCGCAGCTTGCGCGCGTACCGGTTCAGGTCGAACTGCGCGTGCTCGCAGGCTGCATCGACCGTGCACGGCCGTAATCGCGCGGAACGCACGGCCGTGGCCGCCGATGAAACCGATGCCGCCTCGCTCGCGCCAAAGGACGCCTCGGATGCACCGGCCCCCGCGGCGCTCGCCGTGGCGACCGGCGCCGCCTTCGGCTCATAGAGAGCCGCCACGCGCCGCAGTTGCAGCGCGCGATCGCGCACCGGCTGCAGCAGCACGTTTGCCTCGGTGATCTGATAGGCGGAACCGTGCGTCGTCTGGAACACCGCTTTGACAAGCGCGGCCTCGTCCTGACGCCATTCGAGCCAGCGCCGCTGGCTCGCCTGCCACGCACGCCTGACCGTCATCGGCGCGTTGGTCATCAGCGCCCGATAGGCCGCGTCGATCGCGCCGCTCCACGATTCGCGTGCGGCATTCATGCATTGCGCCTGCCCCGCCGGCGACGAACGATCGGCCCGCGCGAGGCAGGCGCGCATCGCCGTGTCGATCGGATCCGCGGGTGCCGCTTCGGCCCGCGCCGCCCCGGGCAGCGCCAGGCACCCCGCGACACCCGCCACCAGGCTCAGCGCGAGCCAGATACGGCGCAGAGTCTTCGCGGTGCCGCTCATGGTCAGCCGCGCACGCAATCGACGAAGTATTCGACGCGCCCGTTGACCGGTTCGGCCACGAGTCCGTGAATGTCCGTCGAGAAGCCCGGGAAGCGCTCGTTGAACTCGCGCGCGAACTTCAGATAATTGACGATCGTCTTGTTGAAGCGCTCGCCCGGAATCAGGAGGGGGATGCCGGGGGGATATGGCGTGAGCAGAATGCTCGTCACACGGCCTTCGAGTTCGTCGATCGGCACCCGGTCGATCTCGCGGTGGGCGAGCTTGGCAAATGCGTCCGACGGCTTCATGGCCGGCTCCATGTTCGAGAGGTACATCTCGGTCGTGAGCCGTGCGATGTCGTTCGCGCGATAAACGCTGTGAATCGCCTGGCACAGATCGCGCAGGCCCATGCGCTCGTAGGCCGGATGCTGCGCCACGAACTCGGGCAGGACGCGCCAAAGCGGCTGGTTGCTGTCGTAATCGTCCTTGAACTGCTGCAGCTCCGTCACCATCGAGTTCCAGCGGCCCTTCGTAATGCCGATCGTGAACATGATGAAGAAGGAGTAGAGGCCCGTCTTCTCGACGATGATGCCGTGCTCGGCCAGATACTTCGTGACGATCGCTGCGGGAATACCCGTCTCGGCGAAGTCGCCCGCAAGGTCGAGCCCTGGCGTGACGATCGTCGCCTTGATCGGATCGAGCATGTTGAAGCCCTCGGCGAGCGGGCCGAAGCCGTGCCACGGGTCGTTCGCACGCAGCACCCAGTCCTCGCGCGAACCGATGCCTTCGTCGGCGAGGGCCTCCGGCCCCCAGACCTGGAAGAACCAGTCTTCGCCGTACTCCGCGTCCACCTTGCGCATCGCGCGGCGGAAATCGAGCGCCTCGGCGATCGATTCCTCGACGAGCGCCGTGCCGCCCGGCGGCTCCATCATCGCGGCCGCGACGTCGCACGACGCAATGATCGCGTACTGCGGGCTCGTGGACGTATGCATGAGGTACGCCTCGTTGAAGCGATGGCGGTCGAACACCCCGTCCACCGAATCCTGCACGACGATCTGCGATGCCTGCGAGATTCCGGCAAGCAGCTTGTGCGTCGAATGCGTCGCGAACACGAGCGCGCCGGTGCGCGGGCGGCCCGCGCCGATCGCATGCATGTCCTGGTAAAACGGATGGAATTCGGCGTGCGGCAGCCAGGCCTCGTCGAAATGCAGCGTATCGAGGAAATCGCCGAGCAGATCCTTGATCATCTCGACGTTGTAGACCACGCCGTCATACGTGCTCTGCGTGATCGTCAGAATGCGCGGCTTGAGGTTCGGGTTCTTCTGCAGCGCTTCGCGCGCGAACGGGTTCGCCTCGATTTTCTTGCGAATGTTCTCGGGACGAAACTCGTCGAGCGGGATCGGGCCGATGATGCCGAAGTTGTTGCGAGTGGGCGTGAGAAACACGGGAATCGCGCCCGTCATCGTGATCGCATGCAGGATCGACTTGTGGCAGTTGCGATCGACGACAACGATATCGCCCGGCGCCACGGTGGCATGCCAGACGATCTTGTTCGAGGTCGACGTCCCGTTGGTGACGAAAAAGAGATGATCGGCGCTGAAGATGCGCGCGGCGTTGCGCTCGGAGGCAGCCACCGGGCCGATATGGTCGAGCAGTTGGCCGAGCTCGTCCACGGCGTTGCACACGTCGGCGCGCAGCATGTTCTCGCCGAAGAACTGGTGGAACATCTGGCCGAGCGGGCTCTTCAGAAACGCCACGCCGCCGGAATGGCCCGGGCAGTGCCACGAGTACGAGCCTTCGTCGGCGTACTTGACGAGCTCCTTGAAGAACGGGGGCGCGAGCGAATCGAGATAGACCTTCGCTTCGCGCACGATATGGCGCGCGACGAACTCGGGCGTGTCCTCGAACATGTGGATGAACCCATGCAGCTCGCGCAGGATGTCGTTCGGCAAATGGCGCGACGTCCGCGTCTCGCCGTAGAGAAAGATCGGAATGTCGGCATTGCGGCGGCGGACTTCGGTCACGAACGCACGCAATTCGAGGATCGCCGTGGCGAGTTCGGGTAGCTCGCCGTCGGGGCCCGTCTCACCGAGCATCAGCTCGTCGTCGTCCAGCGACAGGATAAAGCACGACGCGCGGCTCGACTGCTGCGCGAACGAGGTGAGGTCCCCGTAGCTCGTCAGGCCGAGCACCTCCACCCCCTCCCCCTGGATCGCCTCGGCAAGCGCCCGGATGCCGGAACCCGAGATGTTCTCGGAGCGAAAGTCTTCGTCGATGATGACGACGGGGAAACGAAACTTCATGGACGATTCTCCAAAAACAAGGACCGCCGGGCCCGGAATCTCAATCCGTGCCGAGCGGTCGCTCGAAACCTCTCATTCTCTTCTCGAATCGGCGTCAACCGTATGACGACGTCAGGTCTTCGGCAGCGTGACGCCGTGCTGCCCCTGATACTTGCCGCCGCGATCGGCATACGACACGTCGCAGACTTCGTCGCTCTCGAAGAAGAGCACTTGCGCCACGCCTTCGTTCGCGTAGATCTTCGCCGGCAAAGGCGTCGTGTTCGAGAACTCGAGCGTCACATAACCCTCCCATTCCGGCTCGAACGGCGTCACGTTGACGATGATGCCGCAGCGCGCATAGGTGGACTTGCCCAGGCAGACCGTCAGCACGTTGCGCGGAATGCGGAAGTACTCGACCGTGCGCGCGAGCGCGAACGAATTCGGCGGAATGATACAGACATCGCCCTTGAAATCCACGAACGACTTTTCGTCGAAGTTCTTCGGATCGACGATCGTCGAATTGATGTTCGTGAAGATCTTGAATTCGTCCGCACAGCGAATGTCGTACCCGTAGCTCGACGTGCCGAAGCTCACGATCTTGCGGCCGTCCGCGGCCGTGCGGACCTGATCGGCCACGAACGGCTCGATCATCTTGTGCTCATCGGCCATGCGCCGAATCCACTTGTCGGATTTGATTGTCATAAAGAGACGTTAAGATTCACTGCCTGCATTGGATGACGAGCCGCGACACCGCATTTCACGCTGCCTCGGCCCGTTCACTGGGCGCGTATCGTGCCGCATGCGAGCGCCGCACCGACGCCATGGTCGGGAAAGGCGGGGTCTCCCGGCTCGCGATGAATGACCACCGAGCGCCCGGCCACCGATCGTACGCCGTCGAGCGAGACGTCGGGTGCGACGATAAAGCCGGTTGCAACGCCCGTCGCGTCCGCATGAATGTTGCCGAGATCGCCCTCGAGACGACCGCCGCCCCGGCGCCGCGACGCGCCGGGCGCAAATACCGCGCCCGCGCTGGAGCCGTCCGCCGCGTTGCAATCGCCGCGCTCGTGCACCTGCAGCGCGTGGTCGCTCATCGGCGGCAGGCCGATCAGGTTATACGTCACCTGTACGCCATCCGAGCGCTCGATGAACGTGACGGAGCCGCGCGCCGTATTGGCCACGGTCGGAAGCAACTGCGCGGTGGCGCGTTTTTCGTGCGGGCCGAGAAAGGCGGCACATCCGCCGAGCGTCGCGCCCGTCAGCCCTACGAGGCCGACGCAGGCCAGCACGCCCAGCGCCTGCAGACACCGCCCGTCGGTTCGTTCTCTCATGCGATCCTCATGCCGGCCGCCGCGGTGGATTCCCCCGGTGCCGGACTCAAGCGAAGGCGACATGATACCGCGCTCCGGGCCGCGCGCAGCAACGGCGTGGCCGGGCCCGGCCTGGGGCGGGCGCGCACTGCCGTCACGTGTTTTGCACGACGATGTTCGGAAACCGCGAAGTCATGTCGCGTGCCCGCTCGGCGACGTGCAGGGCGACCTTGCGCGCGATGGCGCGATAGATCTCGGCGATACGCCCCGCCGGCTCGGCGGCGACCGTCGGCCGGCCGCTGTCGGCCTGCTCGCGGATCGCGATGTCGAGCGGCAGGCTGCCGATCAGTTCGACCCCGTACTCGGCCGCCATGCGCTCGGCGCCGCCCGTGCCGAAGATGTGCTCGGCGTGACCGCAGTTCGAGCAGATGTGAATACTCATGTTCTCGACGATCCCGAGGATGGGCACGCCCACCTTCTCGAACATCTTGAGGCCCTTTTTCGCGTCGATGAGTGCGATGTCCTGGGGCGTCGTGACGATCACCGCCCCCGTGACGGGC
This sequence comes from Trinickia caryophylli, assembly GCF_034424545.1. Lineage (NCBI taxonomy): Bacteria > Pseudomonadati > Pseudomonadota > Betaproteobacteria > Burkholderiales > Burkholderiaceae > Trinickia > Trinickia caryophylli. The sequence goes on along the minus strand of NZ_CP139970.1, from coordinate 3,199,186 downwards.
ACGCGCTGCGCGAGCGTGAGCTGTATATCCCCCGTGCCGGGCGGCATGTCGACGATGAGATAGTCGAGCTCGCGCCAGTTCGTCTGCCGCAGCAACTGCTCGAGCGCCGAAGTCACCATCGGGCCGCGCCAGACCATCGGGTTGTCCTGCTCGACGAGAAAACCGATCGAGTTCGCCTGCACGCCGTGGCCTTCGAGCGGATTCATCGTCTGGCCGTCGGGCGACTCCGGCCGGCCTGCGATCCCGAGCATCGTGGGAATGGACGGGCCGTAGATATCCGCATCGAGTATGCCGACGGAGGCGCCCTCGCTCGCGAGCGCGAGTGCCAGGTTGACGGCCGTCGTGCTTTTGCCGACGCCGCCCTTGCCCGATGCCACCGCAATGATGTTCTTCACGTTGGGCAACAACTTGACGCCGCGCTGCACCGCATGCGCGACGATCGACTGGCGAAACGAAACATCCGCGTGCTCGACGCCCGGCACGGCGACGAGCGCCGCCTCGATGGGCTTGGCCAGCGCCGGGTATTGGCTCCGGGCGGGATAGCCCAGGACGACCTCGACGGCCACCCTGGCGCCGTCGAGGGTGACGTTGCCGATGCCCCCGGATGCCGCGAACGGGCGGCCCGTGTTGGGGTCCGTGACGGCCGCGAGCGCGGCGTCGACCAAGGCCCGATCAATGCTCATCGATTGACTCCGAAGCTAAACGGCCGCGGCGGGACATCCCGCCGGAAGCCTTGCGCAGATTGCGGCAGAGAGCCGCAGCGCTGAAAAATTGAAAGAAAGTGTTGCCCGGCATTGCCAAAAAGCGACGCGGCGGGCACCTTCCCTCTGCGTCAATCAAGGGGTCGTATCCGGCCGCATACGCGCTATTGTAGTAGTAGCCGTGCCGCGGTCCGATGAAGACACCGCGCGCGGCGGGGCTTAGGCCGCCGTGCCGGCGTCGAGCGAAACCGCGCTGCGGCGCGCGCCCGGTTCCCGGCTCGAGCCGGCAAGCCCGCACTGGGGCGCACGCTCCCGTTGCGCCTCGATTTGAAGAGAGGACTCGAAGAAATGAATGCAAAGATCATGACTCGTCTGAGCGTGTTCGCCGTCGCAGGCACACTGCTCGCCGGCTGCGCCACGCAGCAGCAGAATAATGCGGCTGTCGGCACGGGTGCCGGCGCAGCGCTGGGCGCGGGCCTCGGCGCCATCTTCGGCGGCGGCAAGGGCGCCGCGATCGGCGCTGGCGTAGGCGCGCTGGCCGGCGGCATCACGGGCTACAACTGGCAGGCGATCCGCAACAAGATCTCGGGCGCATCGAAGGGAACCGGCACCACGGTAAACGAACAGGGTGACGGATCGCTGAAGGTGAACATTCCGGCCACCGACGCGTTCGCCGTCAATAGTGCTCAGATCAGTCCGTCGCTCGCCCGCACGCTCGACGAAGTGGCGAACCAGATGCGCCAGAACCCCGAACTCGTGGCCGACGTGCGCGGGTACACGGACATCACCGGCGGCTCCGAGCTCAATCAGCGATTGTCGCAAAGCCGGGCTGACGCTGTTGCCGGCTATCTGAGCCAGCGCGGGGTCGCCCCCAACCGCCTCGCGGCGCGCGGCTTCGGTCCGGCAGACCCGGTTGGCGACAACAACACGGAGGCGGGGCGCGCCGCCAACCGCCGCGTCGAGGTCTATTTGAAGGCGCTCGCGCAACACGGCCAAACCCCCAACTATCAATAACGACAGGTAGCCAGCATAGCGGGCGGGCGGAGCCTCGCGGCCGGCGCCTCGGGCGCCTGGAGGCTTCCGGTAAACAAATCGAAAAATTTTTCGAACTCGCCCGAAAAAACGCTGTCTCTACGAACGGTACGTGGCTGGCGTTGGCCGCCGCGTCACCATTCTCCTCTTGTCGTTGTTGCTCCGGGGCCTTGATCGCCCCGGTTTTTTTTGCCCGTTTTTCCCCCTCGAACCCCGATTCGCGGCCCCGAGGCCTGCGCACGGCACCCCGCCGCCCGCAACGGCGCGGCCGCAGCGCGGCACGCCTGCTAAAATCGGCGCTTTCCTTCCGCGTCAATCCCTTCGAACGCCAATGACCGCTTCCGTCTCAGCCCCCGTTTCAGGCGCCGCCGCGCGCCGGATCCTCGTCACGTCCGCCCTGCCTTATGCGAACGGACAGATCCATCTCGGCCATCTGGTCGAGTATCTCCAGACCGACATCTGGGTGCGCGCGCTGCGAATGCACGGACACGAGGTCTACTACGTGGGCGCCGACGACACGCACGGCACGCCGGTCATGCTCAGCGCAGAGAAGGAGGGCATCACGCCGAAGGCGCTGATCGAACGCGTCTGGGGCGAGCACAAGCGCGACTTCGACAATTTCCTGGTGTCGTTCGACAACTACTACACGACCGATTCGGACGAAAACCGCGAGCAATGCGAATCGATCTTTCTCGCCCTGAAGGAAGCGGGGCTCATCGATGCGCGCGAGATCGAGCAGGCGTACGACCCCGTCAAGGAAATGTTCCTGCCGGACCGCTTCATCAAGGGCGAATGCCCGAAGTGCGGCGCCAAGGATCAGTACGGCGACAGCTGCGAGGTCTGCGGCTCGACCTATCAGCCGACGGAGCTCGTCAATCCTTACTCGGCCGTCTCGGGCGCCACGCCCGTGCGCCGCAAGTCGACGCACTACTTCTTCCGTCTGTCGGATCCGCGCTGCGAGTCGTTCCTGCGCGGCTGGGTGGGCGGCCTGGCGCAGCCCGAAGCCACGAACAAGATGCGCGAATGGCTGGGCGATGCCGGCGAGGCGAAGCTGGCCGATTGGGACATCTCGCGCGATGCGCCCTATTTCGGTTTCGAGATCCCCGGCGCGCCGGGCAAGTACTTCTACGTCTGGCTCGATGCGCCCGTCGGCTACTACGCGAGCTTCAAGAATCTCGCCGCGCGGCTCGGGCTCGACTTCGACGCGTGGGTCCGCAAGGGCTCGAGCACCGAGCAATATCACTTCATCGGCAAGGACATCCTCTATTTCCACACGCTCTTCTGGCCGGCCATGCTCGAGTTCTCGGGGCATCGGACCCCGACCAACGTGTTCGCGCACGGTTTTCTGACCGTCGACGGCGCGAAGATGTCGAAGTCGCGCGGCACGTTCATCACGGCGCGCAGCTTTATCGACACAGGCTTGAACCCGGAGTGGCTGCGCTACTACTTCGCCGCGAAGCTGAACGCCACGATGGAGGACATCGACCTCAACCTCGAGGATTTCCAGGCACGCGTGAACAGCGACGTCGTCGGCAAGTACGTCAACATCGCGAGCCGTGCGGCCGGGTTTCTGATCAAGCGCTTCGAAGGCCGGGTGCAGGACAGCGCGATGCATCATCCGCTGCTCGCCAGGCTGCGCGCGGCAATCGGCGAGATCGCCGCCCACTACGAAACGCGCGAGTACGGCCGCGCTATCCGCCAGACGATGGAACTCGCCGATGCCGTCAACGCCTATGTCGACACGGCCAAGCCGTGGGACCAGGCCAAGGATGCGGCCAATGCCGTCGCGCTGCACGAGACGGTGAGCGTGAGCCTGGAAGCGTTCCGCCTGCTGACGATCGCGCTCAAGCCCGTGCTGCCCGCACTGGCCGCCAACGTCGAGACGTTCCTCGGCGTGGCGCCGCTTGCCTGGCGCGATGCCGATACGCCGCTTTCGTCGGCTCAACCGATCAACGCCTACAAGCACCTGATGACGCGCGTCGACCCCAAGCAGATCGAAGCGCTGATCGCCGCCAACCGCGCGACGCTGCAGCCCACCGGCGAAGCGTCAGCCTCGGTGGCCGCGGTGGCCGATACCGCCGGCAAGACAGCCAAGGCGGCGAAGGCCGTGGAAACGGCGGGCACGGGCAAGCCCGCCTCGGCCGCGAGCGCGAATCCAACAGGCGCCGAGCCCGGCGAGGCGACAATCTCGATCGACGACTTCGCCAAGATCGATCTGCGCATCGCGCGCATCGTCGAATGCAAGGCCGTGGAAGGATCCGACAAGCTGCTGCAGTTGACGCTCGACGTCGGCGAAGAGAAGACGCGCAACGTGTTCTCCGGCATCAAATCGGCCTATCGTCCCGAGGATCTCGTCGGCAAATTGACGGTGATGGTGGCGAACCTCGCCCCGCGCAAAATGAAATTCGGCCTGTCGGAAGGCATGGTGCTGGCCGCCTCGGCCCGGGACGAGAAAGCCGAACCGGGCCTCTACATCCTCGAGCCGCACGAGGGCGCGAAGCCCGGCATGCGCGTGCGCTAAGCGGCGCGCGGCACCCCGCTGCCGGTGCTCTACTGCCGGTGCCCTACTGCCGGCGGCCGGCAGGCACCCGGGCCGACAAGGTCTCGAAGTCGACGCGGTGCCGCCCCACCTTCGTCATGCCCTCCTCGGGCATGTAGCTGAAGACGACGGCGACCAGCGGCTTCGTCGCCTTGTCCGCCTCCGCCCCACCGAGGTGAAGCTTGCGCTTGATGTCGTCCTTGATGGCGCTCGCGCGGTCCTGAATCGCCGCGGCAACGTCGGGCAACGCTTTCTCGAGCGGACCGATTGCGCCGCTGGCCGTTTTCACCGTAGCCCTTACCGCCTCAGGCAGATGAGGCACCCTGCCGGGCGGCAGCGCTGGCGCCGCGGCCTTGCCGAGCAGCGCCGACTTTGTGAGACTCTCGGCCGACGCGAGCGATGTCGCGCCACGAAAAAGCGCCATGGCCGAATCGTTGAGTGGAAAGAGGCTGTGCGCGAACCGATCGCCGGGCTCGTAGGCGAACATGCCGGTATAGATGTCGGGCTGCCCGGGGACCGCGCTCTCGATGCCCCGCTCCGGGAATTTGTCGAAAAACTCCGCGATATCCGCCTCGCTCTCGCCGACGACAGCGAGACGCCGCGCGCCGACAAGCGAGTCCGTAAACCTGTAGTACCCGTCGTTGCCCGGCATCGCGGCGGTGGGCTGGCCACGGTCTTCGACATAAGCAGCCGAGCTATCGTGAACCATTGGGCGCGGCAGGCGGCACATATGGGCGTTCATTCGATGATCTCCTTCGAAGGATTGGACAAGAGGAGACGCATCAGACCGGATTGCCCGGCACCAGTGGGAGGGAAAAATTCTCATTTTTCGGCATGCGCGCGCCCGAACGACTCGGGCGCGCGAGCTCACCGCCGTGATCCAAAACCGTCGAAACGACGTGTGAAATCGATATCAACTCCCTGGAACGTACCCGTATAAGCGGAAACCGACCAGAAGCGCGACAGGTTGATAGTCGCCTTGAAAGCGTTGCTTGCCGACTGCAGCCCTTGTTCGTAGCCGAATACGAGCCGCTCGTTGATGGCCTTCGAAATCATGATGACTTCCGGATCGGTCAAGCCCACGTCGCTGCGGCCGACGGTGAATTCGTCGAGCCCGAACGTCTGCGCCACGCGCTTGCCCGTTGCGCTGCCGAGCAGAGCAAGCGCTGTCGTCATCGAGCTTTGCTGGCCGAGGTTGTTGCCCTGGTCCGTACCGTGGCCGAACAGCAGCCATGAGAGCTTTTCGTCGTCAGGTACGTTCGGCTCGGACACGAGCTTCACGGCCGGCGTGTTGACGGTACCCGTCACCTGCACGCCCGCTTCGACTTCCTGATTGCGCCGCATGGCAAGGATGTTGACGCCAGGATTCGCCACCGGGCCATTGAACGTGAAGTAGCCGTTTTCGATCCCGAGCTTGCGACCGAATTGCGTATAGGTCGAACCTTCGGTCACGCGCACGTTGCCCACCGCGCGCAACGGCTGGTTCGGCGCGGACAGCATCGTCACCGTGCCGCGCAGGCCCAGATCCGCGCCGCGCCCCCGGAAGCGGAAGTCACGCCCAAGGTCGATGTCGACGTTGGCGCGCGGCGCAAAGCGCCCGACCGGTTTGTTCATCGCCGGCTCCATCGGCGGAGGAGAGCCCCGCACCACGGCATTGTTGCGCACGATCACCACGTCGTCGGACAGTTGCGGCGCCGGCTGCTCCGGCATATCGAAGAGCGCGTGATCGACGCGGAACCTGCCGTCGATGTCGATGCCGCCGGCCGCGCCGCCATTGGCCACCGTCGCGCTGCCCGACAGAGACAGTTGCCGATCGGGTGCCGCGAAGAGCGCCAGTTTGTCGGCCACGATCTGTGCCGTCAGATCGGGCTCGGCGGCATCGAGCCGAATCTTGCCCGTCGCGCGCAGCGTCCCGTCGCCGCCGTGGAATTCGACGCGCTGAAAATCGACGAGGTTTTCGGACAGGGCAATGCGAATCACGCCGTCTTTCAACTGCACACCCTGGTCGACGAACGTCGCCGAGAGCGAATCGCCCGTCAGCGAACCCGAGAGCGCGGGCTTGGCCGCCGTGCCGGCCACCGCCAGCTTCAGCGCGAGGCGTCCGTCGAGCAGATAGCTCGGCCCGAAGAGGCCGCCCGTCGTCTTCAGCGACGGGACGTCGGCCGCGATCGTTCCATCGAGCGGCGCATCGGCCGAAACGCCGAGCAGACCGCCGCGCGCCCGATCGGGCGTGAGCGGCAGGCCCACGCGCGCGTCGGCGGTGCCGATCCGGCTCGCCGCCGCATGCAGCGTAGCGGCGAGACGATTGCCGGCGCCGAACTCGGCGCGCGCCGCCAGCGCCGTGATGCCGAGCGGGGCCAGCCCGCCGCGGCCCGTATCCACCGACAAGTCGCCGCTCACGCGGGCAAGACGCGCATAGCCGGTTGCCGTACGCCCGAGCGAGAAGTCCCAGTCGCCCGCAAAGACGAGGTCGCTTCGCACGCGCGACGGTGTGCCTGTCAATTCCTCGCGGATCGCGAGCAGGCGGGCCACCGATAACGCCGAAACCGAGCCGGCCGAACGCAGCGTGCCATGATCGTAGGCGAGCGAGCGCAGATCGAGCCTCGCGCCCTCGAGGGCGAGGCGCGTCGCGCCGAGCGAAACCAAGTCGCGCGCGGCCGTCACGCTGAGCGGGGCCTGCAGTTCCAGCGCCGGCATGCCCGTGTTCGTCAGCCGCGTGACCGTACCGCTCCAGCGCGGCCCGTCGCGCGTATCGGCGAGGCCACCAGACGCCGCGAGCGCCAGATCGATCGGCCGGCCACGCAGCGTGCCCTTGGCACTCGCGTCGAATGCATGCCGCGCGCGCGTGCCGGTGACGTGGGCCGACAGCGCCGCGAGATCGGCGATACCCGTATGCACATCCCGCGCCTGCGTGGTCAGTTCGAGCGCGCCGTTCGCACCGTCGCGAAGGAGCGCCCGCCCCTGGGCCGAGCCGACACGGTTCTCGCCGAACGCCACACCGCGCGCGTCGTACGAAAGCGTCACGTTCGGATGCGCGAGGGAGCCGGTCACGTCGCCGTCCGCAAGCACCGCGCCCGCGACGCCAAAGCCGAGCCGCTCGAGGTGCGGCGCAGCCACATGAAAGCGCAGGCGATCCGCCGCTGTGCCGAAGCTGCCGTTCAGCTCCACGTCGTTGCCCGCGATGGACAGCCGTGCCTCGCTCGGCAGGAGCCGCTGCCCCACCACCTGCAGCGTACCCGCTCCCGTGAGCGGCAGGCCGTCGTACACGCTCGGCCCCAGAGCGAAGCGCAGCTTCGTCGTCAGCACCGGCGCGAGCGCGCCTTCTGCCGCGAACGTGCCGGTCACGCGCGCCTCAGGCCACGCCGTCACCCCGGTCACAGCCTGCTTCGAGGTGCTCGCGCGCATGCCAGGCTTAGTCGGCGAGCCGGACGCCGACGCACGCGGTTTCACGGCGGCCGTACGGCGAGCCGCGGCCGCGGCCCGCGTTTTCGCGCCTGCCTGCGTCGCCGCCAGCACGAGGCGCGGGTCGAACGCGGCAAGCGTCGCACGCAGCGAATAGCGGCTCTCGGCGTCGCGCGCCAACGTCCCCTCGAGCTCGGCGCGCCCCGCGCCCGCCGTCACGCGTACGTCGCGCAGTGCGATACGGCTGGGCTCGAGCGACACCTTCGCACGCGCACCGAGACCAGCGCGCTTGTCCGCGAGGTCGAACTCGAGCGCCTGCGTCGGCCCGTCGAGCGTGATGCCGATCGGGCCTTCGAGCGCAGTCGGCCTGACCGCTGGCGCCAGCGTGTTCAGATCGAGCCCCGCCGCCTGCAGATCGATGCGCCCGCGCCCCCTTCGCAGCGTGCCGCCGCCCACGAGCGTCGCGTCGTCGACAAGCCGGATCCGCAGCCCGGCGATCCGCTCCTCGCGGGCGTCGAGCCGGACCTCGGCGCGTGCATCGATGAGCGGCAAGAGCCCGGCATCGAGCCGCCCCGGCCTGGCGTTGACGATCGACACCGGGCCCGCGACGGTGAACGTGCCGGCGCCCGGCACAGGCGCGATCTGCGCATCGAGCGAAAGGTCCGCGGCAGGCGCGCCCGGGCTGAATGCACGCGGATCGACATGGGCAAACGAAAGCGTGGCACGTTCGAGCACGACGCTCGCGAACGGCTTCGCCTCGACATGTGCGCGCCCTTTGAGCTTGAACCCCGTCGCGTCGATATCGGCGCTCAACGCCTCGAGCGTGCCACCGAGGCGGGCCGCCACGCTCACAGGTTCGTTCTCGAGCTTGCCCGCATAGCGGGCATCGCCAGAAAGCGCGAACGGCCGCACGCCGTCGAGCGCGAGCCGCGCGTCGACGGCGCCGTACGGCGTGTCGAGACTCCCGAGCGACAGTGTGTGGTGACGGCCGTCGCTGCGGCCGGCGAGGCGCAGGCCGCCGTACTCTGCCGCGCTCTTGCCGTCGATGAGACGGAGCTTGCCGACATAAACCGAGCGGATATCGAGTTCGAGCGGCAGCCGCAGGCTCTGCGGCAGCACCATCGGCGCATTGTTTTGCGACGGCGCGAGCCGCGCCTCGATCGTGCGGGCCGACAAATCCTCGATCGTGAACCGCCACGGCGCGCGCGTGAGTGCCCAACGTCCGCTCAGCCTATCGATGCGGATATCGGTACCGCCCCCGGGGCCAGGCTGCGCCCAGTGCACATCGGAGAGCCGCAGCCCCTGTGCGAGCGTGCCGCCTTCGAGCGTACCCGTGAGCCGGCCGCCCGATACGGCTACGGCGGCGCGCCAGACAAGGCGCGTCCCGCGCTCGGTCGTCACCGCGCCATAGAGCGCGAGGACGGCCGCCAGCGCGAGTGCGACGAGCGCGAACACCGCGATTCCCAACCCGCGCAGCACGCGACGCCCACGGCGCGGTGGGCGCGGCCGGCGCGGCGGATGCGGCTCATCGCCGCGCTGCGCGTCGTCGGAAGGCGTTGGAGACGATTCGTTCGTCATGCAATCGAAGGGATCGGAAATATCTGCAGTGTCAGAAGGCAATGCCGAGCGTCAGGTAAGGCCGCACGCTCTTGTTGCGTAGTCCGTAGGCGAGATCGAGGTTGATCGGCCCCACGGGGCTGCGCCAGCGCGCGCCGATGCCCGCACCCGGGAAGAACGTCCGCTCGTGCCACGTGTCGGTGGCCGTGCCGATGTCGTAAAAGACGGCCGCGCCCCAATTGTGCGAGAACCAATGCTGATACTCGGCGGTTGCGGTGAGCAGGTACTTGGTCGGCAGCACCGACCCCGAAACGTTGTTGCCGATGCTCTGAAAACCATAGCCGCGCACCGAGTTCGAACCGCCCGCGCGAAAAAGCAACGATGCGGGAATGTCGCTCGAACTGCCGCTCGTGAACACGCCGCCCAATTCGGCCCGGACGAGCACCAGATCGCGCTTGCCGACCGGGACATACTGAACCCCGCGCGCGTAGCCACGCAAAAAGCTAGCATCGGACGCGACGCTCTTGAGCGCGAAGCCGGCCTCGGCATGCAACAGATTGCCCGAGCGAGGAAAGAGCGGATCGTCCACGTTGCGCCGCGTCCAGGACCACTGCGGCACGAGCGCGCGGCTCGTGACCGGCCCCGCGGCGTTCTGATCGAGGCGATCGATGTAGTACTGCAGCGAATAGGCGTAATCGATGAATTGCGCCGTGCGCGTTCGCTGCAGGCCGATGCGCGCGCTGTAGATGTGGGTATCGGACACATCGGTGCTCGTGTACGAGGCCAGCGCGCTGTTGACCCAACCGCGCTGGCCCGGGGGCATCGACAACTGAATCTGCCCGTACTGCTGGATCTGATCGAGCCGTCCTTGCACCGAGAGCGGCCATGCGGCCCCGAACATGTTCAGATAGCTGTAGGCACCCTGGACGTGCGCGCCCGTGTCGGTCGCGTAGCCCACGCCGCCGCGCACGCTGTTGTAGGGGTACTCGCTGACCTTGACGTGGATCGGCGTCTCGTGCGGCTTGTCGACGTCACTATCGACGTCGATCGCCACGCTTGCGTAATAGGGCGTGTTCTGCATTTGCCGTTGCAGCTCGGCGATCCGGTTGCTGTCGTAGAATTCGCCGACCGACAGCGGATTCACGTTGGTCACGATCTCCCGCGGATAGCGGCGCACGCCCGAGATGTCGAGCGGTCCGAGTGTAAACGTCGGGCCGCTCGCAAACGTGACCGACAGCGCGGCGGTGCGCTTGCGCGGGTCGATGCGCGCCTCGGAACGCGCGATTTTCGCCCCCAGGTAGCGGCGTGTCTGAAGCGCCTTCAAGGCCGCGGCCTTCGCATCGCTCCAGCTCGACTGCGTGAACGGATCGCCTGTGCGCAGCGAAAAGGCGAAGCGCGCGGCGTTCTCACGCGCCGGCTCCTCGCTGGTCACGGGGCCCTCGAACTTCAGATCGACCGATGTCACTTCCGTGCGAGGGCCCGGATCGACGTGTACGGTGACGTCGCGCTTGCCTTCGACGGCTCGCACGTCGGTCCGTACCACCGGTGAGAAATAGCCTTCCGTCGCCACGAGGTCGCGGACCTGCTCCGGCGTCGCGGTGACGAGGAACTGGAACTGGTCGTCGCTGATGTCCTCGCGCTTGGCGAAGCGCGCGAGATCAAGGTGCTGCTCGAGCAGCTTTCTGATGGGACGCGGCGCGTCGATGTCGACCCGGTATTTCGCCGCTGCCGGCAACGCCATCGTACAGAATGCGAGGCCAACGGCGACTGCGCGCCAGCCGCGCGCGAGCCGCACGCCCCAACGGCGTTCGGTGGGCCGCGCAAACGGCATATCGATCACTGCTCCCCGCAAACGGGACCTCCCGGCAACGTTGAACGAGCATGCGCCGCGCGCCAATGCCGGCGGCTGCCCGGTATTGGCGCGTATGTTGGCGCGTATGGCATTTGACCACAGGCGCGGGGCGCGGGGCCGACAAGCGGCCGTCCCGGCTACGTGCTGGCGAAGCCGCACGCCGGCGAAGCCGCACGCCGGAGAAGCCGCACCTCGGCGAAGCCGCGCCTGGCGGGAATGCACATGCCCCACCGCACGCCCGCCTTGGACGCCTGGGCGGCCCGCGATGTTCCGCGTATTCGCGCATGCGCTAGAATCCCGCTTTGGAGGAGGTGCCGCGCACCTGCCTGTCCCTATTTTCTACGATCGTCGAGCCATGTATCAATCGGACATCACGCAGTTTCTCAATCAACTGAAGCAGCAGCAGCCCGCGCTCGAGGAAGAACAGCGGCGCGGCCGCGCCCTGCTGTGGGACAAGGCGCCGATCGATCTCGAAGAACGTGCGCGCCAGCAGGCTGCGCGCGTCAAGCAGACACCTTACGTCTACTACCAGAACTTCTGAGCCGCCGAGCGTGAATGCCGCCGACGAGGTCGGCCGCTCGAAGCCGGGCGGGCCGCCGAACGAGCTGACCACGCCCGCGACCGACTCGACGCCCGACACGGTCGACGGCGTCGCGTTCGCTCGCCTTTACGGCGAGCCGCTCTTCAAGCTGCCGCAAGACCTCTATATCCCGCCGGATGCGCTCGAGGTCTTTCTCGAAACGTTCGAAGGCCCGCTGGACCTGTTGCTGTACCTGATCCGCAAGCAGAACTTCAACGTGCTTGACATCCCGATGGCGGATGTCACCGCGCAGTATCTCGGCTATGTCGAACAGCTGCGCCACACGAATCTCGAACTCGCCTCCGAGTATCTGCTGATGGCGGCGATGCTGATCGAGATCAAATCGCGCATGCTGCTGCCGGTCAAGAAGGCCGACACGGGCGAAGACGCCGAGGACCCGCGCGCCGAGCTCGTGCGACGGCTGCTCGAATACGAGCGCATGAAGCTCGCGGCTCAACGGCTCGACCAGTTGCCCCAGCTCGGACGCGACTTCCTGCGCGCCGAGGTCTATATCGAGCAGAGCATCGCGCCGCGCTTTCCGGACGTCGCAACAGACGATCTCCGGGCGGCCTGGGCGGACGTGCTCAAGCGGGCGAAGCTCGTGCAGCATCACAAGATCTCGCGCGAGGAACTCTCGGTGCGCGAGCACATGAGCCTGATCCTGCGCCGGCTGCAAAGTGCGCGCTTCGTCGAATTCTCGGATCTGTTCGACGTGTCGCGCGGCGTTCCGGTCGTGGTCGTCAACTTCATCGCGATGCTCGAACTCTCGCGCGAATCGCTGATCGAGATCACGCAAGCCGAACCGTTTGCGCCGATCTACGTGCGGCTCGCCTACCTGCCGGCATGACGCCGCCGCAGTTGGAGAACCGGTTCTAAACGATGCCGCCTCCGGCCAAATCCTCTACAATCGGCGCGCTTTGAACCCGCTCGCGCGAGCGCGCACCGATCCGGTCCATCACTCATGAAAGTCATCAGCTCGATCCAGGAATTGCGCGACCAGTTGCGCGGACAGAACCGTACGGCGTTCGTGCCGACGATGGGCAATCTGCACGAGGGGCACCTCTCGCTGATGCGGCTCGCGCGCCAGCACGGCGACCCGGTCGTGGCGAGTATCTTCGTGAACCGGCTCCAGTTCGGCCCGAACGAGGATTTCGACAAATACCCGCGCACGCTCGAAGCCGATATCGCAAAGCTCGAGAAGGAAAACGTCTACGTGCTCTTCGCCCCCACCGAGCGCGACATGTACCCCGAGCCGCAGGAGTATCGCGTCCATCCGCCGCACGACCTCGGCGACATCCTCGAGGGCGAATTCCGCCCCGGTTTCTTCACGGGGGTGTGCACGGTCGTGATGAAGCTGATGGCCTGTGTGCAGCCGCGCGTGGCGGTCTTCGGCAAGAAGGACTACCAGCAGTTGATGATCGTGCGGCGCATGTGCCACCAGTTCGCGTTGCAGACCGATATCATCGCCGCCGAGACGGTACGCGACTCCGACGGGCTCGCGCTGAGCTCGCGCAACCGCTACCTCACCGAGGCCGAGCGCGCCGAGGCCCCCATGCTCGCCGCGGCGCTCGGCCAACTGCGCGAGTCCGTGCTGGCCGGCCAACGGGATTTCGCGCGGCTCGAGCGGCTCGCCATGGAGAGTCTCGCGGCGCGCGGCTGGACGCCCGACTACGTGGCCGTGCGCAAGCGCATCGACCTCCTCGCGCCCGCCGCGGACGAAACCGAGGCCCCGCTCGTCGTGCTCGCGGCCGCCAAGCTCGGCGCCACGCGCCTCATCGACAACCTGGAAATCTGACGTCTGCCTCGCGGCAAACATCTGAGGAAACGATCATGCAGCGCCACATGCTGAAATCGAAGATTCACCGCGCCGTCGTCACGCACTGCGAACTTCATTACGAAGGCTCCTGCGCAATCGACGAAGATCTGCTCGAAGCGGCGGATATCGTCGAAAACGAGCGCATCGACATCTGGAACATCAACAACGGCGAGCGGTTCACGACCTACGCGATCCGCGGCGAGCGCGGCAGCGGGATGATCTCGCTGAACGGCTCGGCCGCACGGCGCGCGCAGCTCGGCGACCTCGTCATCATCGCGGCGTTCGCGGCCGTGGACGAGGCCGAGCTCAAGGCCGGGTGGGAACCGAAGCTCGTCTTCGTCGACGAACACAACAAGATCAAAGGCAGCCGAGGACACGTCCCGCTTCAGCACTGGACCTGACACCCCTCCCCCACCGGGTTCGAGTTTCGGGAAATCCGGCTCAAGTCGACCGCAGGCACCTAGAGCGGGTGCCTGCAGCAGGTACCCACAGCAGGTACCCACAGCGGGTACCCGCAGCGCACACCCAGAACCGGCCGCTCCGGCTCGACCAGCCGGCCCGCTCAGCGCGATGCCCACTCGACGATGGGCTCCCACTGTTCGAGGTCCTTCTCGACGCGACTTTTCGCCACATCCCAGAGCGTGAGGCCGTGCGCGGCCAGCTGCACGTAGTTTTGCGTATCGCGCAAGTAACCGAGCACCGGCAGTTCGAGGCTCTCGACGAACCGGTGCAACTGATCGGCCGAGCGCGTGCGCGCGTCGACCCGCATCCCCACCACGCCAACTTCGATCGCTCCCTTGCGTACGGCCTTCTCCTTGGCCAGCCGCTCGAGGAAATGCTGCGTGGCCAGAATGTCGAACATGGACGGCTGCAGCGGAACGATGACCTTGTCGGCCAGCTCGAGCGCGACAGCGAGCCGCGTGCCGTGCAGACCGGCCGGGGTGTCGATGACCGCCCGCTCGAGGCCTCTCGGCGGTTTCGCCGGCGCCTCCGGATCCAATTGCCACGTTTCGATCACCGGCAGCCCCTGCGGCCTCAGCGCCAGCCACGCATGAGCCGATTGCTGCCGATCGAGGTCGGCGAGCGCCACCCACTCGCCGCTCGCCGCAAACGAGCCCGCCAGATTGGTCGACAGCGTGCTTTTGCCGACCCCGCCCTTGGGGTTCGCCACTACGATTACCGTCATGAACACTCCCGAGTAGAAGGCCGCTTGGTGCGGCCGGTTTGCCCGCGTCGCTCAGATGCGCATCGCGCTGTCGATCATATCGGCAAATGGCCCGCCGCCGAAGCCCTCGCGCGTCGGCAGGCCGGTACAATCGCCCGATGACCGCATCCGACTTCCCCGATCGCCCCGATCTTCTCTTTGTCCTGGGCGGCGCGCGCTCGGGCAAGAGCGCCTATGCCGAGCAGCTCGCCGCCGCGAGCGAGCGCCCCGTAACCTACATCGCCACGGCCCAGCCGGACGCCGCTGACGGCGAGTTCGCCGCGCGCATCGCCCACCATCGCGCACGACGGCCCGCGCACTGGGGTCTCGTGGAGGCGGCCGCCGATCTCCCGCAGGCGCTCGCCCGGGCCGACAGCCGCGACGGTTGCGTCCTCGTCGATTGCCTCACGCTCTGGCTGGCTCAGTTGCTGTGCCCGGTCGGCGCCGCCGCCGAGGGCAATGACGCATCCGACGGCGACGACGCCCGGGCCACGGCGCATCTCGATGCCTTCGTCACCGCCCTGTCGGCGGCGCGCGGCCGCATCATCGTGGTCAGCAATGAAATCGGCCTCGGCGTGGTCCCGCTCGGTTCGCTCACGCGCCGCTACGTCGACGAACTGGGCCGCCTGAACCAGCGCGTGGCGGCCGCGGCGCGCGAGGTCACGCTGATGGTCGCGGGGCTCCCGATGCCCGTGAAAACGTCCGGGCCACGCCCGTGACGCTGCGCGCAGCCCTCGCCGCGACCGCGCTGGCCGCGCTCGCGACAACCTCCGCCGCGCAGGCCGCCGTCAGTGTCGTCGACGATGCGGGCGATACGGTCACGCTCCCCGCGCCCGCCCGGCGCGTGGTCTCGCTCGCGCCGCACGGAACCGAGCTCGTCTACGCGGCCGGCGGCGGCGCGACGCTCGTCGGCGCGGTGTCCTACAGCGACTATCCGCCAGAGGCCAAGGCGTTGCCCCGCGTGGGCAGCAACACGGCGCTCGATCTCGAACGGATCGTCGCCCTGAAGCCCGATCTGATCGTCGTATGGCGCCATGGCAACGACGGGCGGCAAGTCGACCGTTTGCGCACGCTCGGCATCGCCGTATTCCACAGCGAGCCGCGCAAGGTGGGCGATGTGGCGACCGACCTCGAGCGGCTCGGCACGCTGCTTGGAACCGAAGCGACGGCGCACGAGGCGGCCGCGCGTTTTCGCGAACGCATCGCTGCGCTGCGTACCCGCTACGCGGCCGCGGCGCCGGTCAGTGTGTTCTATCAGGTGTGGGACCGGCCGCTGATGACGTTGAACGGCTCGCACGTCGTGAGCGACGCCATCGCACTGTGCGGCGGCCGCAACGTGTTCGCCGGGCTTGCGCCGCGCGTGCCGACCGTTTCGGTGGAAGCGGTGGTCGCGGCCGATCCCGAAGCGATCGTGACCGCGCATGCGGGCGCCACCGCACCCGCGGCCGATGCGCCGCTGCCCGATCTCGCCATGTGGCGTGCCTGGCCGCGCCTCACGGCTGTCGAGCGGGGCAACCTCTTCTCGATCGACGGCGACCTCATCAATCGGCCTGGCCCCCGGCTCGCCGACGGCATCGACGAACTGTGCCGCGATCTGGAGCGCGCGCGCTCGCGCCGGCCGGCTTTGCGTGACAGCGGGCCTCGCCCCGCTTCCTGACGGCGTGCCGGCACGAGGCGGCCTGGCGACCGCCTTTTCAGGCGTTCCACCGCACCAGTTGCCAGCGCATTTCGTCACGCCCACCTCGCAGCCAGACGATGCCGCCCATCCCGACCGGCCAGCTCAGCGTCTGTTCGAGCGGCAGGCTCAGCGCCCGCGCTGCGACGATGCGCATCACGCCCGCGTGCGTGAGCACCCACGCGCTGCCGGCGGCCAACGCGCGACATGCCTCGAACCATTCGGCCACACGAGCCGAGCATTGGGCCACACTCTCGCCACCGTGCGCGCGCGCATGATGAAGATCGGCGGCCCACGCATCGAGCGCCGCGCGATCGATGTCGCCCCATCGCCGGCCCTCCCAAGCCCCGAAGTCGATTTCGCGAAGACGGGCATCGGTGCCCGGCAGCAGGCCGAGCCGCTTGCCCAGTTCGGCCGCGACGCCAGCGCAACGCACGAGAGGGCTCGTCAACAGCGTTTGCGGACTCGGCGCCCCGAGCAAGGCGAGCCGCGCAACGAACGCATCGGCCGCCGCATCGGGCGCTCCGGCCAGCGGCAGATCGGTGCAGCCATAGCAAACGCCCTCTTCGACGGCGGGCGGCGGATGACGAATCAGAACGAGATCCATCCAAGTAACACGAGGTAGATGACGATCTCGAAGATCTGCTGCGCCAGGCCCAGGCAATCGCCCGTGTAGCCGCCGATACGCCGCACGAAGTACCGCGCGAGCGCGGCGCGCAGCACCAGCGTCACGCCGAGCGCGAGGAGGCCGCCCCGCCAGACGGGCCACAGCAGCCACGGGAAACCCAGTACGGTAACGAGGCAGTAGGCGCTGACGGACAGGCGCTGGGCGACGGGCTGCGCCTTGCCCTCGGCGCGCGCATAGTCGAGCGTGACGAGGTAGCTGGCCGCGAGCGCGCGGCTCGCCGCATGTGCCGCGACCATGAGCCACGCGGCGGCAATCGGCGGCAACGCGGCGAGCGTCTGCCATTTGAGCACGAGCGCCATCACGAGCCCGATCGCGCCGAACGCCCCGATGCGCGAATCGCGCATGATGCGGAGCACATCGTCACGCGTGGCGCCGCCGCCGAACGCGTCGCAGCTATCGGCCAGACCGTCTTCGTGAAAGGCGCCCGTCACGGCGAGCGTGGCCACCATCGAGAGCAGCACGGCCACGGGCACGGGAAAGACACGCAGCGCCGCCAGAAAGACGATGGCACCGAGCGCACCCACGAGTGCGCCGACGAGCGAGAAATACCGGATGGCGCCGCCGAGATCGCTCGCATCCAATCCAACGCCGCGCGGCACCGGCACGCGCGTGAAATAGGCAAGCGCCGCGAAGAAGTAGCGTAGCTCGCCGCGCGTCTCGAGCGTTGCGGAGCCCGCCGCGGGGCGCCGGCCGTCGCCCTCGCTCACCGCGTCTCGAGCGATTCGCGGCCCGCCACGCCGGCCGACTCGAAGCTCGCCATGTCGTTGAGGAATGCGACGGCTGCGCGCAGCACCGGCAAAGCGAGCGCCGCACCGGTCCCTTCGCCGAGCCGCAGGTCCAGCGCGAGCAGCGGCTTCGCGCCGAAGTAATCGAGCATGCGCCGGTGCCCCGCTTCGTTGGACAGATGCGCGAAGATGCAGTAATCGCGCACGGCGGGCGCCAGCGCATCGGCCACGACAAGCGCGGCCGTCGCGATGAACCCGTCGACGAGTATCGTCATCTTCATCTGTGCCGCCGCAAGATAGGCGCCCACCATCATGGCGATCTCGAACCCGCCGAAGGCAGCGAGCACATCGAGCGGCTCAGTCGCGGATGCATGCCGCGCGAGCGCGGAAACAAGCACGTTGCGCTTGCGCGCGAGCCCGGCGTTGTCGAGGCCCGTGCCACGCCCCACGCATTCGTCGATCGGCACCCCGAGCAGCCGGCTCATCAGGCAGGCGGCCGACGACGTGTTGCCGATCCCCATCTCGCCGAAGCCGATCACGTTGGTACCGAGTGCCGCATGGTGCCGCACGCGCGCGGCGCCCGCCGCCAGCGCGAGGTGGGCTTCGTCGCGCGTCATCGCGCACTCGCGCGCAAAGCTGCGCGTGCCGGGGCCGACCGGGATGTCGACGAGGCCGGCGAGCGTGCCGAGCGGCATTGCCACGCCCGCGTTGACGATTTCGAGCGTAAGCCCGGCCACACGGCTGAATGCGTTGATAGCCGCGCCGCCAGCCAGAAAATTCGCCACCATCTGCGCGGTCACGGCCTGCGGATACGGGCTGACGCCTTCGTGCGCGATGCCATGATCGGCGGCGAAGACGATCATCGCGGGTCGATCGATCGAGGGCCGTGTCGAGCGCTGGATCATGCCGATCTGGCGAGCCAGCGTTTCGAGCGTGCCGAGACTGCCTTGCGGCTTCGTCTTCGTATCGATGATGTGGGTCAGCGTGTCGCGCAGCGACGCGTCGAGCGGCTCGACGACAGGCAACGGTAAAGGAGCATTCATAAGCGTTCAAATGAAACGGACAGCGGCCTCGAAACATCGCGGCCGCCGCGCCAAAGGCAACACGATACTCGCATCGTCCGACTTGCCTCTATCCGGCAACGCCGCCGCCGTTGCGTCGCGGCGTCCGGAGCGCCGGTACGAGCGCCTCGTAGCCGTCCTGTTCGACGAGCACGAGGGGAAACCCGAACACGCGGCTCGCGAGCCCAGGCGCCAGGATATCGCGCGCGGTGCCCGCGTGCGCGTCGCCTTCGCCGTCCATCAGCAATGCATGCGTCGCAAAGCGGCGGGCCAGATTGAGATCGTGGCACGAAAACACGATCGTGCGCGGCCCTTGCTCGACCCAGCGCGCAAGCACGGTCAGACAATCGATCTGATGATGGAGATCCAAATGGGCGAGCGGTTCGTCGAGCAGCAGCAATGGCGCGTCCTGGCAAAGCGCGGCGGCTAGCGCGACGCGCTGCCGCTCGCCGCCCGACAGCGACATGACGTCCCGCGCTGCAAGCGGGCCGAGCGCGAGGGCATCGAGCGCCGCGCGCGCCGCTTCGCGGTCCGTGGCCGCCTCCCAGCCCCAGCCCGCGAGGTGGGGAAAGCGGTTGAGCAGCACGACGTCGAGCACACTCGCGCTGAAGACGTCGTGCGTGCTTTGCGGCATCAATGCGCGGCGCCGCGCGAGTGCGGGCCGCGGCCACTCGCCGATCGGCACGCCGTCGAGTTCCACGGCCCCGGCGGCGGGGCTCAACAACCCGGCGAGCGTCGAAATGAGCGTGGTCTTGCCCGCGCCGTTGGGCCCCGCGATGCACCAGATCTCCCCGGGCCCGAACGTCTGCGAACAATGCTCGAGCAGCGTGCGCCCGCCGCCCGCGAGCTTCAAACCGCGCGTGGCGAGCGAATGCGCGTGCCCTGTGTGTCGGTCAGTCATCGGGGCCTTTGCAGCAGCATCCAGAGAAACACGGGCACCCCGATGACCGCCGTGATCGCGCCGACGGGCAACTGCGTGGGTGCGACGACGGTGCGCGCGACCAGATCGGAAACCATGACGGTCACGCCGCCCGCCAGTGCGCTGGCAGGCAGCAGCATGCGCTGATCGCTGCCCCACGCGAGCCGCACGGCATGCGGCACGACGAGGCCGACGAACCCGATCGTGCCGGCGGTCGTCACGGCCGCCGCTGCCGCGAGCGATGCCACGAGATAGATGCGAAGGCGCAGGCGGCCCGTGGGCACGCCGAGCGCGAGCGCGAACGGTTCGCCGCGCATGAGCACGTTCAGTTGCGGCGCGACCGGCACGGCGAGCGCCATTGCGGCGCCGAGCGCAACGAGTGCGGTCCAGGGCCGGGCGACGCCGCTCAGGTCGCCGGTCAGCCAGAACAGGATGCCGCGCAGGCGGTCGTCGGGCGCGATCGACAGCAGCAGCGTGATGACCGCGCCCCACCCCGTCGCGATCACCACGCCTGTAAGCAGAAGCCGCGGCGACGCTTCGGCGGATTCGCCGCGGCCGAGTTCGCGGCGCGCGAGGCCGAACAGCAAGCCGATCGAAAGCAGCGCGCCGGCGAACGACGCGGCATCGACGAACCACCAGGCCGAGCCGGCCATCAGCGCGAGTACGGCAAACGCGGCGGCGCCCCCCGAGACGCCGAGCACATAAGGCTCCGCCAGCGGATTGCGCAGCAGTACCTGCAGCAGCGCCCCGGCCAGGGCGAGCAGGCCGCCGCAGGCAAAGCCGGCAAGCGCGCGCGGCAGGCGCAGCGCCCGCACGATTTCGGCGCTCGCGTCGGCCGGCCCCGCATGGACGAGCGCGGCCAACGCCTGCGCTGGCGAAACGCGGACGCTGCCGAGCGCGAGCGCCGCAGCGAATACGGTGAACGCCGCCGCTGCCAGCACGAGCCAGATCAGCGCGGCGCGGCGAGCCGACATCGGTGCATGCGCGTGCGAGACGGGCCGATTCATCGCGCGTGGCTCAGCGGAACATGGCGCCCGCTCTGGCTCTGGCCGCGCGCGGCGTCACTGCTGTTGCCAACCGAGTGTGACGAATGCGCTGCGTCTCGGTGTGTTGTAGGAATAGGCGAATTCATAGGGCTTGTCGAAAAGATTCTCGATTTGCGCGGACACGTACCAAGCTTTCGTGATGCGGTAGCGCGCCGACAAGTCGACCACGCCGTAACCGCCGAGCGGTCTGCCGCTGTCTTGCCGCACGCCGGAGACGCGCCACTGTCCGCCGATGCGCCACGCACCGAGATCGCGGTTCGCGGACAGCGTGGCGAAGTGCCTTGCCCGGCGGTTGAGGTCCTTGCCGGACGTTTCGTCGACAGGATTTTGCACCGTGAACGACGTGCGCACACGCGTGGCGCCGATCCGGCCGCTCCATGCGCCTTCGACGCCCTGCACCTTGGCGCGGCCGACATTCTCGGCGAGATAGTAAAGGCCGCCTTGGGTAGAGACATAGTCGATGAGATCCGTATAGCGCGTCTGGAAGACGGACAGGCGCACGACGCCGAGCGAATCGGACGCATACTGCAACGCCGCCTCGATCGAATGACTGCGCTCGGGCCTGATCGATGTGTTGCCGCTGCCCGGATAGTAGAGGTCGTCGAAGCTCGGTGCGCGAAACCCGCTCGAGTAGCTCGCTATCGCCTTCCAGTGCTCGGTGAAGTCGTAGCCGTAACCCAGATAGTAGGTATTCGCGCTGCCGAAGTCCGAGTAGCGGTCGCGCCGCACGTTGGCTTGAATCTGGCTTGCGCCGAAGCGCGCCGTATAGCCGGCAAAGACCGAGTCCACATGACGTGCCGGCGCCGAAAAGATGTCCGAGTCGAGGCGCTGATCGAGTCGCTCGTAGCCGAGCTGGGCGGTTTGCCCTGCGGCCAGCGCAAAATCGTTTTGCCACGTGTATTGCCGATTGGTGGTATCGAACCGATTGTCGTAGACGCCGTTCTTCTTCTGGATGCTGCGATCGTCTCCTTCGGCGAGCGTGACATGCGTCGTCCACCAATCGGTGAGCTTGCCGTTAGCGAAGACCGACGCCTGCCTTACCTTGCTGTAGAGGTTGTTGATGTCGGTCGGCACCCCGTACGCGTCGTCGAAGCTCGCATTGCCGTTCGACTGGAAGTAGCGCACCCCGGCGTCCCATCGGTCATTGAATCTGTGACGCAGCGCGGCCGATACGCTTTCGTTCAGGTACCCGTTCGCATTCGGATTCGCATTGGGAGCCAGCCGCGGATCGATCGACGAAAAGCCATTGCTTTTCAAACGCGCGACCTCGAAGCTGAACGTCGTCTTGCCCGCCTTGTCGAGCGCGCCGTCCACGCCGGCTTGCTGCGTTTGCGTACCGTAACTGCCATAGCCCGCCGAAAAATGAAAGCGCGGCGGATGGTCGCCGCCCGCTTTCGTGAATACCTGCACGACGCCGCCCATCGCGCCCGAGCCGTAGAGCGCCGATACGTCGCCGTTGACGACTTCGACATGATCGATCTGCGAGGCGGGAATCTGTGCGAGCTGCGCTTGTCCGAGGCTTACCGAATCGACACGCACGCCGTCGACGAGCACAAGCGATTGGGTGGCCGAGCCGCCGCGCAGCAGCGCAACCGCATTCGCGCCGGGCCCGCCGTTGCGGACGATCTGCACGCCGGGCGCAAGCGCGAGCACGCCCGCGAGATCGGTCGCGCCCGAATCGTCGATATCCTCGCGGCTCAAGCGCGTCGTTTGCGGGACCGCGTCGGCCAGCGCCTGCGGCGAGCGCTGCGCCGTCACGACGATCGGGGCGAGCTTGCCGGCGCGCGGGTTCCCCGTCTCGCCAGCGGACGTGGCGGCGACGGCCGATGAAGCGGACGCGCTCGGTGAGGCGGCGGGCGCGGAGTCTGTCGAGACGGGACGAGGCGTGGGCATCGTGGAGTCGAGCGCCGACTGGGCACGCGCAACGAGCGGCAGGCCGGCGAGCGCGACGAAGGCTACCCTTGCGAAGGGCATGGGAATCATCTTGTTTTCCTGTGGGATCGGAATGCCGCCCGCTCCCCGCGAGCCGCATCGGCACGGGCGCAGCGCTGGCGGCGGCTCGGCCGCCGAAGGCGGCACGCCCCCGCTCTGGCCGGTATCCGGGCTGGCGACCGCTCGCATCCGCCTTCCCGCGCCTCGCGGCGCAGTGGCACTGAATGGAGTCGCCGCGCATTGCAGCGCGGCATGTCGCTTACCGTTGCGGGGGCAGCACAGGTTGGCTGGTCCGGGCGGACTTCGCTCCCTGTTTCCCGTTTAACCGCGCGCATCAGGGCGAGCGCGCGAGCACCAAAGTGCCGCAAGTGTAGGAGCGGGGGGTGTGGGCGTCAAGAATGACCGGCTTCGCGCGCCATCGGCAAAAAGCACTGGCATTTGGCGGCTGCCGCGTTGGCGCGCCTCGTGCATCGTTTGCAAAAATACGGGGGACGTGTGCCTATTTTCGCGCCGAAACCGCCCTGTTACGTCTCGATACGAGACAGAGGTCGGACACATCGGTATTCCGCGCTAAAATGCGCAGGTCTTTAGAGGACGCAGCAGATGCTCAACGAACTCGAAACTTTGTCACAGAACATCGGCCGGCTGATCGCGATCAACGAACGCCAGCAGCAGGCCCGTCACGCGCTCGAAGAGCAACTCGCCCAGCTGCGGGCGGAAAACGACACCGCCCGCGCGGAGCTTGCGCTCTTGCGCGATGAACGCAACGCGCTGCAGGTCGAACGGGATACGTTGCTCGCGAAGATCGACGATGCACAGGTCCGCCTCAACGCGATTCTCGAAAAACTGCCGCGCGGCAAGGGCGCGTACGACGCCGACAACCAGCTCGATCTGCTCGCACCGTCCGGCGAGAACGCGGCGGCGCCCAACGGCGCAGCGGCTCAGCACGGAGAAAACGCATGACGACCAGACAGATCGAAGCCTCGATTCTCGGCCAGACGTACCGCCTCGCATGCTCGGCCGAAACCGAGGCCGCCCTGCTCGAAGCCGTTGCGCGAGTTGATGCCGAGATGGCCAAGGTTCGGGCCCACAGCAACATTCGCGGCACCGATCGCATCGCCGTGATGGCGGCGCTCTCGCTCGCATCGGAACTGGTCCGGCTGCAGGAAAGCGTGCGCCATGGCGAAGCGTTTCCCGCGGAGGAAATCCGGCGTACAATGCAGCAAATGAACGAACAGCTCGATGCCGTGCTCGAGCAAGGCGAGGCACGGTAAAGGTGTCGGTTTGCATCGGTTGACGTCCGCAGGTTGACATCGATGCCGATACCGCGAGTAGTGGTCAGTGGGTAGCCAAACTGCCCGTTGACTGGCAATATGAGATTCACACAGGTTTTACGGCTTCCCTGCCTGGTTCGCCAAGGTCATAGATTCCTTGAACCAATGCCATGTGCACGGTTGCGGAAATTTGCAGCACGGGTGTGCGCGTCACTCAGTCTGATGTACCCGAAGTGCGGCTAACTGCGACCAATTCTGAACCTCCGGTTCAGGATGCCGGCCTAGCGGCCAAGGCGGGGACTTTATTCAACGGCATCGGTCAATCCGATGCCGTTTTCATTTGGGGCACGGCATAATCGCTCCAAATGCACGCCGCCCAGCGGGCGTGTTCCTTTCGAACTGTTTCGCGCCATTCGAATCGCCCATGCGCTATTGGCTGATGAAGTCCGAACCGGACGAAGCGAGCATCGACGACCTCGCCCACGCTCCCTCCAGCACGCTGCCGTGGACCGGCGTGCGCAACTATCAGGCGCGCAATTTCATGCGTGACACGATGCAGCTTGGCGACGGCGTGCTCTTCTATCATTCGAGCTGCCCGGAGCCCGGCATCGCCGGGCTCGCCGAGGTCGTCTCGCAGCCCTACCCCGATCCGACGCAGTTCGAGCCGAAGAGTCCGTACTACGACCCGAAATCGACGCGCGAGACACCGCGCTGGATGCTGGTGGACGTGCGCTTCGTCAAGAAAACGCCGTTGATCCCGCTTGCGGAATTGCGCGCCCACCCTGAGCTTGCCGACATGCGCGTGCTCGCCAAGGGCAACCGGCTTTCGATCACGCCGGTGACCGAGGCCGAGTGGCGCTTCATTACCGAGCGGCTCGCCTGAGCCGCGTGCCCGCCGACCGTTTTCTCAACAACAAGGAACCTGAGATGAGAAAAACCACCGCTGCCGTCTTCACGCTTGCCACCGCCGCCGCCCTGGCGTCGATGAGCGCGTTCGCCGAGCCGGCCGTATCGAGCGAAACCGCGCCCTCCGGCGTGCTTTCGCTTTCCGCGCAAGCCAGCGACGACGTCGCGACGGATGTCGTCGACATCACCCTCTTTTACGAGCAGCAGGCGAAGGACGCAGCCTCGCTCACCGATGCGCTCAATCAACGCACGGCTGCCGCGCTGAAGGCCGCCAAGTCGGCATCGGACGTCAGCGCACATACGGGCACGTTCTCTATCTATCCGTCGACGGATCGTGACGGCCGCATTTCAGGATGGCGCGGGCGCACCGAGGTCGTGCTCGAATCGCGTAATTTCGCAGCCGCGTCACAGCTCGCGGCGCAATTGAACGCGACGATGCAAGTCGCGAACGTTTCGTTCTCGCTCTCGCCTGAAGCACAGCGCAACGCAGCCGAAAAGCTCACCGGCGAGGCGATCGCTTCGTTTCGCAAGCAGGCCGAGTCGGCGGCCCGCGCGTTCGGCTACACGGGTTATGTCGTGCGCAGCGTGAACGTCGGGCGCGAAACGCCGCCGCGGCCGCTCTACGCCATGCGCGCGATGGCCACTGAAAGCGCACCGGCCGCGCCGCTGCCGATCGAAGGCGGCAAGACGCGCGTGGCCGTCAGCGTATCGGGCGCGGTGCAGATGACGCGCTAGCGCGCCAGCGCCGTGGGCGCGTTGCGGGCACGCCGGTAGGACCAGGCGAGCAGCAGCACGCCCGCGACGATCATCGGCAGCGAGAGCCACTGCCCCATCGACAGGCCGAGCGCCAGCAGCCCGAGGAAATCGTCGGGTTCGCGCGCGAACTCCACGGTGAAACGCGCGAGCCCGTAGCCGATCAGGAAAACGGCCGATGCGGCCCCCACCGGCCGCGGCTTGCGCGAGAAGAACCAGAGCACGACGAAAAGCGCGATGCCTTCCAACGCAATCTCATACAGTTGCGACGGGTGTCGCGGCAGCATGTGGTACTGCGCGAAGATGCCGTCCAGATGCCACTTCGCCGCAAGCTCGCGATGCGCGACGAGCCAACGCGCGTCGTCCTCAGATGCATTCTGGAACAACATCGCCCAAGGCGCGGCCGGATCGGTCACGCGGCCCCAGAGTTCGCCGTTGATGAAGTTGCCGAGGCGGCCCGCGGCCAGACCGGTCGGCACCATAGGCGCGACGAAATCGGTCACCTGCATCCAACTGCGCTTGCGCTGATAGGCGAAGAGCATCATGGCCAGCGTCACGCCCAGAAAGCCACCGTGAAACGACATGCCGCCCTGCCAGACCTTGAATACGTCGAGCGGGTGCATGAAGTAATAGTCGGCCTTGTAAAAGAGGACATAGCCGAGACGTCCGCCGAGAATCGTGCCGAGCACACCGTAAAACAGCATGTCGTCGATATCTTTCGTCGTCCAGCCTTGCGCGGCGACGTGCGGCAGGCGCAGGCGCAGCCGGCCGACGACGATCGCCATCACGAACGCAACGAGGTACATGAGGCCGTACCAGCGAACGGCCAGCGGGCCCAGGTGAATCGCAATGGGGTCGAAATTGGGATGAATCAGCATCGTGTGGGCTTCTTCCGCTTCAAAGCGTTGAACGGGGTTGACGGGCACGCGGGCGGCGCGCACGCGGCGTCGGCTACGGCTTCTCAGCCGCCTTTTGCGCACGCACGATCTCGATGAAGCTCGCCAGCACGGGGCTGACGTCGTCCGTGCGCCAGACGAGCCCGGTTTCGACGATCGGTGCGCGTTGCGCGAGCGGCCGATAGACGACGCCCGTGCGCCTCAAGTTCCGCAGCGAGCGCGGCACGAGTGCGACGCCCATGCCCGCCGACACAAGGCTCACGATCGTCTGCATCTGGATCGCTTCCT
Source organism: Trinickia caryophylli (assembly GCF_034424545.1). Lineage (NCBI taxonomy): Bacteria > Pseudomonadati > Pseudomonadota > Betaproteobacteria > Burkholderiales > Burkholderiaceae > Trinickia > Trinickia caryophylli. Next base: position 3,172,340 of record NZ_CP139970.1, on the reverse strand, counting down.
GCCCGATGCGCGGCGCGAGGCCGGCAGCGCCGTAGCAGCCCGTAATGATGTCATAAAAGCCCGGCGCCAACCGCCGCGGGAAGATGACGAGCGGCAACGACGCGAGATCGGCGAGCGAGACGGGCGTGTCCTCCCAGTCGCGCACCGCGCCCCGGCCCTTGTGCGGCACGGCGCCGGCCGGCAGGGCCGCGACGAGCGGCTCGCGCATGACGGGCAGGTAGCTCAGAGTCGCCGCATGGCGCGGCGGCAACGGCGCAATGACGAGCCCGGCGTCGATGCGGCCCGCGACAAGTTCCTCGATCTGCACGTCGCTCGTGGCTTCGGCAAGCTCGAGTTGCACGCCGGGACGATACGAAGCGAACCGGCGCAACAGTTCGGGCAGGAGGCCATAGTCGGCCGTGGAGACGAACGCGAGCGCGAGCGAGCCCGCCTCGCCGCGCGCAAGGCGTTGTGCGAGCGGGCGTAGCCCGTCGGCCGCCGCGAGCAGCTTGCGCACCTCCGGCAGGAGATCGGCACCCACCGGCGTGAGCTCGACCGTGCGCTTCGTGCGCGCAAAAAGGGCAACGCCGAGCGTGTCCTCCAGCGCCCGGATCGCCTGCGAAAGCGGCGGCTGCGTCATCGAGAGCCGCTCGGCCGCACGCCCGAAATGCCGCTCCTCGGCCACGGCGACGAAGTAACGCAGCTGACGCAGATCGGGAGTCATCGCTCTGATATGTTTTTCGACCTAATCAGCGCTGAATAATATATTGGACAGCGGCTTCGAGCCAGCGCATTCTGGCCGGACACCTTTATCCGCACGGCCGCAGGCGAATCCAAAGCAAAACGCACCCCGGCGGCGTGCAAGCACACGAACGAACCGGAGCTCCCCGCCATGCCTTATAACCGTCGCTCGCAGAACATCACGCAGGGTGTCGCCCGTGCGCCGAACCGCTCGATGTATTACGCGCTGGGGTATCGGCAGGACGACTTCGACAAGCCGATGATCGGCATCGCCAACGGCCACTCGACAATCACGCCCTGCAACGCCGGGCTGCAGCGGCTGGCCGACGCGGCCGTCGGCGCGGTCAAGGATGCCGACGCGAACCCGCAGACATTCGGCACGCCGACGATTTCGGACGGCATGTCGATGGGCACCGAAGGCATGAAGTATTCGCTCGTCTCGCGCGAGGTGATCGCCGATTGCATCGAAACCTGCGTGCAGGGCCAGTGGATGGACGGCGTGGTCGTGATCGGCGGTTGCGACAAGAACATGCCGGGCGGCATGATCGCGCTCGCGCGCATCAACGTGCCCGGCATCTACGTCTATGGCGGCACGATCCGCCCCGGCCACTGGAAGGGCAAGGATCTGACGATCGTCTCTTCGTTCGAGGCCGTCGGCGAGTTCACGGCCGGCCGGATGTCGAAGGAAGACTTCGACGGCATCGAGCGCAACGCCTGCCCAACGACGGGCTCGTGCGGCGGGATGTATACGGCCAACACGATGAGTTCGTCGTTCGAGGCGCTCGGCATGTCGCTGCTCTATTCGTCGACGATGGCGAACCCCGACGACGAGAAGGTCGCCTCGGCGGCCGAATCGGCGCGCGTGCTCGTCGAGGCCGTCAAGCGCGATCTGAAGCCGCACGACATCATCACGAAGCAGGCGATCGAAAACGCCGTCTCGGTCATCATGGCAACGGGCGGCTCGACGAATGCCGTGCTCCATTACCTCGCCATCGCGCATGCGGCCGAAGTGGAGTGGACCATCGACGACTTCGAGCGCATCCGCCAGCGTGTGCCCGTCATCTGCAATCTCAAGCCATCGGGCGAGTACGTGGCGACCGACCTGCATCGCGCGGGCGGCATCCCCCAAGTCATGAAGATCCTGCTCGATGCGGGGCTGCTGCATGGCGAGTGCGTGACGATCACGGGCAGGACCCTCGCCGAAGAGTTGAAGGACGTGCCGAGCGCGCCACCGGCCGGCCAGCAGGTCATCTTTCCGATCGACCAGGCACTGTATCCCTCCGGCCACCTCGCGATCCTCAAGGGCAATCTTGCCGTGGACGGCGCGGTGGCCAAGATCACGGGGCTCAAGAACCCGGCGATCACCGGCCCTGCGCGCGTGTTCGACGACGAGCAAAGCGCGCTCGCGGCAATCCTCGACGACAAAATCCGCGCCGGCGATGTGCTCGTGCTGCGCTATCTGGGTCCGCAAGGCGGCCCCGGCATGCCGGAGATGCTGGCCCCCACCTCGGCGCTGATCGGCAAGGGGCTGGGCGAATCGGTCGGTCTCATTACCGACGGCCGCTTTTCCGGGGGCACATGGGGCATGGTGGTCGGTCACGTCGCGCCGGAGGCGTTCGTCGGCGGCACGATCGCGCTCGTGCAGGAAGGCGATTCGATCACGATCGATGCGCACAAGCTGCTGCTGCAGCTCAATGTCGACGACGCGGAAATCGCACGCCGCCGCGCCGCCTGGCAAGCGCCGGCGCCACGGTACACGCGCGGCGTGCTGGCGAAATATGCCGCGCTCGCGCGCCCCGCGAACCGGGGCGCCGTCACCGGTTGAGCCCGGCCGAGCGGAGCGCCGCAAGGGGGGCAAAAGAAATCCGCAAGACGCAGGGCGATGCTGGCGACGCCCCGGTGCGACAACCGCTCAGCGCTTGACGATACGGTGCGCCGCCAGTTCCTCGCGCACCGCGTCGCGCACCCATCCGGCCACTTCGCCCTCGAGCGCCAGCGTGACCTCGCGCGTGACCTGACGCACGAGCCAGCTCGTATGCTCGGCGAGCGCATCGCGGCAGCGCGCCTCGATCACGCCGCGCCCCTCCTCGCGCAGATAGCCGGCAAACCGCACGCGCAGACGCTCGGCCAAATGCTCGGCGTCGCGCGCGCTCAGCTCGGCGGAGGCCGGGAACGCCGCTTCTTCCTCCGGCGATACCCCGGTGCTTTCGGGAACGGGCGCACCGGGCGGCGGCGGCACGCTCTGCATATCGGCCAGCGGTGCCCGGGCATGCTCGGACGCAAGCGTCGGCGCCGGCTCGGAGACGGCTTCGCCGCCTGGGTGCGGCCTCTCCGCCGGTTCCGCCGTGCCTGCGGCGGAGCCCGTTGCCGGCGGCTCGACGAATTCGGCCAGCTCGGCCGCGCGCATCGCCTCGATCGACGTTTCGGTCTCGCCCGCAGCAATGGACGCCTCCGGGATGGGCTCCTCGGGGATGGACTGTTCCGAGAGGGGCGGCGCCGCGGGCTCGGGCGCCGTCTCGTGCGGCGGACGCGCCTCGCCGGCAAGCGGGGTGCCGGGCTCGGCCGACGAAGGCGCGAGCACGGGCGCCTCTCCCGCGGGGACTTCGCTCATCGGCACCTCGCGCGGCGATGCGTCGTTCGCGAGCGCCTCGTCGGCGGGCGGCTCGCTCGCAGGAGCCGCCTCGTGGATCGGGGCCTCGGGTGTCGGGATGCCGGCGTCGGAGCCAAGCCTCCCGGTCGGGCCAGGTGCCTCGCCGGGCGCGGGCGCCTCGCCCGGAACTCCTTCGTCAGCCGGCTGCGCCGCTGCACCCGGCGCAGCGGCCGGCAGAGAGTCATGCGATGCCGCAGCGGGCGTGGGCGCCGCGCTCGTCTGCGGCGGTTCGTGCGAGGTGACCGGCCGCACCGTAGGCGGGCGGCCCGGCACGATCACGTCGGTGAGGACCGGGATCGCGTCGGGATCGTCGACATCGTGCGAATCGTTCGGTGCTTTGGGATCGGTCACGACTGAGTCTCCCTTATCGATAAATCGTCGGCAGGCCTGCCCCGGCGCCCGCTGCCGGGCGCGCCGGCGATGCGATGGCAAACCCGCCTTCAGGCGATCGGACAAACGGCGGCGCCCGCTCTCAGGCGCCCTGCTTGTAGTTGTTCAGCGCATAGCCACGATCGCGATAGAAACGATAGCGCTCGCGCCCCGCGACAAGCTCGGCTTCATCGTTGCCGACAACCTCGAGCAGGCGCTCGAAGCGGGCGAATTGCGACGGTACCCCGGCGCCGAGGTTCATCAGCACCTGATGATGCGGCGCGGCGTCGAGCTCGGCCGTCAATACGATGGGCGTACGGGCCGCGAGCCCGCTGTCGGCCATGCAGTGCGGCACGAAGTCGAGCGGCGAAAACGTCCAGAGCCGCTCGTCGAACGCCCTCAGGCGCGCGGGTTCAGCCAGGACGACCACCGGCTGCCCCGCCAGATACGCCTTGCGAGCCAGCCGGCACGCGTAGATCAGCGAGTCGCCGACATTCGTATGAAAGTCGATTCGCGTCATCGCGCCGGCTCCCGGCCCCGCCGAGCAAGCAGCATATCGCATGCCGCCCGGCCGAAGCCGCTCCCACCTGTGCGTCCCACCATTACTGCGCCGCGCGATCGATCAGGAACTGCGTGAGCAGCGGAACGGGCCGGCCCGTCGCCCCCTTGGCGGCGCCGCTCTTCCAGGCGGTGCCGGCGATGTCGAGGTGCGCCCACGGGTAGGCCTGCGTGAAGCGGGAAAGGAAGCATGCTGCCGTGACGCTGCCGGCCGGACGCCCGCCGATATTCGCGATGTCGGCGAAGTTCGACTTCAGCTGCTCCTGGTACTCGTCCTCGAGCGGGAGCCGCCACGCGGGGTCGGATGCTTCCCGCGATGCATCGAGCAGTTCGCCCGCCAGCGCGTCGTCCTTCGAGAAGAGGCCGCTCATATGATGGCCGAGGGCGATGACACAGGCGCCGGTGAGGGTCGCGACGTCGACGACGGCCGCCGGCTTGAAGCGCTCCGCATAAGTCAGCGCGTCGCAAAGAATCAGGCGGCCCTCGGCGTCGGTGTTGAGCACCTCGATGGTCTGGCCGGACATGCTCTTGACGATGTCGCCCGGCTTCGTGGCCGTGCCGCTCGGCATGTTTTCGCAAGTGGGCACGATGCCGACGACATTGAGCTTGAGGCCGAGTTCGGCCACGGCGCGCAATGCGCCGAACACCGAGGCGGCGCCGCACATGTCGTACTTCATCTCGTCCATGCCTTCGCCGGGCTTCAGCGAGATGCCGCCGCTGTCGAACGTGATGCCTTTACCGACGAGCACGATCGGCGCGGCCTTCGCGGCGGCGCCCTGGTATTGCATGACGATGAATTGCGGCGGCTCGGTCGTGCCGCGCGTCACCGACAGGAACGAGCCCATCTTCAGCGCTTCGATCTGCTTCTGGCCGAGCACTTCCACCTTCAGCTTCCAGTCCTTGCCGAGCTTCTTCGCGGTCTCGCCGAGGTAGGTCGGCGTACAGACGTTGCCGGGCAGATTACCGAGATCGCGCGCGAGATCCATGCCGCTGGCGATGGCCGCGCCTTCCCTGGCGGCCGCCTTCGCGGCCTTTTCGTCGACGGTGTCCACGCTCAGTACGATCCGCTTGAGCGCGCGCTTCACCGGCTCCGGCTTGCCTTTCATTTGCGTGAACTGATAGGCCTCGCCGCGCAGCGCGAGAATAGCCGCCCGCACGGCCCAGTCGGCCGAGCGCTCCTTGACCGGCAACTGCGCGAGCGTGAAGGTCACCTGCGCGATGCGCGTGCTCAGGATCGCCCGCCAGGCGGCGCGCGCCGCTTCGCCATAAGCCTTCTGCCCGAAGGCATCCTGCTTGCCGAGGCCGACGAGCAGCACGCGCGAGGCGCCGATGCCCGAGACTTCCGGCAAGAAGAGCGTCGTGCCGCTCTTGCCTTCCATGTCGCCGGCCTTCACGATGCGCGTGATGAGCCCCTTCGTGGCGGTGTCGATTTCGAGCGCCGCGCCGCTGAGCGTCTGCGCTTCGAATACACCGAGCACGATACAGTCCGATTTCCCCGTCAAGAACCCGTTAGTCGTGCCTTTGGTCCAGTCACAGGCTTTTATGCTAAAGTCCATCGCGCTTGTCCTCGGATAAGATCGGCTGCTGCAGTGAAAGAAGTAGCCGCAATTATCCGCTATTTTTTCGTGGCGTCGGTTCGCGACGCGCACCGCGATCGCCCATCGGCCTCGCCTTCCTCACAGACGATGATTTTCGAACGCTCCTTGCAGCGCGAGCTCGCCTATACGGCCGGTGCCGTATTCATGGTGCTGCTGACCATCTTTCTCACGACGATGATGATCCGCATCGTCGGCTATGCCGCATCGGGCCAGGTCGATCCGAAGGACGTCGTCGTCCTCATCGGCCTGACCGTGATCGGCTATCTGGCCGTGATGCTCGTGGTCACGCTGTTCGTCTCGATCCTGTTCGTGCTCACGCGCTGGTACCGCGACTCCGAGATGGTCGTCTGGCTCGCATCCGGCGTGAGCCTCACGCGCTTCATCAAACCGATCGCGACATTCGCGGCGCCGATCATCCTGCTCGTCGCCTTTTTCGCGTACGTCGGCTGGCCCTGGTCCAATGCGCAGAGCAAGCTCATCCGTGCGCGGTTTCAGCAGCGCGACGAGGTGGCGCTGCTCGCGCCGGGCCAGTTCCGCGAATCGCCCTCGAGCCACCGCGTCTTCTTCGTCGAAAAAATGACGCCCGACCAGTCGAAGGTCAGGAACGTCTTCGTCACGAGCACGGAAAACGGGAAAGTGAGCGTCGTCGTGTCGCAGGACGGGCACATCGAAACCGCAAAGGACGGCGCGCGTTTCGTCGTCCTGCAAAGCGGCCGCCGCTACGACGGCGAGCCCGGCAAGCCCGATTTCCGGATTATGGAGTTCGAGCGCTACGGCGTGAAGATCACCCAGCAGCCGGTCGTCAACCGGCCGACGACCACGGGTACGCCCACCCCCGCCCTGCTGCGCCACCCGAACGACAACAACCTGGCCGAATTCGCGTGGCGCACGGGGCTGCCGCTCATGGCCATCAACCTCGTGCTGCTCGGCATCCCGCTCGCCTATCAGAACCCGCGGCGCGGGCGCACGATCAATCTCGTGATGGCCGTACTCATTTTCCTGACGTACTCGAACCTGCTCAACGTCATGCAGTCGTGGATCGAGCAGGGCCGCCTGTCGTTCGTCGCGGGCCTCGTGGGGCTGCACCTTGTCGTGACCGCCCTGGTGGTCGTCGTATTCTGGATGCGCGTGCGCAACCGGCCGTTGATCTCGCGCGCGATGTTCTCGCGCTCGAAGGAGGCGTGACGCGATGCGCATCTACGAAAAGTACTTCGCCCGCCAGGTCTACCTCGCGTTCGTGTTCATTCTGTTCGCGTTCTCCGGGCTCTTTTTCTTTTTCGACCTGATCAACGAGCTCAACACGGTCGGCCACGGCAACTACAAGTTCGGCTACGCGGTGCTGCGCGTGGCACTGCAAACGCCGTCGCGCTTTTACGAGATCATCCCGGTGGCGGCCTTGATCAGCGCCATCTATGTGTTCGCGCAGATGGCCGCCAACTCCGAGTACACGATCTTTCGCGTCTCCGGCCTTTCGACCGGGCGGGCGCTGCGCTCGCTGCTGAAAATCGGCATTCCGCTCGTGGCCATCACATATTTCATCGGCGAGGTCGTCGGCCCCTATGCCGACCAGTTGTCCGAACGCGTCAGGCTCGAAGCGCTCGGCGCAACGGTCTCGACGAACTTCGCCTCGGGCGTCTGGGTCAAGGACACGCTGACGGCGCGCGAGGACGGCGAGCAGGTCACGCGCTTCGTCAACGTGGGCGAGCTTCTGCCGGACGCCTCGATTCGCAACGTGCGCATCTACGAATTCGATTCCGGCTTCCACCTGACCAACGTGCGCTTCGCGCAGGACGGCCGCTACCAGGGTAACGGCCACTGGCTGCTCAAGGGCGTGACCGACACGCAGCTCGGCAACGTGCCGCCCGTTGCCGGGCAGCCGGCCGATGCGCTCGATCCGGTCTATCGCGCGACGCAAACGGCACTGCCCGAGTATTCGCTGCGCTCCGAGCTCACGCCGCAAATTCTCTCCGTGCTGCTGATCTCGCCCGATCGCATGTCGATGTTCAACCTGTTCCGCTACATCCAACACCTGACCGAGAACCTTCAGAACACGCAGCGCTACGAGATCGCCCTCTGGAAGAAGCTGCTTTATCCGTTCGCCGTGCTCGTCATGCTCGTGCTTTCGCTGCCGTTCGCGTATCTGCATACGCGGGCAGGCGTGGTGGGGGTGAAGGTGTTCGGTGGCATCATGCTCGGCATGAGCTTCCAGCTCATCAACACGCTCTTTTCGCATATCGGTACGCTGAATACCTGGCCCGCCCCGGTGACGGCGGCCACGCCCGGCCTCATTTACCTGGCGCTCGGGATCGTCGGCCTCAAGTGGGTCGACCGGCATTAGTCACCACCTCGACGGAAAGGACGAATCCATGGCGGCCCAAAGCGGCATCGTGCTGTTCGGCCATGGCGCGCGCGATGCGCGCTGGGCCGAGCCCTTCGAGCGGCTCGCGCAAAAGCTGCGTGACGCATGCGGCCCCGTCACGCCCGTCAGCCTCGCGTTTCTCGAACTCATGAGCCCCGATTTGCCGACGGCTATCGCGCAGCAAGTGGCGGCCGGCTGCACGGTCGTGGCCGTGGTGCCGGTGTTCGTCGGCGTGGGAGGGCATATTCGGCGCGATCTGCCGACCGTGCTCGACCGGTGCCGTGCGGCGCACCCCGGTGTCGAGATCCGGTGCGCGGCACCCGTGGGGGAAGACGAGGCCGTGCTCGACGCGCTCGCGCGTTACAGCCTGCGGCAGATCGAAGGCGAGTGAGCGACGTCGGGCCGCCGAGCGACCCGGCGAGTCGCTTGCGTCGATTGCGTCGATTGCGGATCGTGGAAGAGAAAAACGGGTAGCCGGGCAGCGAGCGGATCGGTGGCCGATGGTGGCCGATGGTGGCCGATAGCCGCCGATAGTCCCCAATAGCCCGCCCGGTCGAATGGAGGCGGGCCTCGGCGCTGGCTGCGCTCAGGCCGCGTGCCGCATGCCGGCGCGCGGCGCGTCGCCCACCTGCGCTTGCTCGGGCTTGCCCGCCGGCACGCGCTCGGCAAACGCTTCGCCGATCATGAGCAGGCTCGGCTGCTGGGGATCGAGCCATTGCTGCGCCTCGCCCATGGCCAGCGCTTCGAGCGTCAGCGTGAGCGTGCGCTCGCGCGGGGTACTGCAGGCCTCGACGATCGCGACGGGTGTTGCGGCTGGACGCCCCGCATCGATCAGTTGCTGCGCGATTTCGGGCGCGCTGTCGCGGCCCATGTAGAACACGAGCGAATCGGCGTTGACCTGCTCGCGAATCTCCTGCGTGTCGGCCGCGCGGCTGCGTGTGGCCAGCGCGACGCTGCGCGCGACGCCGCGCAGGGTCAGCGAGCGCTTGACTGCCGAGGCCGCCGCCAGCGCGGCCGTAATGCCGGGTACGACCTCGTATTCGATGCCGGCCTCCTCGAGCGCACGCATTTCCTCATCGGCCCGGCCAAACAGCATCGGATCGCCACCCTTCAGGCGCACCACACATGAGTGCGCACGCGCGGCATCCACGATCTGCTTGTTGATGAACTGCTGGGCCGTCGAGCGACGGCCGCAACGCTTGCCGACGGCGATCTTGCGGGCATGCGGCGCGTACTCGAGCATTTCCGGTTCGACTAGCGCATCGTGCAGCACCACGTCGGCCATGCCCAACAATCGGGCACCGCGCACCGTAATGAGATCCGCCGCACCAGGACCCGCACCGATCAGATACACCTTACCCATTCGCCATTCATCCTCGTCAACGTCCGAGCGGCGTCATGCTCGCCCGGTCAGGCCGAGTATGCACGAATCATGCCGGCTGCGACCGTATGATGCGTGGCTTCGTCGATGAGCACGAACGCGCCCGTGCCCGGTTCGTCGTCGTATGCATCGCACACGAGCGGCTTTTGCAGCGTCAGCGCCACCCGCCCGATGTCGTTCATCCCCAGCTCGTGCCGCTCGCTCGTATGCGCCAGCGTGTGCACGTCCAGCACTTCCTTCACCGCGCCCACCCGCGCGAACACCGTCGTCGTCGTCTGCTTGAGCAGGTACTTGCGCTGCGTCGACAGCGGCTCCTCGTCGAACCAGCACAGGTCCGCCTCCAGCTTCTTCGCCGGCTGCGGCGCCTGCTCGGCCCGCACGAACATGTCCCCGCGCGATACGTCCACGTCCTCCTCCAGCCGGATCGTCACCGTCTGGCCCGCGAACGCGCTCGCCACCGCCGCCGTGCCGCCCACCACCGGCGCCACGATCTCCGCCACCGTCGCCGTGCGCCCCGCCGGCAGCACCGCCACCGTGTCGCCCACGCGCACCTCGCCCGCCTCCACGCGCCCCATGTAGCCGCGGAAGTCGTCCGCGCTCGCCCCGTCCTGGCGCGCCACCCACTGCACCGGAAAGCGCAGCGCCTCGCCCGCGCGCGTGCCCACCGGCAACTGCTCCAGCACGTCCAGCAGCGGCTCGCCCGCGTACCACGGCATGCGCTCGCTCGCCGTCACGATGTTGTCGCCCTTGAGCGCCGACACCGGCACGAAACGCACCTCCGAGAGCCCCAGCTGCTGCGCCAGCCGCACGTACGCGTCGCGGATCTCGTTGAAGCGCGCCTCGCTGTACTCCACCAGGTCCATCTTGTTGATCGCCACGATCACGTGCTGCAGCGCCAGCAGCTTCACGATCGCGCTGTGCCGCTTCGTCTGCGGCAGCAGCACCGCCTCGCCCGCCGCGTCGTACGTCACCCGCGTCGCGTCGATCAGGATGATCGCCGCGTGCGCCGTCGACGCCCCCGTCACCATGTTGCGCGTGTACTGCTCGTGCCCTGGCGTGTCCGCGATGATGAACTTGCGCCTGGCCGTGGCAAAGTACCGGTACGCCACATCGATCGTGATGCCCTGCTCGCGCTCGGCCTCCAACCCATCGGTCAGCAGCGACAAATCGATCTGCTCGCCCACCGTGCGCTTGTTCTTCGCGCGCGAGAGCGCCGAAAGCTGGTCCGACAGCACCGCCTTGCTGTCGTATAGCAGCCGCCCGATCAGCGTGCTCTTGCCATCGTCCACGCTGCCCGCCGTGATGAATCGCAGCACCCCGAGGTCCGCCGGTTCATGTGTGCTCATGTGTTACGCCCTTCGTATTCGCTTCGCTTCGCCGCGCCCGCGCTCATGCCGGGCGTTCGATATCTCGATGTTGGATGAATGGCCGGATGCCGTTTGCGCCCGGCGCCCGCTCAGAAGTAGCCCTGCTTCTTGCGCTGCTCCATCGCCGCTTCCGAGGTCTGATCGTCCATGCGCGTCGCCCCGCGCTCCGTGATGTCCGTCACCGCCGTCTCCGCGATGATCTTCTCCACGTCGTCCGCGTCGCTCGACACCGGGCACGTGCAGCTGATGTCGCCCACCGTGCGAAAGCGCACCAGCGCGCGCTCGCTCGTCTCGCCCTCGCGCAGCGGCGTGAGCGGCGTCACCGGCACCAGCAGCCCGTTGCGACGCACGATCTCGCGCTCGTGCGCGTAGTAGATCGGCGGCAGCTCCAGCCCTTCGCGCGCGATGTATTGCCACACGTCCAGCTCCGTCCAGTTCGAGATCGGAAACACCCGCAGGTGCTCGCCCGCGTGCAGCCGCGCGTTATAGAGGCTCCACAGCTCCGGGCGCTGCGCCTTCGGATCCCACTGCCCGAACTCGTCGCGAAACGAGAATATGCGCTCCTTCGCGCGCGCCTTTTCCTCGTCGCGCCGCGCCCCGCCGATCATCGCCGTGTAGCCGTGCTCCGCGATCGTCTCCAGCAGCGTCACGGCCTGCGCCGCGTTGCGCGAATCCGTCTCGCGCCTCAGCCGCACCGTGCCGCGCCTGATCGAATCTTCCACGTGCCCCACCACCAGCTGCGCGCCGATCTGCGCCGCGCGTCGGTCGCGAAAATCGATCACCTCCGGGTAGTTGTGCCCCGTGTCGATGTGCACCAGCGGAAACGGCAGCGACGTCTTGCGCGCCGCGCCCAGACCGAACGCCTTCAGCGCCAGGTGCAGCACCACCACCGAGTCCTTGCCGCCCGAAAACAGCAGCGCCGGCTTGCTGCACTCGGCAACGAGCTCGCGCAGAATGTAGATCGATTCCGCTTCCAGCCAGTCGAGGTGGTCCATGCGGGCGGAGGCGGCAGGATGCGGGGCTGTCGCGGCGGATTCGAGAAGGGTGCTCATGTATCTGCTGTTCCTATCGTTTGCCTGGTGGCCCTGCGGGCCGGCGGCATTCGTATGCTGCGGGATTGGCTTTTCGTCTCAAGCGGCTCAGTGTGCGGCCTTCGCGGCGCCCGGTATGACCGAAATGGGGGCAACGTGCAGGCCACACTCCTTGGTATCGCGCGATTCCCACCACCAGCGGCCGGCCCGGCTGTCCTCGCCGGGGCGAATGGCGCGCGTGCAGGGTTCGCAGCCGATGCTCGGATAGCCACGCGCGTGAAGCGGGTTCACCGGCACGTCGTTTTGTGCGAGGTATGCCCAGACGTCGGCTTCGGTCCAATCCGCGAGCGGATTGTACTTGGCGATGCCGCGCGCTTCATCGCGCTCCTCTTCGTGCAGCTCGGCACGCGTCACCGACTGCTCCCGGCGCTGGCCCGTCACCCAGGCTTGCACGCCCGCGAGCGCGCGGTTCAGCGGCTCCACTTTGCGGATCTCGCAGCACTGCTTGCGCAGATCCACGCTCTCGTAAAATGCGTTGAGCCCATGCTGCGCCACGTAGGCGTCCACGGCGTCGGCACGCGGATGAAACTGCTCGATCTCATAGCCATAGCGCTCGCGCACACGATCGAACATGCCGATCGTCTCCGCATGCAGGCGCCCCGTGTTGAGCGAGAAGATCCCGATCGAGGCACCGCGCGAAAGAATCGCGTGCGTGAGGACCATGTCTTCGGCCGCCAGGCTGCTCGCGAGCTTCACGCTTTCGTGACGCGCGCCGATCGTATCGATGAATGCGTTCAGGCGCGCGACCTTCATCGCGAGCGAGGCCAGGTCGGCCTCTGCCGCGAGCGAAGCGGGATTGATGACGGCGGTGCTCATGCGCGCGACTCCCCGGCTGCCGCCGCGCGACGCCGAAAGAGCGGCAACGGCGTATCGACTGCCGATTGATACTGCACCGACAACTCGGTGAACGCTCTCAGCGCATCGTGGACGTCCTTGTCCGCGCGCACGGCGAACGCATCGAAGCCGCAGCGCGCCATGTAGTTCAACTGATCGCGCAATACGTCGCCGATCGCGCGCAGCTCGCCACGCCAGCCGTGGCGCTCGCGCAAGAGCCGCGCGATGCTGTAGCCGCGGCCGTCACGGAACACGGGGAAGTCCACGCCGATCAGCGCGATCTTGTCGAAATCGGCCACGAGTTCGGCCGGCTCGTCGTCGGGCGCAAGCCACACGCCGAGCGATTGCGCGTCACGCGTGACCACGAGCGCCTCGCGCGACGCTTTCCAGAGCGCGAACGGCACGATCACGCGCACGGCCGTAAGCGTCTCCACGGCCGGCAATTCGCCGCCCTCGCCTGCACGCACGACGTACCAATCGTCCTCGACGACCGAGCGGTTCTTGATAATCGAAGTCATCTCTCGAATCTTCCTTGGCTCTCTCGTTCGTGCGTCATGCATGCGCCGGCTGGCGCGAGGCATAGACACGTTCCTTGAACGGCGCAAGGCCGATGCGGTTGTAGGTGTCGATGAAACGCTCGCCGTCGACGCGGTTTTCGACGTAGGTATCGATCACCTTCGTGACGACGTCGGGCATTTCGCCGGCGGAGAACGACGGGCCGATCACGCGGCCGAGGCGCGCGCCGGTCGGGCTCGTGCCCTGCTCGCCGCCGAGCGATACCTGGTACCACTCGGAGCCGTCCTTGTCGACGCCGAGAATGCCGATGTTGCCGACGTGATGGTGCCCGCACGAATTCATGCAGCCCGAAATGTTGAGCGAGAGCTCGCCGAGATCGTAGACGTAGTCGAGATCGTCGAAGCGGTGCTGGATCGCCTGCGCGATCGGAATCGACTTCGCATTCGCGAGCGAGCAGAAATCGCCGCCCGGGCACGCGATGATGTCGGTCAGCAGGCCGATGTTCGGCGTCGCGAAGCCGAGTTGCTTCGCGCGCTCCCAGACCGCGAAGAGATCATGCTTCTTGACGTCCGCGAGGATCAGGTTCTGCTCGTGCGAGACGCGCAGTTGGCCGAAAGAGTAGGTGTCCGCCATATCGGCAGCCGCTTCCATCTGCTTGTCGGTCACGTCGCCGGGAGCGGTGACCGTCGGCTTGAGCGAGAGCGTCACCGACGCGTAGCCGGGGACCTTGTGCGGGCGCACGCTGCGCTCGACCCAGCGCGCGAAGGCGCGGTTCTCGAGCAGATGCTTCTCGTACGAAGCGTCCGTATCCGAAACCTTTTCATAGGCCGGCGGCTGGAAATACTGCGCCACGCGGTCGTATTCGGCCTGCGTGAGCGTGGAGGGGCCGTCCTTCAGATGCTGCCACTCCTCCTCCACCTGCTGCGCGAACTTCTCCGCGCCCAGCGCCTTCACGAGGATCTTGATGCGCGCCTTGAACAGATTGTCGCGGCGACCATAGCGGTTGTAGACGCGCAGCACCGCTTCGCAATAGGTGAGCAGATGCTGCCACGGCAGGTTTTCGCGGATCACCTGGCCGATGATCGGCGTACGGCCGAGGCCGCCGCCCGCCAGAATCGCGCAGACGACTTCGCCGGCCGCATTCTTCGACAGATAGACGCCGAGGTCGTGGATCTGCACGGCGATGCGGTCTTCCTTCGAGCTCGACACCGCGATCTTGAACTTGCGCGGCAGCCACGCGAACTCGGGATGGAACGTCGACCATTGGCGCAGAATCTCAGCCCACGGGCGCGGATCGACGATCTCGTCGGGCGCCACGCCCGCGAACTGGTCGGCCGTGATATTGCGGATGCAGTTGCCCGACGTCTGGATCGCATGCATCTGCACCGAGGCGAGCTTCGCCAGGATTTCCGGCGTCTCCTCGAGCTTGATCCAGTTGAACTGCATGTTCGTGCGCGTCGAAAAGTGCCCATAGCCGCGGTCGTGCTCGCGCGCGATGCGCGCCAGCATCCGCAGTTGGTCGCTGCGCAGGTTGCCGTACGGGACCGCGATCCGGTGCATGTAGGCGTGCCGCTGCATGTAGAGACCGTTTTGCAGCCGCAACGGACGGAATTCTTCTTCGCTCAATTCGCCCGACAGACGGCGGCGGACCTGGTCGCGGTACTGCGCGACGCGTTCGTCGACGATCGTCTGGTCGTACTGATCGTATTGATACATTCGGGGACCCCAGGTTTGTGCTGCGTCGCGTCCTGGTACGCGACGCCCGAACTGCTATCGACGCTCGACCACGGCCATCGTTCAGACCGTGAACTCATGTGCTAATGACAAAAACAGCTATGCATATTGAAAAACGTCTGCCGATCGTAATAAACTCGCCTTATATTTCAAACGACTAAAAAATTTTGTTCTTATGCCAAAAGGTTATAAATGAACCTGCACCAGTTTCGGTTCGTGCGTGAGGCCGTCCGGCAGAACTTCAACCTGACCGAGGCCGCCAAGGCGCTGTATACGTCGCAGCCCGGCGTCTCCAAGGCGATCATCGAACTCGAGGACGAATTGGGGGTCGAGATCTTCACGCGCCACGGGAAGCGCGTGCGTTCGCTGACCGAGCCCGGGCGCATCATACTCGCGTCCGTCGAGCGGATCCTGCAGGAGGTGGAGAGCCTCAAGCGCGTCGGCAAGGACTTCGCGGCCCAGGACCAGGGCAACCTCGTCATCGCCGCCACGCACACGCAGGCGCGCTACTCGCTGCCCGCCGCCATCGCCGAGTTCAAGCGGCGCTTTCCGAAGGTGCATCTTTCGATCCTGCAAGGCAGCCCGACGCAGGTTGCCGAAATGGTCATGCACGACCAGGCGGACATCGCGATCGCGACCGAAGCGGTGGCCACCTATAAGGAACTCGTCTCGCTACCGTGCTTCCAGTGGCACCACGTTGCCGTCGTGCCGGCCGATCACCCTCTGCTGCAACGCAAGCTGCTCACGCTCGACGATCTGGCGCAATATCCCCTCATCACCTACGAGGCGGCGTTTGCGGGGCGGACCAAGATCAACGAAGCGTTCGCGCGGCGCAATCTGACGCCCGACGTCGTGCTGGAGGCGATCGACGCCGACGTCATCAAGACCTATGTCGAGCTGGGTCTCGGGGTGGGGATCCTGGCCGATATCGCCTTTAATGCCGAGCGCGACAAGAATTTGCGGGCCTTGCCGGTCGGCCATCTGTTCGGCACGAATCTCACGCGCGTGGCGCTGAAGCACGGCGCCTACCTGCGCAGCTACGTCTATACGCTCGTCGAACTGCTTTCGCCCACGCTCACGCGCAAGCTGATCGAACAGGCGCTCAAGGGCGAGCACGAGAACTACGAGCTGTGAACCCGCCGGCGGCCGCGACGGGCGGCCGGCCGCGCACCCATTCTTTGTGTCTATTTGTGTGTCTATGTCAGGGAGACGTTGCATGAGGTTGTCCGCCCCCTTGCGCCGCGCGCTGGCGCTCGCCGCTTTCGCGCTCGCCACGGCCGCCCACGCCGATATCAAGGTCGGCATCGATTTGTCGTCCACCGGCCCGGCCGCTGTGATCGGCATCACGAGCAAGAACGCGATCCAGATGTGGCCGCAGACGATTGCCGGGCAAAAGGCGCAGTACATCGTGCTCGACGACGGCACCGACCCGGGCCGCGCCGTGGCCAACATCCGCAAGCTGATCGACGAGGATCATGTCGATGTGATCGTCGGACCGAACATCACGCCCGCCGCGCTGGCCGCGCTCGATCCCGTGGCGGCCGCGCAAACGCCGATGATTACGCTGATCGGCTCGGCGGTGGCGGTCGAGCCGCAGGAAGGCAAGCGGATCTGGGCGTTCAAGATGGCGCAGACCGACGCGGCGATGGCCGACGTCATGACACGCTACATGTCGAACCATGGAGTGAAGACGGTCGGCTTCATCGGCTTCGCCGACAGCTACGGCGATAGCTGGCTGAACGAATTCCGTAAATTTGCGCAACTGCGGCACATCCAGATCGTTGCCACCGAGCGTTTCAACCGCAACGATGCGAGCGTGACCGGGCAGGTACTGAAGCTGATGGCCGCGAAGCCCGATGCGATTCTGGTCGCGGGCGCCGGCACGCCGGCGGCGTTGCCGCAGCGTACGCTCGTCGAGCGCGGGTTCAAGGGGCCGATCTATCAGACGCACGGCATCGCGACGCCCGAGTTCATCAAGCTGGGCGGCAAGGACGTGGAGGGAACGCTCTTTCCGACGCAACCCGTCGTCGTCGCGCGCACGCTGCCGGCCGATCATCCGGCGAAGCGCGCCGCGCTCGCATTTGTCGCGGCGTACGAGGCCAAATATGGACCCGGCACGGTGACGCAGTTTGCCGGCGACGCCGCGGGCGTTTATCCGCGGCTCGAGGATGCGGTCGGACGGGCGTTGAAGCACGGCCAGCCCGGTAGCGTCCAATTCCGTGTGGCACTGCGCGAGGCGCTCGAGCACGCGCATGAGCTCGTGGTGCCGAACGGGGTGGTCAATACGAGCGCCAGCGATCACGTCGGGCTCGATCAGCGCGCAAGCGTCATGGGCCAGATCAAGGGCGGGAAGTTCGTTTTCGTCAGCCAGTGAGGCCGCGGGGCCACTTGTGAACGCGCGGGGACGAAGCGGCCCGCCGGGCCCCCCGCACCCGCCGCCCGGCCACAGCGCCCTGCTTGCCGGGCGGGCGGTTTTCGGCGATAATCGCGCTCTTCGGCACGTGCGCCCGCGCACCACAGCCAATCAGACATGCCCAGGTGGTGAAACAGGTAGACGCAGGGGACTCAAAATCCCCCGCCGCAAGGCGTGCCGGTTCGAGTCCGGCCCTGGGCACCAAATTCTAGTTTCACAACGTTTCAGAATCATTCAAAAGCCCCGTAGAATAAGCCTCTACGGGGTTTTTTTCATTTCACGGCGTTTCACCGGATGCCACGACATGCCCCACACTTCAGGGGCATTTCTGGGGGCGTCTCGCCGAGATCGCCCGATTCCGCGTAAAAGTGCCCCCGCTTGTTCGTGTAGGCCCAAGCATCCGGGGGCGACGCCTGACTGCGGGACAAATCAATGCCGTTGACGGATGTAAGCGTGCGCAATGCAACGCCACGCGAGAAGACTTTTCGGCTCGCTGACGCGGGCGGCCAGAGGTGGCTACGCAAATTCGGGCAGTTGGATAAGTGGAATGCCCGAGGCCTGAGCCAGCGATAATGCAGGCAAAGGAACCGAGGACATGAGGAAGGGAACCCGACGCACGCACTCAGCGGCGTTCAAAGCAAAAGTGGCCCTGGCGGCAGTCAAGGGCGAACGCACGCTGGCCGAACTGGCGCAGCAGTTCGATGTGCCCCCGAACCAGGTCACGGAATGGAAACGGCAGTTGCAGGAGCGCGCGGCCGACGTGTTTGGATCGGCTGGTCCGGTATCGAGTGAGTCGCCGGTAGACGTGAAGACCCTGCATGCAAGATCGGTCAGCTCAGCCTCGAAAATGATTTTTCATATGGCCTGTTTTTGCAAGCAGGACGAGCGCCTCCTTTTCGGCACTCCCCGTTTGGATGAGCGTCGTGAGCTAAAGAGACGTGCGGTCTGCGTTAGCGAGACTCACATCACGATGATTCGGCATCGTTCGCTTTGGCCCCGCCAAGCGTTCCGATAATGAATGAGCGCATATCGAACGTTTCAGCGTCATATGAGAGCGGATCAACATGTTCCGGAAAAACCTTTCCGTAACGGGCGGACGCCTCACGCAGTTCCAGCGTCTGCGACATGTAGTGATCCAAGTCGAAGTCGCGGTCAACAAAGACGTAACCTTCCGCGTCAAGTATCTGCTTGGTCTCGGCGAACAAAGCTCGAAGCTGCTGGACGTTCATCGCTTCTGCTCCAATTTCTTCCCGTTTATACAGGAATAGTAAGTCTGCCGCGCCTCCCGATGACATTTCCATTTATCGGGACCATCTGGCTTTATATCGCACAAAGCGTTCTGGCGATCCCATTGCTCTTGGCAAAACTGTTCGTGGCGCGAGTTTCCGCCGGCGAGGCTTCGAGCGTTAGAAGCACTTTGGGACTCACTCGAAGCCGGAAGGGATGATGCTGCAAAACACAACGCTGAAAAGGATGACGCCACTACAACTGCGCCGATGATCTTCGTAAAGTGCGTGCTCATTATTCATACAACTTGGTGAAAGCTTCATTTCATACGGTTTCACTTAAGCGAGACTTAAGGAGTAGTCTGTGACCCAAAGGATCAGTCAACTTCGTGGCGCACGTCTATCTTTGCGGATACTGTGATGTACTTGCGGACACTGCCTAGTAAACGGTCCTTTACTTCGCCCGCGGCTTCTGTCTCTTCTCGATGCCATGCGGCTACCGCTCTGATAGCCTCCGGCCGGGTCATGTCACCGCCCGCAACAAGCGCCGCTGCTCAGTTTGCAATCAAATTCGCAAGTCGTTCACGATAAGCGTCCTCGCCATCTCTAACCGCTTGATTTGCGCCGTAGCTCATCTTCCGTTCTCCTTGATGGCAGTTTTGCCGGGGGGCTCCGTTCCGGCTGCCCCGGCGTTTTCCCTATTCTGCAAAGACTTCCTGCAGGGTTCGCAGGGTGTCCAACAACGTCTTATCGGCCACTGCGCCCTCTTTCTTGATCAGGCGCACCTTGTCTACTGCGCGAATCTGATCCAGAAGGATCAAGCCCTGTTTGCGCTTGAACGTCACGGGGGTCCGAAACGGCGCAGGACGCCCCTTGGAAGTCATCGGCGCGACGACGACTGTGCGCAAATGGTCGTGCATTTCGGGAGGCGAAACGACGACACAGGGGCGCGTCTTTTGAATCTCGCTACCAAGCGTTGGATCGAGCGCGACCAACCAGACTTCCCCGCGCATTACCATGCAAGCTCCGCGTCATCGGCATTCGAAAACTCGCCCATGACGAGAGCATCGTCGCCACCCTCTGCCAGAGCCTTGCTTGCTTCCGCCCAACCCTCACGGGCTTTGTGCTTCGGGCGGCGCAGAACAATCGCGTCGTCCTCGACCTCCATTTCCACTTCGCTCTCCAGCCCGAGTTGCGCAAGGACGGGCTTCGGAATCAGCACGCCCTGCGAATTACCTATTCTGCGAATCGTCGTTCTCATGACATCTCCAAAGTAACAACAATGTTAAACCATATGGTTGCAACAGTAAAGACAATGTTATTACGACAGGCGTCTCATGTCCCGGCCGCCGCCCCGGGGTCGGATGGCTCTCACAGCACGTCGCAGAACATCTGCCTGAGCCTTCTATCGGACACGGCCAGATAGGGCAAAACGTGGTCCAGTTCCGCATGACCCAGTAGCTGCTGCACCGTCTCAATATCGTGCCCTTGCGCCACAAGGTTACTGGCGAACGAGCGTCGGCCCGAATGGGACGACCCGCCGCGTATCCCCGCGTCCCTGTAGAGCTTTGTGACGTGGGACCGCAAGCTGTCACACGCAGAGTAATCGACCTGCACCCCGGCCTCGTTGACGCGGCGCTTGGTGTTCATCGCGAACTTGCGACCCTCGCCTACAAGGACCAGTCAACTTGACGGCGCGAGTCCGCGATAGCGCTGTGCGGTTAGCTCGGTTCCCACGTCCCGCGCAATGCGATGGTTCAGATAGCACTCCAGCGCCGATACCAAGATATGCCTCTGCGGGGCTTTTTCATTTCACGGCGCTTCACCGGATGCCTCGACATGTGCCGTCGCGAAGCACCTTCGAGAGCACGGCTCTTCGCACCGTCGACTTCGCCGAAAAGTGCCCCTTTCACAGCCGAGCCGACCGAAGCATCCGGGCGGCATGCTTAGCGAAGCAGCTTCGTACCGATAACTGATACCGATGCGAGGCTATTCGATATCGATTCCTCTCGATGCATTGACAGCACCCATGACAAAAGCCCGCATGTCGAAGGTTTCGGCATCGAAAGACAACGGATCGACATCCTCGGGAAAAACTCTTCCGTGCCGAGCGCAGGCGTCGCGGAGTCCTTGATTTTTCTGCATGTAGTCGTTCACATCGAATTCTTGATCAGTGAAGCTGAAACCTTCCGCTTCAAGGATGCCTCGGGTCTCATCGAACAAGGTTCGAAACTGTTCGATATTCATCACCTCTCCTTCTGCTGCTTGCCGTTCAGGCACGAATAGTATGTTTGCTGCGCCCGAGTCAAACAATTCCACTTCCTTTGGTCTTCCGGCATAGCGTTACAGGTACCTCGCGCCCGATCCCACTGATCGAGGCAATATTCGTCATGGCGTGATTCTCGGCCTTCGGGTTCGGGGCATGGGTACTGCTGCTTTTAGCGCTGCTTGATGCAGCGCTCACGGATGAAAGTCTTGCAGCGTCGGACTTCGAGGCGCCTGCGGGACACGAGGCCGATACGGATGACGCCGCTACCACGGCTGCGCCGATACCCAAGGTATAGCGGGTGTTCATTGTCCATATGAATAGTTGCGGGATGCTATTCCAGCGGCTTCCACTTAAGCGACGCTTAAATGAAAGATCCGGCAGATGGAAGCACCGCCCCCGCGACTCTGCCTCGACGGCGCGCAAGTGAGAACCACGCGCGCCTAGCAACTCGCATCGCCCCAACCTGAATGACTACGGCTGCTGCGCCCGCGCGCCGAGCAGCGCCAGCATGTTGCCGACCGTCGGAGAGCCATCTTGCGCTCGGACGGCAAAAGCAAGCCGAGCCACCGGTGCGGGAGGCTTGATCGCAAGGTAGCGCACCCCTTTCACGCGCACCTGTGAAAGCGCATCGGGCACGATCGAAATGCCGAGGCCGGCCGCAACGAGGTTGATCACCGAAGGAATCTGAGGAGCGGGTTGCGCCAGCAGCGGCTCGAATCCGGCCAGGCGGCACACTTCGACGATGGCGCCATAAAGCGTCGCACCCGCCGGCCCAGGCACCATGACGAACGCCTCATGCCTGAGTGCTTCGATCGACAGCGCCTGCCGCTTTGCGAGCGGATGCGCGGTCGGCAGAACGATCTTCATCGGCTCATCGGGAAAACGATGTAGGCGCAAACCCGCGAAATCGCCCGCGCCGGGCCGCACGAACGCAGCATCGAGACGCTCGTCGGTCAACGCTTGCAGCAATTGCGGCGTGTTGCCTTCCGCCAGCGTGAGCTCCGCGTCGGGCCACGTCTGCTTGAACCGGCGAATCAGCGCCGGCACGACCGGATTGAATACCGACGAGCCTGAAAAGCCGAGCCGCAATTGGCCCGTTTCGCCGCGCCCCGCCCGTTGCGCCGCCCGTATCGCGCCCTGTGCGTCCTCGAGTACCCGCATAGCCTCGATGCGGAACGCTTCTCCGGCACGGGTCAGCACCACGCCATGCGGCGTGCGCTCGAACAGCGTCACGCCAAGCTCCTGCTCGAGTTGCTTGATCTGGAGGCTGAGCGGCGGCTGCCCTATTCCAAGTTTTTCAGCGGCGCGCGTGAAGTTCGCCTCGCGCGCAACCCCTAGAAAGTAACGAAGGTGACGTAGCTCCATCGTTATTTTTTTAAAGTATGGCTTGTGCCTGAAACATATATTGGACAGCATAACCGGGCAAGGCCGAGAATGGGTGCACCGTTTTTCTTGCCGCGCCGCAGGGCGCTTTCACCATGACGAGACGCCCGCTGCCGGAATCGCTCTGCGTTCGCCCCGCCGCGCGTTCGGCGCCCATCGAAGTCGCGGCCCCGGTCGTCCGCGGCTCCCCGGCTTACTGGCGCATCAGCGTGGCGCTTTTCGCCGCGGGCTTCGCCACGTTTTCGCTGCTTTATTGCGTACAGCCGTTATTGCCGATGTTCGCGGACGAGTTTGGTATCGGCGCGGCACAAAGCTCGCTGGCGCTTTCCGTATCGACGGGTTCCCTCGCCCTCTCGATCTTTGTCGTGGGCGCGTTTTCCGACCGGTTCCGAAGGCGCCATCTGATGTTCGTCTCGATCGCACTCGCGGCCGCATTCAACCTGTTGGCCGCCGCGCTTCCCACATGGAACGGCATACTCGCCGCCAGAGCGCTCGAGGGGCTGGCACTGGGCGGCGTTCCCGCCGTGGCCATGGCGTATCTAGCGGAAGAAATTCACCCCAACGCGCTTGGTTTGGCGATGGGCGTTTATGTGGGCGGCACCGCTTTCGGCGGCATGGTGGGCCGCGTCGGCATGAGCGTGATGAGCGAACTCTTTTCGTGGCGAAGCGCCATGCTGACGATCGGCGCAATCGATCTTGCCGTTGCTGTCCTCTTCGCGGCATTGCTGCCCGCGTCCCGCCGCTTCGTCGCGCGTTCCACATTGAACTTCGTCGAGCAGGCCGCGCTCTGGCGGCGCCACCTGGCGGACAACCGTATGCGCATGTTGTTCGCCGTCGGCTGCTTGATCATGGGCGTGTTCGTCTCCGTGTACAACTACGCCGCCTTCCGGCTGATGGCTCCGCCGTTCGCCCTGAGCGCGGCTCAAACCGGCTTGATCTTCGGCGCCTACGTGTTCGGCATCGTCTCGTCGTCGTCGGCCGGCGCGCTCGCCGATCGCGTCGGGCGCGGACCGGTGCTGCTTTGCGGCACGTTGTTGACTGCGGCCGGGCTTGCCTGTTCGCTGGCCGGCGAATTGGCGCTCGTCATCGTCGGCATCGTCACGCTGACCATCGGCTTTTTCGTCACTCACGCCGTGGCAAGCGGTTGGGTCGGCCACTGCGCCCGCGTCGGCCGCAGCCACGCCTCCGCGCTCTACCTGCTTGCGTATTATCTCGGCTCGAGCATCCTCGGCTCGGCAAGCGGATGGTGCTGGCAAACCGCCGGCTGGACGGGCGTGGCGAGCTTTTGCGCCGTACTGCTGACGCTGTGCATCATCATCGCCATCCTGTTGCATCGTCTGTCCGAGCGATAGCATTGCTTCATGCCGTTCATCGATCGCCTCGCACAGATCGGAGGCGACTGCCGAAGCTTCAGCGCGGCAACGGCGGAAGCATCGTGGCCTCGATAACGTACCGATGCTGCGTGCCGAAGCGTTTCGCATCTCCCAGATAAGCCTGCCCTGCCGGCAAGCGATGAAGCGCATCGATATGCATCCGGTTGTATAGCGGAAAAGTCGTCTCCGCTTCCCCGTAAATGCCCTCGCAAACGCCCTGGTGGCCCTCCGGCAGCTTGAAATGCCACATCACCGTCTTAGGCTTGACGTACCCCATTTCAGGGTCTGAGGAGGTCGACATCATCGTCGAGCACTTGACCTCGAGATCGAGATCGATCGACATCGCCCCCGCGTCCTTTTCGGTTGCTTCGATAAAGTCATTCAGCCAACCGTAGCTCCCCCGAACGTTCAGCGTATCGCCTCGGAAAACCTCCGTCGCATCCGATTTCTTGTAAGACGACCACTCGTTTGCCATGGCATCGAACGAAGTCACGATCTCCTTGATTCGATCTTCGTCGATATTTTTGGCCCGCATGTTTTGGCCTACCTCCCGCCATACGCTCAGGAACGTCTCCTCGTCCTTTATATCGTGGTAGTCCGCTATTCCAAGCTTTTCCAGCGCGATGGTGAACGAAGAATAATAGGGATAGGCGGGCCCCTGATGCGCTTTGATGGCGAGTGCGTCTTCGGGCTTGCTCCATCCCCCTGGCCTCGCGCCCCCGCCTAACCGGCCGGGCGGCGGCGGCGGTGGCGGTGCTGGCGGCGCTTTGGGGGACGGCACCCCGTCCGACGGCTTCTTTTTGGCGTACGGATCCCCGCCGGGCTTCTCCGGATCATCGCCGCCATTGCCCGCACCCGAGCCCTGTGGACCGGGCGGCGACACCGTCGTCGCCCGGCCGCTGTTCGGTCGATCGCCCGCGGCTCCGCTCGGGACGGGCGGCATGTCGGACGTCCCCTTGTTGCCGTCCGAATTCGTTGCCCCCTCATTCGCTCGCCGGCCCTGCTGGTCGCGCTGGATCTTCTTGCACTGCTGCGCCACGCTGGAAATTTCGTTTTCTATGTTGATGGTGTTTTTGACATCCCGCTCCCACACCTTATATTTTGCGTGGACGATGGAAATCACCTCATCCCGCGGCACGCCATGCTTCCTGCCGAATTCGACCATGCTCGGAACAAGTGCTTCGGCGAGGTGCCAGTATTTCGTGTTCGCCCCGTTCTTGTCAGCCGCTTTCCTGCGGCGCTCCGACTCCTGACTGACTTGATCGGCACTTCGCGCCTCGTCGGCCATCCGCTGCAGCTTGCGCGCGACTTCCTTGGCCTCCCGCTCGGACATCGTTGTATATCGCGTGCTCTTGACAATGAGGCTATGTGCTTCCGGGTTATGCTTTGGATCGATACCGATCCTCTCGGCGAGGCTCAAAAGCGCCGTTCTCTGCTTGCCTCTTGCTTCGAGGTCCCGCTCTCCCTGTTGGATCTTATGGGCCAGTTCGGCATCCCGTTGCGCGAAACGGGCGGCCCGTTGCGCTTCGTTACGGGCAAACGAGGCTTCATCCTGCTGCCGCGCCAATCGGTCCTGGTCGGCCTTCTCAGCCTCCTGCTGTCGAAACGTATGCTGAAGCGATGCCGTAACACCCTCCGTCCGAGCAGGCGCATCGCACCGCGGCCTAACCGTGCCATGAGCCATCGAGCCGCATCGGATGGCCTCGCCTGATTGCGCCGCTGAGGAAGCAGTTTCACCACGCGCGCTCGTGGTGTGTTCAGCGATGCTCTCCTTGGCGGTCTTTTCATGCTGATAAAGCATGTCGCGATGCCTCGCATCCTCGGAATCAGGGCTTGGGCATGCGTAGTCGCTTTCAATGTCTACCAGCGGCTCCTCGAAAGCGGGCGTGCTCACGGAAAAATCGCAGCCGTCGTCCGGCGCCGGCTCGAGCCCTTCCGTTGCCCCACTTTCGCCCGAAGGCGCCTTGAGACCGTCCGGCACCGCGGGGATCTCTATGTACCCCCAGCCTTGTGAATTCAAAGTAATCGCCATTGTTAAACCGCGCCTCAGCATCCGAATGGAACGAAGCTGTCAAGCAACGAGCGTATTCCGCGATCGTGACCGCTCAAAACGCGGAGCCGCCGCCTGCGCATCGGTCGGGAAGAGCCTCGCGCCGATACCGGAAATATGCTTTCTTGACGCTCACGCAACGCCAGGGGAAATGATGCGAAGGCTCGGCCGAAAGCACTTCCACATTTCAAATACGGCTTCCGAAAACGTGCGAATTGGAAACGTCGACTCTTTCCGGAAAGCGCCGTCCCGTAGCGACGCCCATCATTTCCCCGTTCCTCGACACAACGACAAGGCACAGGCGATGAGCGAAGAAAAGTCGATACGCATCTACAGCGAGCCCGCCGGCGGATGGGGCGCGCTCAAGGCGACCGCGCACGCGCTCACGCTTCAGGGCATTCCGGTCTCCGGTTCGAAGACGCTGCTGCACATGAATCAGCCTGAAGGCTTCGACTGCCCCGGCTGCGCCTGGCCCGATCCGAAACACACCTCCTCGTTCGAGTTCTGCGAGAACGGGGCGAAAGCGGTGGCCTGGGAAGCGACGACGAACCGCTGCACACCGGAGTTCTTCGCGGCGCATAGCGTCTCCGAACTTTCCACGTGGGACGACTACGACCTCGAGATGGCCGGGCGTCTCACGCATCCGATGGTCTACGACGCCGCTTCGGATCGCTATGTCCCGATCGAGTGGGGCGACGCCTTCGCGTTGATCGGCAAACATCTGAACGCGCTGGATCACCCCGATCAGGCGGATTTCTACACCTCCGGCCGTACGTCGAACGAAGCGGCCTTTCTTTATCAGTTGTTCGTCCGGGAATTCGGCACCAACAATTTTCCCGACTGCTCGAACATGTGCCACGAGGCGACGAGCGTCGGCTTGCCGCCTTCGATCGGCGTGGGCAAAGGCACGGTCCTGCTCGAAGACTTTGAACACGCGGATGCGATTTTCATCATCGGCCAAAACCCTGGCACGAACAGCCCGCGGATGATGACGGACTTGCGCAACGCGTCGCGCCGCGGCGCGAAGATCGTGTCGTTCAATCCATTGCGCGAGCGGGCGCTCGAGCGCTTTGCCGCGCCGCAGGACCCCGTCGAAATGGCCACGCTCGGCTTCACGCCGATCAGCTCGGTTCTCTATCAACCTCGCGTGGGCGGCGATCTGGCTGTGCTCAAGGGCATCATGAAAGCGCTCGTGGAAGCCGACGACGATGCGATCCTGAACGGCGCGCCCCGCGTGCTCGACGTCGACTTCATCGAGCAGCACACCGAGGGCATCGGCGCACTCGTCGCCGACCTGCGCGAAACGAGCTGGGAAGCCATCGAGCGCCACAGCGGCCTCGCGCGTGCGGACATTCGCAATGCGGCCGGGATCTACCGCCAGGCGAACAACGTCATCCTCGTTTATGGCATGGGCCTCACGCAGCACCGTCACGGCACGGAGAACGTGCAGCAGGTCGCCAACCTCGCCCTGCTGCGCGGCAACGTCGGCCGCCGTGGTGCCGGGGTGTGTCCGGTACGCGGCCATTCGAACGTGCAGGGCAACCGCACGGTGGGTATCACCGAAAAGCCTTCGCTGCAGATGATCGAAGGCATCGAGCGCGCATTCGGCTTTCGCCCGCCCGCCAACCACGGCCACGACGTCATCGCAGCGATCGATTCCATGATGCGCCAGGACGCCAAGGTATTCATCGCGCTCGGCGGCAACTTCGCCACGGCTGTGCCGGACCGGCTCCGCGTGCAGGCGGCAATGCGCGGGCTCGAACTGACCGTTCACGTTGCCACCAAGCTCAACCGCAGCCACCTCGTGCATGGCAGGCAGGCATTGATCCTGCCGTGCCTCGGGCGCACCGAGATCGATGTGCAGGCAGACGGCCCACAGGCGGTCACGGTGGAAGATTCGATGTCGATGGTGCACGCCTCGAGCGGCCGTAACGAACCCGCATCGCCGCACCTCAAGAGCGAGCCCGCCATCGTGGCCGGCATCGCGCGTGCCACGCTCGGTGCGCGTTCCCGCGTGCCGTGGGAGGACCTCGTCGCGAACTACGACCGCATTCGCGACGCCATCGAAGCGGTTTTCCCGATGTTCGAGCGCTACAACGAGCGCATCCGCGTGCCGGGCGGCTTCCATCTCGCGTCGACCGCGCGTAAGCGCGTCTGGGCAACGCCGAATGGCCGCGCCAATTTCATCGTCTTCCAAGGGCTCGACGAAGACCCGCTCGAAACCGATGCCAACGCCCTGAGGCTCACCACGCTGCGCAGCCACGACCAATACAACACGACGCTCTACTCCCATTCCGACCGCTATCGCGGCGTGTTCGGCCAGCGCGACATCGTGTTGATGAACGCTCGCGAACTCGGCAAACGCAACCTTCGGGCGGGTGATCGCGTCGATATCGTCGCGGTGACGAACGACGGCATCGAGCGGGCGATACGCGGGTTCATGGCCGTCGAGTATGCGCTGCCCGACGGATGCTGCGCGGCCTACTACCCCGAGGCGAACCCGCTCGTGCCGCTCGCTGCGTTCGATCCGCAAAGCCGCACCCCGTCGTACAAATCGGTGCCGGTCAAGATCGCACGCGCCGCGGCGGCCCAAGTACGTTCTGGCGAGGAACCGGCTCATGGAACCCGGTGACGTCCTCGCGCTGTCGCGCGCGCAATTCGCGCTGACAGCGATGTTCCACATCCTTTGGCCGATTCTGACGATCAGCCTGTCGGCGTTTCTCCTTATCGTCGAAGTGCGCTGGCTGCGCACGGGCGACGTGGCCTATTACCGGCACGCCCGCCACTGGAGCAAGCTGCTCGTGCTCAATTTCGCCGTGGGCGTGGTGAGCGGAATCCCGATGGAATTCCAGTTCGGCATGAACTGGGCAGCCTTCTCGCGCGAGGGCGGAGGCTTCTTCGGCAACATTCTCGGCTTCGAGGGTGCGATGGCTTTCATGCTCGAGGCCGGCTTCATCGGCATCATGCTGCTCGGCTGGGAGCGCGTCCCGCGCGGCGTGCATGTTTTCGCCACGGCCATGGTCGCGCTCGGTTCGACCATTTCCGCGTTCTGGATCATGGTCGCCAATTCATGGATGCAAACGCCGGCCGGCGTAGCCGTTCGGAACGGGCGAATCGTCGTGACCGACTACATGGCCGCGATCTTCAACCCGGACATGGTCTGGGCCGTGTCCCACATGTGGGTCGCCGCGATCGAAGCGGGGATGTTCGTCATCGCCGGCCTTTCCGCGTGGAACATGCTGCGCGGCCGGCACCCCGAGTTCTTCGTGCGCTCGTTCCGGATCGCGCTGGCCGTGCTGCTCGTGGCCGCGCCGCTGCAGCTCTGGCTTGGCGACGAAAGCGGCCGCAGCGTGTTCGTGACTCAACCGGCGAAAGGTGCCGCCATCGAAGGGCATTGGCAGACGAATGCACCCGGCACGGGCGCGCCGTGGTCGCTGCTTGCGTGGCCGAACAAGGCCGCGCAGCGCAACGATTGGTCGATCGACGTGCCCGACGCGCTGAGCCTGCTCGCCACGCATTCGCTGTATGGCGAGGTCAAAGGGCTGCAGGCATTCGCGCCCGACGACCAACCGCCCCAGCTCCCACTGCTCTATTACGCGTTTCGCGTCATGGCGGGCATCGGCTTTTTCTTCGTCGTACTCGCGCTCTGGACCGCGTATGCGTTCCGGCGCGCGCGGGGCAGCCTTGCCGCATTGCTTGCACGCCGCAGGCTGCTGCTTGCATGGGTGCTTTGCATCCCGCTGCCTTACGTCGCGGTGGAGGCGGGATGGATCGTGCGCGAAGTGGGTCGCCAGCCGTGGCTCGTCTATGGTTTGCTGCGCACGCGCGACAGTGTTTCGGCCATCCCCTCGGAATCGGTCGTGGCGAGCATCTCGATGTTTTCCGTGTTCTATCTGGCGCTCTTCGTCACGTTCTTCGTACTTGCGCGCAAATGGCTGCGCACCGGCCCCGATCTCACGCTCGTCCCGCCGGTACAAGGGGACCTTTTCGCAACCACAACCGGGCACTGAGGCCCGCCAGCCGACGAGAGAACAATCGATGGATGCCTCGACTCATTCCATGCTCGCCATCGCCTGGTTCGGCCTCATCGGTCTGATGCTGGCGATCTACGTCATCGCCGACGGCTTCGATCTCGGCATCGGCATGCTGAGCCTGCTGCGCCCGCGGCGTGCCGATCGCGACGTGATGGCGCTCGCGATCGGACAGGTCTGGGACGCCAACGAGACCTGGCTCGTCGTGCTGGGGGGCGCCTTGTTCGGCGCGTTTCCCGCCGCTTATTCGATGCTGCTGCAAGCGCTCTATCTGCCGTTCATGGCACTTATCGCAGGCCTCATCATGCGAGGGGCCGCCATCGAGTTCCGCCACAGCGCGGAGCATGGCCCGTTGTTCGACAGGGTCTTCGGGTTGGGCAGCCTGCTCGCCGCCGTGGCCCAGGGCATCATTCTCGGCAAGGTGATCACGGCCTTCGCACCGGGTGCCGCGAATACGACGTTCGTCACCGTCTCGGCCATTGGCGTAGTAACCGGTTACTCGCTGCTCGGCGCAACCTATCTCGTCAAGAAGACAGTGGGCGCGATCGAGCAATGGGCGCGGCGTGTCGCGCTGCTCAGTGCGTCGGCTACCGTCGCATGCGCGCTCGTGTTGACGGCCGCGACGTGGCTCGTCAGCGACATCGGCCGCGCGCGCTGGGGCCAGCCCGGCGTGTTCCACCTCTTGCTCGCGCTCGGCGCGGCGGCCGCGCTGGCGTTTGCATTCGTCATGGGGTCGCTTTATCTCGGAGGAAGCGCCGCGCCCTTTCGCGCTTCCGTCGCGCTGTTTTTGTTCTCGTTCGCCGGGCTCGCCGCAAGCCTCTTTCCCGATTTCGTTCCGGGCAAGCTCGCCATCGTGCAGGCGGCGTCCGATTCGCCGACGCTCGTTTTCATGCTGATCGGCATCGGGCTCCTCGTTCCGGTCATGATCGGCTACAACGTCTACCAGTACACCGTCTTTCGCGGAAAGGTTCGCGCGCATCCACAGGCGGGGGATTGACGATCGGCTGCGGGCAGCCGACCGCATGCTACGCCACCTTGAACCGTCCGACGAGTTCCTCCATTTGTCCGGCCTGCTCTTCGAGCGAAGCGCTCGCGGCGGCCGACTGCTCGACGAGTGCCGCGTTGCGCTGCGTCACCTCGTCCATTTGAGCGATCGCTACGTTCACTTGTTCGATACCCAGCGTCTGTTGTTCGCTGGCGGAGGCAATCTCGCCGACGATGCGGTCCACGCTGGCAATCGCATCGATCACGGCGCCGATCGATGCCTCGACCTCCGCAAACCGCGCGGAGCCGCTCGTCACCCGATCGATGGACGCATGGATCAGCGCCTTCACGTCCTTCGCCGCCTCGGCGCTGCGATGAGCGAGGCCGCGCACCTCTCCGGCGACGACGGCGAAGCCCTTGCCCTGTTCCCCGGCGCGCGCCGCCTCGACGGCCGCGTTGAGCGCGAGAATATTCGTCTGAAACGCGATGCCCTCGATGACCGACACGATTTCGGCCATGCGGTCGGACTCCTCGCGCAATTCACGCATGAGCGCCACGGCATCGCCCACTGCGGTGCCCGTATGCGCCGCGCGGCCCGACGCCTCGGTACTCAACGCGCTCGCGTGCAACGCACTCGACGTATTGCTTCGCACCGTCGATGTCAGCTCCTCCATGCTCGCCGCCGTTTCCTGAAGCGAGGCCGCCTGCGTCTCCGTTCGCTGGGACAGGTCCTGATTGCCGGCCGCGATCTGCTGGCTGCCGACGAGCACCGATTGCGCCGCGCCGCGCGTGGCCGTGATGGTCGATTTCCATTGCGCCACAAGCTCGTTGAGCTCGCGCTTGACGAACGCCAACTCGTCTTTTCCGTTCGCTTCGAGCGCGATGCTCAGGTCGCCTTTGCCAATGAGGGCCATCGCCCGCGACAATTGCGCGACATCGCTTTGCGTGCGCAGCGCAAACGCCGCGAAGAGATAGAGCGCGGCACCGATGGAAATGAGCGACACCACGACCGTCACGCCGACCGTGTTGCGCTCGCTGTGCGCACGCGCCTCGAGCCGCTTGGCGAGGCGCGCTTCGAGCCGAATACGCGCGCCATCGAGCGTGGCGATGGCATCGGAACCCTGGCGGAAGAATGCAGCCGCGTCTACCCCCGCCACGCCGCCGTCCTTCGCCAGATGGGCGACAGTCTCGCGGAACGTATCGAATGCACCCAGATCGATCGCGGAAACGGCGGCCGTGTCAGCCTTGTCCGATTCGCTCAGGCGTCCCAACGCCCGCGTGATTTCGTCGCGAGCGTTCGCGAGCGCGCCGGCGCGCACGGAGAGCACGCCCGCGTCGAAGCCGATCAACTGCGCGCCTCCCTTGCTCAGCGCGGCGCTGCCCGCACCGCGGGTGATACCGACGGTTTCCGCGGTCCCCGGCAGCAGGAATACGGCTGCTTTGACGAGACGTTCATTGGTCGCGTCGGAATCGAATGCAAGTGCCGCGGCGTCCGCCAGATCGCTTTCGAATGCGAAGATTTCGCCGACAAGGGCGGTATGCGTGGCAAAAAATTGGGGGCCCGAGGCATCGAGGCCGGGAGTAACGGCTTCACGGTAGTGCTTGACGAGTGCCTGCACGCGCGCCGAGAGATCGAAGCGGCGAATCGTCGCGCTGCGCTCGCCGAGCGTCGCGACGAGACGATCGCCAGCTGCGCTGGCCGCGTCGAACGCCGGCCTCATCGCTTCGTTGCCGGCAAGCACCGAAGCGCCCGTGCCACGGCGCGTCTGCACGGCCTTGAGCAGATCCTGCGTCGTCTCCAGCAGGGCGATGCCGTCGAGTTCGCTTCGCGTCGCCGAATACGACTGGAGTGCGCTTCGTACAGTAACGTAGAACGTCGCCGAGAGCGGCACCATGAACAGCAGGGCCACGATGCCCAACTTGGCGGGCATATTGAGCCGCCCCATCACGCCGATCCCGGCGCCGAATAACCACTTTCTCACAACACTTCCCCGATTGGCCGATGGTATCGAGGCGCCCCGTGCGGGCGCCCTCATCGTATCGGAACGATACGCCAGCAGCAGGGGAATCCATTGACTCACGTCAATCTGGAAATGCACGCCGGAGACGGTATCTGCCATATGGGAATCCGCCCGGGAGTATCGGCATCCTTTAGACGCAGTCTCATGAGGAAAGCGCAGATGAACAACGCTGCTGAGCGGACCTGTGATCGGTGCGCTATCGACACGCCGCGGGGCTTTCCGGCAGGCGCCCGCTTCTATCGGAACGTCTAAGGATCCGCACCGCAGAGCCGCAGTTTGCCAAGACTCGCCGCAAGCTTCAGGCGCGCGGTCCGCCACCCCGATACCGCCAGTACGCGTTGCTTCTGCGCGTCCGCCAGTGCCGTCTGCGCATTCAGTAGCTCGGCAAAGGAACCAACACCCTCCTTATACCGGCCTCTCGTGAGGTCGAGCGCGCGTTCGGCGTCCTCGAGCAAGCCTTGCGAATTCGTTAAATTAGCAGCGCGCGTCAGCACGCCGTGATAGCTCTCCCAGACGGCGAGCGAGACTTGGAGCTCCGTATCTCGCAGCACCGCCTCCTGTGCGTCTGCCTGCGCCTGCGCGCGCTCAACTCGGCGATTGGACGCGAATCCCTCAAACAGTGGGATCGTCACCCTCAAGCCAATTATGCCCCTGCGGCTGTGTGCACCGTGTGTCGACGGCTGCGTGTGGGACAACTGATTGCTCTGAGAAAGACTACCGGCCAACGAAATGGAAGGTCGGCCCTGCGTGCGAGCAACGGTAATGCTCGCGCGGGCATCGTCAAGCATCGCTCGCGCTGCCGCAAGCTTGGGATGACTGAATTTCGCTTCGTTCATCAGTTCATCAATGCCAGCGTCGATGTCAGCGTGCACATCGACATCACGTGCCTGCAGCGGTGCGACTTCAAGCTGGGTGCCCGCATCAAGCCCAATAGCAACGGCAAGCGCTCCGATTGCGACACGTGCGTCGCCTTCAGCTTCCATACTGTCCAGCACCGCACGTCGGTAACTCGTCCGTGCTTGCAGGACATCCGCGAGAGCGCCGGCGCCAGCTTCGCGCTTGGCATTTGTTGCGCGAAGACTCTCATGCGCCACCATCACAGCCTTACGAGTAGCATCAACCGCCGCCTGCGCTCCCAGCACGGTATAGAAGGCCTGTGCTGCCTTAAAAAATACAGCTTGCAGCATCTCGTCCTGCGATGCGTTCGCTGCCGCCAGCAACGCCAGCGCTCGGTGCTTGGCGGCATTACGCTTACCAAAATCGAGCAGCACCCAGTTAAGGTTCAGCGTCGCATATATCACTGACGCGTTCCGCCACTGGCGAACGGAGCCTGCTCCGTCATCGCGGGTGGATGAAAAAGTGCTGTAGTCGCTGCCTGCCGCCGCGCTGATCGTCGGCAAATATCCCGCTTCGATTTCACCGAGCGCAGCCGTCTGTGCGCGTACGTGCGCCCAGGCCCGGCGCGCCTGGGGACTCGCACAGACTGCCTGTAGCACGACATCGTCGAGTTCCAGCGGTCGCGCGGTAGGTAGCGGGACGCATGACCGATCGTTAATGATCCGGTTTTCGGGCGTGACCGATATGCCATCGTACGTGCGAGGCAAATCGAGCATAGCCACCGCGTCACCTGCATGAGACGCAAGACTTGCAAG
This sequence comes from Trinickia caryophylli, assembly GCF_034424545.1. Taxonomy (NCBI): domain Bacteria; kingdom Pseudomonadati; phylum Pseudomonadota; class Betaproteobacteria; order Burkholderiales; family Burkholderiaceae; genus Trinickia; species Trinickia caryophylli. The sequence continues at coordinate 3,137,761 of NZ_CP139970.1, read as the reverse complement.
TAATGAAACAACGACGAGATCACGGCGCGTCATCATTCGTCGCGCTCCCCTGCGACCGTTGACGACGGCGCGGTAGGTACAGTGTTGGCTGCCGATGCCGCGGATGCGGTTGGTGCGCCGGACGACAAGGCCGCATCCGTGACGGAACGCATAGTGCCGCCAACGGAGATCGTCGTCGGCTGATCGACTACTAGTCGCCCTCCGCCGAGCACCAGCACACGCGCGGCCGAAGCGATTGTCTCGGGCCTATGCGCGACCATTATGCGAGTTATCCCTAGCAAGCTAATCGCGGCGTTAACCTCCTGTTCCCGCTGTAGGTCAAGATGGCTCGTCGCCTCATCAAGTACGAGGATTTTCGGCCTCTTATAGAGCGCGCGAGCAAGCAGCAAACGCTGCTTTTGCCCGCCCGACAGTACGCAGCCCATATCGCCAACCAACGTGTTATAGGCCAAGGGCATCGCTATTATGTCCGCGTGTACTGCCGCCTGCCGCGCGCATTCGGCAATCCAGTTTGTGTCCGCATTAGGATCGAAGAAGCTAATGTTGTCTGCAATAGATCCGGCAAACAAAACGTCGTCCTGCAGTACGGTACCGAATAAGGACCGAAGTCGGTCGAGGCCAAGACGGTCCGCGTCGACACCACCGATTCGCACCTGCCCTGCCGTTGGCTTAAGGACCCCAAGGAGCAGATTGACCAACGTCGTCTTACCGCAACCTGACGGCCCAACAAGGGCCACGGATTCGCCCGCTGCAACGGAAAACGATATGTCACAGAGAACCGCGGGCTCCCCCTCTGCGTAGTGGAAACCGACTGAGTCAAATTCGATATTCGCCACGAGGTTTTCCTCCTCCCCCGCGACGTGGCGCGCGTTCGTACGGTGCTCTGGCTGCTCAAACACAATGTCGGCGAGTCGATCGCCGTGCAATCTAAGCGTCTGAACTTCGAAGCATTTGTCGATCAGGCTGCCAACACGTCCGTCGAACTGCCCCTTATATGCGCTAAATGCCATCAGCATCCCTACCGTGAATTGCCCGTCAATTACCATCCGTGCGCCCAGCCAGATAATGAGGATTCCTTCGACACCGACGAGAAAACCGTTTAGTTGTTGGTACCATAGAATCCGTTTCTGAGCGCACAACTCCGCGTTAATCTGCTCGACGAGTAACGACAGCCAGCGTGCGCGCCGGGTGTCTTGTCCGACAAACAGTTTTATCGTTTTTACACCCCGAAGGGTCTCAAGAAAATGACTCTGCTGACGAGCAGCCCGCACGATCTGTTCTTCTGTGGCGCGTTGCAAGGGTTGGTACCAAATCCGGCGTAATCCTGCAGAGATTGCCATACAAGCGAGCGCGACGGCACCCAGCAGTGAGCTATAGACAAACATTATCGCGACCGTCGCAGTCGCCATAAGGCCGTCGACTATCGCGCTCAAGAACGAGCTAGTCAGCGTTTTCTGAATTACATCAAGCGAGTCAAAACGTGAAATAATTTCCCCGATATGTCGCCGCTCTGACCTGCCCCCTTCGGTAGGGCCAACCGGCTTCTAGCAAAGTCCCTTTAAACCAGCTCCTGGAAAGTGGCAGGAGCATCCGCTGTTGCCCGATGTTTCGCCGCGAACTCTGCTGGCGAAAGATAATTCAATGCGCTGTGGGGCCGGTCCTCGTTGTAGTCCTGACGCCACGCCGCGATGACCGCTCGGGCATGTGCAAGGCTCTTGAACCAATGCTCGTTAAGGCATTCGTCGCGGAACTTGCCGTTGAACGATTCGATGTACGCATTCTGCGTCGGCTTGCCCGGTTGAATCAATTTCAACGTAACGCCACTGGCGTAGGCCCATTGGTCAAGCGCCCGGCTCGTAAATTCCGGTCCCTGGTCCGTTCGCAGCGCTTTGGGATAGCCCCGGAAACGTGCTGCCCGGTCTAACGCTCGTGCGACGTACAAGCCGGACATGCCGTGGTCCACGACGATATCAACAGACTCCTTGGTGAAGTCATCGACGATAGTCAGGCACTTCAGACGCCGCCCGTTCGACAGCGCATCCATTACGAAATCGATTGACCCAACCTCATTGGGACCGCCCGGCAAAGCCAACTGCTCACGTTCAATCATGACGCCGTGGCGCCGACGACGGCGTCGCACGGCCAGCCCAGCCTCACGGTAAAGGCGATGCACGCGCTTGTGGTTCGCGTGAATGCCCTCGCGCTCCACGAGTGCATGCAGCCGCCGGTGGCCGAACCGCCGGCGCTCATGCGCCAGTTCCACCAGGCGCGCCGTTAGCGCTTCGTTCTCGTGGTCCGGTTTCGACTCGTAATGCAACACGCTGCGAGACAGCCCAACAAGCCGGCAGGCACGGCGCTCCGAGATGTCGACCTTCTCCCGAATCGCCGCCACTGCCTCGCGCTTGGCTTGTGGGCTCAGGGCTTTCCCTTGACGACCACCTTCAGCGCTTCCATGTCGAGCATCGCTTCGGCCAGTAGCTTCTTCAGCCGCGCGTTCTCGACTTCCAGGTCCTTCAACCGGCGCGCTTCCGGCACCTCCATGCCGCCGAACTTCGCGCGCCACGTGTAGAACGACGCGTCACTGAAGCCGTGCTTCCTGCACAGCTCCTTCACCGGCATGCCGGCCTCGGCTTCCTTCAGAAACCCGATGATTTGTTCTTCCGTAAAGCGCTTCTTCATGTTCGTCTTCCTCTCCGAAAACGAACTTTACTAGGTTCCGACTGGCCCGGTTTGATGGGGGCAGGTCAGCTCGAAATAGCGAATTGGCAAATTAAGTAGGTGCGCGAATACGTTTGCGCGCCATTGCACGTTGAAATTCGTGCTGAAGTACAGCAGTGCCCATGCACGCATAGCGCTCGTCGCCTGTTGCATGATCAGCAACAGGCCAAAGCCGAGTGCAAGCACCGTCAGTAGGTCGCGATCGCCGCCAACAATGACTTCGTCTATCGCCCAGCGCAGTAGCAGCGGCTGCACGAGCGAAAATATTTCAAGAGCAAGCGCGAGTACCAGCACGATGCAGACGACACGCGATAGCCCTGATACAGGCCCAATGAGCATGCGTAACTTAACTGCGGGTGCTGCTTTGCGCGGTGCGAAGCTACTCGCGGGCCATAACTCCAACGCGACCCCCGTAAATGATCGCGAGAGAGCGTCGAACGGTAGCCTACGAATACCCTGCGCCGGATCATAAATCACAACGACCTTGCTGGTCACCGCTTTCAGCACAACGAAGTGGTTAAAGTTCCAGTGGAGAATACATGGCGTCCGCAGTTGATCCAACTGATCGACGTCCAGTTTTAATGCCCGGCTCGCAAAGTCAAGTCGCTGCGCGATTTCGATTACCCGAGCCAAACCGGTACCCCTCGGCGACAGGGGAAAACGACCACGAAGCGTCGCAAGATCCAAGTGATGTCCGTAGTAGCCCGCAATCATCGCCAGACATGCGAGCCCACATTCCGGCGCTTCCGTCTGAAGAAGCATTGGTAACTTACGGCTGCCAAAATGCAGTCGGTCGAGAAAGGACATTTGCGATGCGAAATCAGAATTTGTCAGCGACGCCGTACAGAGGCTGAAACACCCATTCGTAGAGACGCCGGCTCTCCTGCAGAATGTCAGCCTCCAGTGCCATGCCAGCCTGCAGCGACTGCGGCTTGCCATAAGCAACGACCGTCTGCTGGTCCAGGGTTGCCGTAACCCTATAGAACGCCTTACCGTCGGCTGCCGGTGGTGCGCTCGTCCAAAGTTCGTTGGCTGAAAGCGCAGTACGAGCGATCGATGCTACCCGCGCGCCGTAGTGGCCGAACTTCTGAAATGGATAGGCACGGTAGCGAACACGGACATGATCGCCGATATGCACGAAGCCAATGGCTGCACTCGGCACAAACAGATGGACCTGCCAAACCGCGCCATCCGGCACGATGCTCGCGAGGGGGCGGCCGAGTCCGACAGCTTGTCCCGCCTCAGCGATTACTGCAGTGACGATCCCCGACCTCGGTGCGGGAATCGCAACTTCCCGGCGCGCTTGGCTCTCGATCATCGTCTCCTCGATGTCAATCACACTTCGCTCGATTTGGGCGAGCAGGTTCTGCTGTTTCAGATCGAGTCCCTCGAGTTCATTCGCTGTCTCTTTCAGGGACTGCAATAGTCGCCCTCGCTCCCGCTGCAAGCCGAGCGACTTCGATTTCTGCTCGAGCAAGTCGGTTTTCCGTTGGTGCAGTTGGTCGGTCGAAATGTAGTCCTGCCCGTGCAAGCGCTCGTATCGCGTAACATCGTCAGCAGCGATCTTTAATCGCTCGCTTTGGGTCGCAAGCTGGTCCTCGATGCGCGCCCGTTCCGTGCGCAAGCTCACGAGTTTCGCCATAACTGTTTCGCGCTCCGCTTGCTGTAGCTCACGGATTTTTTTCATCTCTTGCTGCAACGACTCCTTGCGCTGATGCGCCCGTTCTATCAGCGCCGCGTGCGTTTGGCCCTCTACAGCACTCTGTAAGTCGGTCGAAATTGTATATAGTACTGCGCCTCCCATCACATGCTGCCCCTCCGAGACATTCTTATGCAGCACAACGCCCGGCTGCTGCCCGTATACCTTGACCAGTCCGACATCCGGCACAACAACACCTTCAACGGTGATACGGCGCGTATACCGGCCAAATACAAACAGCAGCATAACGGCAAGCGCTATAGAGGCCATTGTGGCCGTTAGTACCGATAGCGATAACGGGTGAATCATTATGACCCCGCCGACTACTGACTCGCATCGCTCTTGTTGTGCCTCGGCACGAAAAAATCTAATGCGCGACATTGCCCTTCCACTCCAACGCCAGTCGTAACAAAATCACCCACGCCGATGCAATCTTTATTGATGACAACTAACCCAATCAGGATAAACAGTCAATCAAATGCACATTCCGCCCTCTACACATAATTCCATATTTATAAATGGCGCTCTCCGATAATACGGATGCGCCACCATGTAACGCCGCTTCTTGTTAGTCCCAGATCTGCGGCAACCGAAACGACGTTTTACTCATCAGGGCTGACGCCCTGAAAACAAATCAGCTTGAGGCATCCAGACGTTCAGCCCGCCAGGAAGAGCATGAGCTGCTCCGATACCAGCACCGACCGCGGAGCCGACAAACGCTCCCGTTGGTCCGCCAACCGCGGCGCCGACCGCGGCTCCAGCTGCGCTCGTTTGGAGAATAGTCATGGCCGCCCCCGAAGCGGACGCCTCGCCAGCCCCCCCAACCAAATCGATTTCGTGTTGTTCGAGAATCCTCAATTTCATTCCTTTACGTAAAAATATATTACAGTTAAAATTTAATTCCAAATACAAACGACAACTACGACATAACTTTAGAAATCCCTCCAATCCGGAACATCATATTTTTTCTTCAAACCCATGTATTTAAAGGACGAGTACACCCCCAACACAACACCAAACACGATAGAACTAACAATCAAATACTGCGCGGACATGTCCCACAGCCCCCAAATGACCGCAACAAGCGCAATGCACGCCCACGCCATGCAAGACAAGCAGCCGATGAGAAGGAATACGTGCAATCCACCAAGGAAGCAAAGCGGGGGAATACTCAACCCCACTCGCCACATTTGACGTATCAGGGGAGGGGCCATCTTCTCTTTAGGCATCCCTCTTTCCGACAGGAAATAGATTGATCTTCTAATTCGTTCATTCATGACATCTGCTCCATTTCGTGTATCAAAGAAAGGCTTTTACGGTTCTATTCAGATCGCCGTCCCTGTTGTGTTCGCGAGGCGAAACCGAAAATGTGCCTCAGGGATAATTTCGCACGGACACACTCATCGTTCGGTGACGAGCGTAAAGCCGCCACCTCGGAGCGCGTGGAGCCCCACTGTCAAATCGGACAAACGGAAAGACTTTTGTGGGGCTGCAGCGGGCGAGGTCAACTGCCAGCGCGATGCATTCGACCAATAGAATGCGTTGCAGCGATCCGTATTGTTTGCGTGCGCAGGTGGGTAGGAGCGCAGCGATTAGACAGGACGCCGATGGGAGATTTCAGTGCTTGAAGATCAAGCGTGACGCGATCATGAAGCGCCGCGGTCGCGGCGCTTCCATCGCTTGATGCCAGGCATCGAGCAAGATACGCCGCTTTCCTGCTCGATCGGTTGGTAGCCCCGTGCCGCTCGTCCGGCAGCAGCATCCAAAGCACGATGGCGGCAACGATATTGAAGACGGCCAATGCCACGAAGAGCAGATCGTAGCCGACCGCCGTCACGAGCGTGCCCACCGCGAGCGAGAACAGCGTCGCGCCGAGATAGCCGGACATCCCGGCCAAGCCAGTAGCCGTACCCAGTTCATGGCAGCCGAACACGTCTGAAGCAAGCGTATAAAGCGCAGCGGGAAGCGTCTGATGCGCTAAGCCGCCGACACAAAAGAGCGCGATCGCCATATAGAGGCCGATACACGCCGGCCCGATCGTGCAAACCGCCCCGTTGCCATCACCCTCTTGCGCGAGGCAATCAGCAACGTGCCGAATCGCTTCTGATATCAGGAGTCAGATACCCGCCGAACACGCAGCCGATATCGGTTGCGAGAACGGCAGCCATGTGAACATGGCGATCTCCTGCAGGTTCATATGACGAACCGTGGCCATGTATGTAAAGCGGGATTCAGAAATTGAACGTCTGCCACGCGGGGGTCGGAAAGAAAGCGCGGAATCGCACTACCCCAGAACTGCCGGCTCGCGATGATCTGCTTCCAAGGCGACTCGGCAAGCACACTTGCATGCGGTGGCTCCTGCCCCGCGAGAATGTACTCGCATTCGGCGGCCGAGAGAGCCGCCTTTGCTGCGCGGGCGACCGATAAAGCGAGAACCTGTGCGCGCTCCAAATGAGACCGACGATGCCAATCACGCGATGAGCTCGATCATCCATCAACGCATATTGCCCATGCGTTTCGATTGCACTTCCTGGCTCCTGCTTGTTGCTCGATCGCAAGCCGCCCCTTGCCCACCTCGCGCTCGCCTCACCGCCGAACAGCGATCGAATCGATGCTCAGCAACTTGCCGGGGCCGGCATCCACTTTCTCGTTATCAGCCGTTGACGAGAAGCCGAAGGTGGATACCACAGCGACAACCGCGGCGAACGGTCGCCGCGGCAATGGCTCATCTGGCTCAGCGCTGCTCCTTCACACGCGAGACGAGCTGCGTCGGGCTCACGAACTGCAGCGCGATGATCACCCACACGAGCGTGATGCCCATGTAGATCATCGCCATCGCATCGATTGCCTGCGGCGCCCGTACGCCCGTCGAGAACACGGCGTAATAGAGTGCGACGACGAGCGTCTGCGTGCTGGGCCCGGCCGTAAAGAACGTGAGCTCGAACATGCCGATCGTGCGCACGAGCACGAGCAGGCCCGCGGCGAGCATGCCCGGCACGAGCAGCGGCAGCAGCACATGGCGGAAATAGCGCGCCGTGTTCGCACCGAAGATGCGTGCGGCCGCCTCGAGGTTCGGGTCGATCTGCTCGATGAACGGCGTCATGACGAGAATCACGAACGGCAGCGCAGGCACGAGGTTCGCGAGAATCACGCCGCCGAGCGTACCGGCCAACCCCACCTTGTACATGACGGTGGCCATCGGGATGCCGTACGTGACGGGCGGCACCATGAGCGGCAACAAGAACACGAGCATCGCAATGCGCTTGCCGGGGAACTGCGCCCGAGCGAGCGCATAAGCGGCCGGCACGCCGAGCGCGATCGACAGCAGTACGACGGCGCCGACGACTTCGACGGTCACCCACAGCACGCTCGAGAGCTGAAAGTCGCTCCATGCCTGCGCGTACCAGTGCAGCGTGAAACCCTGCGGCAAAGGCGTGCCGAACCAGCGCGTCGCGATCGAATTCACGGCCACGGTGGCGATCAGCAGCAGCACGTTGAGCAGGAAGAACGCCATGACGCCCCAGACGAGCACGCGCCACAGGCGCGAGCCCACGCCTTCGGTCTGCTTGGTCGGCCGCGTGTTCGACTGCGTGCCGCGGCCGCCCAGCGACTCGCGCAGCGGCAGCGCGCGAGCAGTTTGGTTATCGGTGGTCATCAGCCTTTCCCTCCCGTCACCGGACCTGTATAGAAGAAGCGGCGAGCGCCCAACATACCGGCCACGACGAGCAACTGCACGAAGCCCATGACGATGGCGATCGTCGAGGCGAGCGAATAATCGTAGTTCTCGAACGCGGCTTCGGACGCGGCGATCGAAATCACGCGCGTCGGCCCCGCCGGCGCGCCGAGCAGGACGGCGGACGGAAACACCGAAAACGCCTGCACGAACGAAAGGCATGCCGCCATGGTGAGGCCAGGCACGAGCAGCGGCAGATAGACTTGCCGGAACTGCTGCCAGGGGCCCGCGCCAAGCGTCGCAGCCGCGCGCGCGAGCGTCGGGTCGATGCCGGTCACATACGAGAGCGTCAGCAGGAACGCGAATGGAAAGCCCGAGACGACAAGCGAAATCAGCACGCCCCAGTAGTTGTGTGTGAGCCGGACTTCGTCGCCGTAAAGATGGAGCGCCTGCACCGCCTGCGTAAACCATCCGTTCGGCGAGAAATAGCTCAGCATGCCGTCGGCGATCAGCACAGTGCCTAGCGTGACGGGGATCACGAGCAACGTCGTCACGAACTTCTGATACGGCGACTTGCGCCGCAGCGCGAACGCTGCGGGGACCGACAATCCGACATTGATGATCGTTGCGGGCACGGCGAGCTTCAGCGTCACGAGGACCGTCGGCCACATCGCGCTGTCGGTGAAGAACGTCGTGTAGTTGGCGAGAATCCCACCGCCGTTCATCGGCTCGAACGAAAGCATCAGGCCGTAGGCGAACGGGTAGACGAAGAGCGCCAGAATAAACCCGAGAGCCGGGGTGACGAGCCAGCCCTTTGCGTCGCGCGGGCCCGATAGCGAGAGCGCGCTCATGATGCGAGCTCCGGCCGGTAGACGAGCGCGCGATCGCTCGCGACAGCCAGCGTGACGCGCTCGCCTTCGGCGAACTCGCCTTCCACGCGCGCCCAGAGCTGGCCAAACGGTGCCTTCACGAAAAGCAGCGAATCGCGGCCGCCGTATTCGACAACGTCGACATCGACCTCGAACGCATTGGGCGAACCCGGTTGCGCGCGCACGAGGTCTTCGGGGCGGATGGCGAGCATGGCCGACTTCGAGTCGAACTCTTCCATCGCCGAGGCGACGAATTTCACGCCGCCCGCCTGCACCGACACGCCCTCGCCCGCCGTGCCCTCGAGCGTGCAGGCCACCACGTTGCGGTATCCCATGAACCGCGCGACGTGCAGATTGCGCGGGCGGCCGTAGACTTCCTTCGGGGAGGCGACTTGCTGCACCACGCCTTCTTTCATGACGACGATGCGGTCGGCCATCGAAAGGGCTTCGTCCTGATCGTGCGTCACGTAGATCGTCGCGCGTTCGAGCTCGCCATGGATGCGGCGAATTTCGGCGCGCATTTCGATGCGCAGCTTCGTATCGAGGTTGGAGAGCGGCTCGTCCATCAACACGACGGGCGGCTCGATCACGATCGCGCGCGCAATGGCAACACGCTGCTGCTGGCCACCGGAGAGCTGGCCCGGCAGCTTGTGCTCGTGTCCGACAAGTTGCACGAGCTGCAGCGCGGCACGCGCGCGGCGCTCGGTTTCCGCCTTCGGCGTGCCGCGCATCTTGAGGCCGAAGCCCACGTTGTCGAGCACGCTCATGTGCGGAAAGAGCGCGTAATTCTGAAAGACCATGCCGAAGCCGCGCTTTTCGGGCGGCAGCACGTCGATACGTTTGTCGTCCAGCCAGATCTCACCGCCTGTGAGCGGCTGCAGGCCGGCGATGCAATTGAGCGCCGTCGACTTGCCGCATCCTGACGGCCCGAGCAGCGCGATGAACTCGCCGCGTTCGATATTCAGATCGAGCCCTTGAAGTGCTGCGACGTTCGCGCCTTCCGCGTTGGCGAAGCTGCGACACACCGAGTTGAGACGCAACCGATCGAAAGTATGCTTCATGATGATTTCCTGACTGACGTCTGGCTGACGCGGCCGGTCGAGCCGGCCGCGCCGCGTTCGCTTTGCGTTACTTCTTCTGCGAGCCGATCTCGCGGTCCCACTTCTGGAACGCCTGGACCATCTTGTCGGCGGGCAGCGGCTGCACGTTCGGGTACTTCTTCAGCCAACCGCCGTACTCGGGCCGACCGAATTTCTGCAGCACCACGCGACTCTTCTCGGGCGCGTTCGAGGGCGTGAGGCCATCGATCGCCGGGCCCGGATAGAAATAGCCGTCGTCGTAGGTCATCGCCTGTTGCGCGGGCTCGAGCATGAAGTTCATCATCTTCTCGAGTACTTCGACCTTCTCCTTCGGCACCCCCTTCGGAATGACCATGTAGTGGGCATCGTTGACCCACTTCATGTTGTCGAACGGTTGCACCTTGAACTCGGCGGGCACGATGCCGAGCGCGCGCGGATTGATGTCCCAGCCCGTCACGGTGACGGTCATGTCACGCGTACCTTCGCCGAGTTCCTTCATCACGGCCGACGTGCCGCCGGCGTAGTAAGGCACGCATTCGTTGAGCTGTTTGAGGAAGGCCCACGTCTTGTCCCAGCCCTTCTCCGGGTCCTGCGGGTCCTTGTCGCCGAGGATATAAGGCAGGCCCATCAGGAACGTGCGGCCCGGGCCCGAGTTGGCGGGGCGCGCATAGATGAACTTGCCCGGGTGCGCCTTGCACCACGAGAGCAGTTGCTCAGGCGTCTTCGGCACCTCGGCGGGCGGCACCTTGGCGGGGTTGTATTCGACGAGCGGGCCAGCCGGCATGAACGTTACTTCGAGGCCTTCGCCCTGCGCGAGCTTTTGCATCTCCTTCGGACCCGGCGCGTATTTGCCGTTCGCGTCGCCGAGCATCTTCTCCGGCAGTTTCATCCAGAGCTTTTGCTCGATGCCGGCGGCAAGCGCATCGGTACCCGTGAGAACGAGGTCGATATCGGAGCGGCCCGCCCCTTGCATCGCCTTGATCTTGCCCGGCAGTTGCGGCGCCGGCGCATTCGTATAAGTGATATTGCTGACGAGGTCCGGATACTTCGCCTTGAATGCTTCGAAGCCGGCCTTGGTCAACGCGAGGTTGCCCGCTACGTCGACGACGTTCAGCGAGACGGGGTCGGCCGCGAAGCTCGCCGCCGCCGTCAACGAAAAGCACAGCGCCGCCGCGATGCGGCCCGCGCGATGCACGAAATGCTTACCTTTCATGTCTCCTCCGTAGTTAAGCATGGTCCCTTTTCCTGTATGCCGTTTGCTTGGATTCAATGCGTGCCTCGCGGCGCGCCCCCGTTTTTCCGGCCTGCGGCGTCATAAGCGCATCGCAGGTTCCGGTAACCCTGTCACGCCGGGGCGCATCGCGAAGAGCGCCCCGGAAAGCGGATCGTCCGCGGTGCGGATCGACGTTACGTAAAGCGTGTCGAGCCGCTCGCCGCCGAATGCGCACATCGCCGGCTTGGCCACCGGCACTTCGATGCTGCGATCGAGCCGGCCGTCCGGCGTGAAGCGATGCACCTGCCCCGCGTCGTTGCCGCAGATCCAGTAGCAGCCGTCGGCATCGACGGCCGCGCCGTCCGGGCGGCCCGCGTGCGCGGTCATGTCGATGAAGATACGTCGGTTGTACGGCTTTCCCGTGTCGACGTCGTATTCGAAGGCCCAGACCGTCTGACGGCTCGCGTGCGAGTCGGACAGATACATGGTGCGCCCGTCGGGGCTGAACGCCAAGCCGTTGGAAACGATGAGCCCGCGCTCGAGCGTCTCGAAGCGGCGCCCCGCCGTATCGAGCTGCAACAGCATGCCGAGCGGCAATGCAAGCGCCGTATCGAGCACCATCGTGCCGGCAATGAAGCGCCCTTGCCGGTCGCAGCGGCCGTCGTTGAAGCGCATGTCGGCGCGCGCGTGCGCCACGCGCGCGAGCGGCTGCGGCGTGCCGATCATGTCGCCAGGCTGCGGCACCGGCACACGGTAAATGCCCGATTCCATCGCGAGCGCGAGCCCACCGCCCTCGATCGCCGCGAGCGAGCCGGCCATCTCGGGCAGGGCCCAACTGTCGGCGCGCCCGGTTCCTTCATCGAAACGCCAGAGCCTGCGGCCCGTGATGTCGGTCCAATAAAGCACGCCCGCGTGCGCAAGCCAGAGCGGGCTTTCGCCCACTTCGCATCGCATGTCTCCGATCCGCTCGACCGATACCGTCTGCAGCATGTGCGCCTCAGTCGCCGAATGGCCCCGCCACGACGAACCCGCCGCCCTGATAACGGCGCACCGGATCCGTTTCGGGAAGCGGCGCCTGTTGGTTCTCGATGCGCGCGCGCCACGGCTCGCTCGTTTGAGCCGGCACGTAGCCGAGCTTCGCCGCGGCCGCGTCGTTGTTCCACCACCAGTCGCGATTGGCCGACACACCATATACAACGAGGCAGCCAACGTTCGGCACGAACATCGCGCGGCGCACGAGCTGCTCGAGATCGTCGTAGCCGAGCCACGTCGTCAGCATGCGGCGGTCCTTCGGCTCGGGAAACGACGAGCCGATGCGGATCGAAACCGTCTCGATGCCGTAGCGGTCGAAGTAAAAGCGCGCGAGCTGCTCGCCGAACGCCTTCGAGATGCCATAGTAGCCATCGGGGCGCGGCGGGTCTTCGGGGCCGATCACCTCGTCTTGCCGATAAAAACCGGTGACGTGGTTCGAGCTCGCGAAGACGATGCGCTTCACGCCGTGGCGCCGCGCCGCCTCGTAAAGATGGTAAGTACCCTCGATGTTCGCCGGCAGAATTTCCTCGAACGGCCGCTCGACCGACACGCCACCCAGATGCACGATCGCATCGCATCCGCGCACGAGCGCATCGACGGCCTTTGCGTCGGCCAGATTGCACGGCATCGACTCTTCTCGTTCGCCGAGCTCGGCGAGCGGGGCGAGGTCGGACGAGCGCAGTACGTCGCAGTAGCGCGTGAGCCGCTCGCGCAGCACGCGGCCGAGGTTGCCCGCCGCGCCCGTGAGCAGGATACGGCCGCAGCGGACGCTGATGCCGTCGAGCGGATCGGCAGCCATCTGGATATCGGTTGTCATGTCAGGTCACCGGAGCCGGATTGAACAGAACGAGATCGTTGCGCAGCCCAAGCTTGTCCGCGCAGACCTCCTTGCGGCCGCTCGCCACGTCCAGGATCATCTGGAACAGCTCCCAGCCGATATCGGCAATCGTCTTCTCGCCCGTGGCGATCCGGCCGGCGTCGAGGTCGATCAGATCGTGCCAGCGCTCGGAGAGCGATTTGCGCGTCGAGACCTTGATGACGGGTGCCATGGCGAGGCCGTAAGGGGTACCGCGGCCGGTTGTGAACACTTGCAGGTTGATACCCGAGGCGAGCTGCAGCGTGCCGCAGACGAAATCGCTCGCGGGCGTGGCCGCGAAGATGAGCCCCTTGCGGCGCATCTTCTCGCCAGGGCCAAGTACGTCGACGATCGGGCTCGTGCCCGACTTCACGATCGAGCCGAGCGCCTTCTCCACCACGTTCGACAGCCCGCCGCGCTTGTTGCCGGGCGAGGGGTTCGCGCTGCGGTCGGCACGGCCGCCGCTCAGATAATCGTCGTACCACGCCATCTCGCGCAGCAGCGCGCGCCCCACTTCCTCGTCGACGGCACGCGGCGTAAGCAGATGGATTGCGTCGCGCACCTCCGTCACTTCCGAGAACATCACGGTGCCACCGGCGCGCACGATCAGATCGGCCGCATAGCCCACCGCGGGATTGGCCGTCACGCCCGAGAACGCGTCGCTGCCGCCGCACTGCACGCCGATGACGAGGTCCGAAGCCGGGCACGTCTCGCGGCGGCGTTCGTTGAGCCGCGCGAGGCGCTTGTCGGCCATCTCGAGGATCGCATCGACCATTTCGCCGAAGCCGTGGTATGCCTCGTCTTGCAGCGACATCACGGGCGACTCGGCCTTGCCGGCCACTTCGATCGGAATCCGGCCGCCCGGCGCGAGCTGCGACGGCACGAGCCGCTCGGGCACGAGTTTTTCGCAGCCAAGCCCGATCACGAGCACTTCGCCACCGAAGTTCGGGTTCACGGCCAGATTCTGCAGCGTACGGATCGGCACGATCGCCGCGGGCGCATTGATCGCCACGCCGCAGCCATACGTGTGCGTGAGAGCCACGACGTCGTCGACGTTCGGATAACGCGGCATCAACTCGCGCTTGATGCGATCGACGACATAGTCGGTCACGCCCGCCACGCACTGCACGCTCGTCATGATGCCGAGCACGTTCTTCGTGCCTACCGTGCCGTCCGCGTTGCGGTACCCCTCGAACGTATAGCCTTCGAGCGGCGGCAGATCGGGCGCCTTGCGCGTGGCGAGCGGCAGCGCGTCGAGTGCGGGCGGCTGTGGCAACTGCACCGCATGCTCGTCTACCCAGCTGCCGCGCGGCAGCGCGCGCGACGCATAGCCGATGATCTCGCCATAGCGCACCACCGCCTCGCCCTCGGCGATATCGGCCAGCGCCACCTTGTGCCCTTGCGGCACGCCCTGCGCAAGGACGGTGCCGTCGTCGAGCGCCGTGCCCGCGGGCAGTCCGCGCGCGTTGACGACGATGGCGACGTTGTCGCGCTCGTCGACGCGGATCGTGAGAGCGCGCTCGGCAGCCTGCTCGGGCGCGGTTGAAGAAACGGACATTGCTAGAGACTCCATCGTGACATCGTTACTGCGTGCGTCGCGCGAACCCGCTTCAGCGCACGAGGCACGGACGTTTGTTGTCGAACGTCCATCCCGGAATGAGGTACTGCATCGCCACCGCGTCGTCGCGGCTGCCGAGCCCGTGCTCAAGATAAAGCGCGTGCGCCGCCGCCAGCGCTTCCTCGTCGATCTCGACCCCAAGGCCGCCGCGCTTGGGCACGGCCACCTGCCCTTCGACGATCTTAAACGGCTCGCGGGTGAGGCGCTGGCCGTCCTGCCAGATCCAGTGGGTGTCGATTGCCGTGATCCGGCCCGGTGCCGCCGCCGCCACGTGCGTGAACATCGCGAGCGAGATGTCGAAGTGATTGTTCGAGTGCGATCCCCAGGTGAGCCCCCACTCCGCACAGAGCTGCGCCACGCGCACCGAGCCGCGCATCGTCCAGAAGTGCGGGTCGGCAAGCGGGATGTCGACCGATTGCAACGACACGGCATGGCCGAACTGGCGCCAGTCGGTTGCGATCATGTTCGTGGCGGTCGGCAGGCCCGTGGCACGGCGGAACTCCGCCATGATCTCGCGGCCCGAATAGCCGTTCTCGGCGCCGCAAGGATCCTCGGCATAAGCAAGCACGTCGTGCTTGTCGCGGCACAGCCGCACCGCTTCCGCAAGCGACCATGCGCCGTTCGGATCCAGCGTGATGCGCGCATCGGGAAAGCGCTTCGCGAGCGCCGTGACGGCGGCGATTTCCTCTTCGCCGGAGAGCACGCCGCCCTTCAGCTTGAAATCGCGGAAGCCGTAGCGCTCGCGCGCGGCGGCCGCGAGCGCTACGACGGCGTCGGGCGTGAGCGCCGGTTCGTTGCGCAGGCGGAACCAGGCGTCGTCGGCATCGCGCTCGCTGCGATAGTCGAGCGCCGTGCGCTCGCGTTCGCCGACGTAAAAGAGGTAGCCGAGCATCGGTACATGCGAGCGTTGCTGCCCTTCGCCGAGCAGCGCCGCCACGGGTACCTCGAGGTGCTGGCCGAGCAGATCGAGCAGCGCCGCTTCGATGGCGGTCACGGCATGCACGGCGATGCGCAGATCGAACGTTTGCGTGCCGCGTCCGCCCGAGTCGCGGTCGGCGAACTGCCGGCGCACCGCGTTCAGCACGTCCTGCCAGCGGCCGATCGGCGCGCCGACCACGAGTGCGGCCGCTTCTTCGAGCGTACGGCGGATCCCTTCCCCGCCCGGCACCTCGCCCACGCCCGCGCGGCCCTCGCTGTCTTCGAGGACGACGACGTTGCGCGTGAAAAAGGGACCGTGCGCGCCGCTGAGGTTCAGCAGCATGCTGTCGCGCCCGGCGACGGGAATCACGCGCATGCGCGCGACGACGGGGGTTTTAGAGGAAGCGTTGGACATCGTGATTTCCGATTGCAGATACGGTTGCCTGTGTCTCTAGTCAGAGCGCCTGCGCGCCGCGTACGGCGCGCCCGAAGCTCGGGCGCTTGGGATCGTAGGTCCAGCCCGGCACGAGATAGCGCATCGCCGCGGCATCGTCGCGCGCGCCGCTGCCGAGCGACTTGTAGAGGGCGTACGCCTGCTCCACGCGCTCGAGGTCGATCTCGATGCCGAGGCCCGGCCGCTGGGGCACCGCCACCATGCCGCCTTCGATCTCGAACGGTTCGCGCGTGAGGCGCTCCTCGCTCTCCTGCCAGATCCAATGCGTGTCGATCGCGGTGATACGACCCTGGGCCGCCGCCGCCACGTGCGTGAACATCGCGAGCGACACATCGAAATGGTTGTTCGAATGGGAACCCCACGTGAGGCCCCATTCGCTCGTGAGCTGCGACACGCGGGCCGACCCCTGCATCGTCCAGAAGTGCGGGTCCGCCAACGGGATATCGACCGCCTGCAGCGAAACTGCATGGCCGAGTTGCCGCCAGTCGGTCGCGATCATGTTCGTCGCCGTCGGAATGCCGGTGGCGCGCTTGAACTCGGCCATCGTCTCGCGGCCCGAATAGCCGTTTTCGGGGCCGCAGGGATCTTCCGCATAGGCCAGCAGATGGCCCTGGCCACGGCAAAGCCGGATCGCCTCGTCGAGCGACCACGCGCCGTTCGGATCCAGCGTCGCGCGCGCGTTTGGAAAACGCGCCTTGATCGCGGCGATCGCCTGCATCTCGTCGTCGCCGTCCATCACGCCGCCCTTCAGCTTGAAGTCGGCGAAACCGTAGCGCTCGTGTGCCGCCTCGGCGAGCCGGGCGATCTCGGCCGGCGTCAGCGCGCGCTCGTGGCGCAGCCGCAGCCAGCCGTCGCGCGCCTTCGCGCCGTCGAGGTAAGGCAGGTCGGTCCTGGCGCGATCGCCGATGTAGAAGAGGTACGCGAGCATCGGCACCCGGTCGCGCTGCTGGCCGTTCGCGAGCAGTTCGGCCACGGGCACGCCAAGGTGCTGGCCGAGCAGATCGAGCAGCGCCGCTTCGATCGCGGTGAGCACGTTGTCCATGCGCAGGTTGATCTCGTGCGGCTGACGCAGCACGGCGGCCTCGGCTTGCGACGTCACTTCGTAGACGGTGCCGCGGTGCGCGTCTTCGGCACCGCCGAGTGCGCGGCGCACGGCGTTGAGCGTACCGTTCAGGCGGCCGATCGACGTATCGACGACGAGCGGCACCACACGCTCGAGCGCGCCGCGAATGCCCTCGCCGCCCGGCACCTCGCCCACGCCCGTGCGGCCGGCCGAATCGGTCAGCAGCACGAGGTTGCGCGTGAAGAACGGAGCATGCGCGCCGCACAGGTTCATGAGCATGCTGTCGCGTCCCGCAACGGGGATCACGCGCATGCTCGTGACGCGCGGTGTGGCGCCTCCTTGAACTTCATCGATCGTATGCCGCTCCACCTTCCAATGCTCCTTTCGTTGTTCGATTTATCCGATACAGCAGTAGAGGACTGCGCCAGCTCACGCGTCGAGCTTGAGTTCCACGCGCTGAATCTTGCCGACGATGAACAGATAGCACACGCATGCGATGAGTCCGTGCAGACCAACGAAGACGAGCGCGCCGTTGAACGAGTGCGTCTTGCCGACGATATAGCCTACGGCGATCGGCGTCGTGATGCTCGACAGGTTGCCGAACGTGTTCATGAGGGCGCCCGAAAGACCAGCGATCTGCTTCGGCGCCGTGTCGGAGTTGACGGCCCAGCCGAGCGCGCCGAGGCCCTTGCCGAAGAATGCGAGTGCCATGACCGCGACGACGATGACCTGCTCGTCGACGTAGTTGCAGATCACCATGCTCATCGAGAGCAGCATGCCGAGCACGATGGGCACCTTGCGCGCCACTGACAGCGATGACCCGCGACGCAGCAGCGCATCGGAGATGATGCCGCCGAGAATCCCGCCGAGGAAGCCGCAGATGGCGGGCACCGAAGCAACGAAGCCGGCCTTCAGGATCGACATACCGCGTGCCTGCACGAGGTAGATCGGGAACCAGGTGATGAAGAAATACGTCAGCGCATTGATGCAGTACTGCGCGATATAGACGCCCATCAGCATCCGGTTGCGCAGCAACTGCTTGATATAGGCGACGTTGGGGCCCTGACGCTTCGCCGAGACGTTCTTGCGGTCGATGTCGACGAGGCCGCCGCCCGCTTCGATGTACTCGATCTCTTCGCGATTGACGCGCGGATGTTCCTTCGGATCGCGCACGACGAGTTGCCAGATCAGGGCCACGATGATGCCGATCACACCCATCACGAGGAATACTTCGTGCCAGCCGAAGCCGTGCACGATCCACGCCATCAGCGGCGCGAAGATGACGGTGGCCGCATATTGCGCCGAATTGAAGATCGCCGATGCGGTGCCGCGCTCGTTGGCCGGGAACCAGGCCGCGACGATGCGGCTGTTCGCCGGGAAGGCCGGTGCTTCAGCCACACCGACGAGAAAGCGCAGGGCAAACACGGCCGCCACCGCCGATGCGCCGGCCAGAAAGCCGATCGTGCCTTGCATCAGCGTGAAGATCGACCAGACGAGAATGCTCACGCCGTACACGCGGCGCGAGCCGAATTTGTCGAGCAGCCAGCCGCCGGGCAACTGCGCGATCACATAGGACCAGCCGAAGGCCGAAAAGATATAGCCAAGGGCCACCGGGCTGATGCCGAGGTCCTTTTGCATCGCCGAGCCGGCGATCGACACGGTGGCGCGGTCGGCGTAATTGATCGTCGTGACGAGAAACAGCATCGCCAGGATCAGAAAGCGCACGCGCGTGGCGCGCGCGGCGGTCGGGGTGCTGCGGGCATCCGCGGCTGGGGCCTTGATATCCATTTGTCTCCTCCTGCTGCAATGAGCGAGCGACTTGTCGCGCCGCATCGCCCGATCATTGGCCGGCGCAAGGCCGGCCTTTCGTCAAGCCATCAAACGTGCTCGCTCAAACTCGTGCGGCCGTCGACGAGACGCCTCACACCCCACGGGTTGCCTTCATGCAGCGCTTCGGGCAACAGTTGCTCAGGCATGTCCTGATAGCAGACCGGCCGCACGAAGCGCTCGATGGCGGCCGTGCCGACCGACGTCGACCGGCCATCGGTGGTCGCGGGCCACGGCCCGCCATGCACCATTGCATGCGTGACTTCGACGCCCGTCGGCCAGCCGTTCACGAGAATGCGGCCCGCCTTGCGCTCGAGCGTGGGCAAGAGCGCGCGCGCAAGTACCGTGTCGCGTGCGTCGTCGGCATTCAGATGCAGTGTCGCCGTCAACTGACCTTCCACGGAGCGGGCGAGCGCCGTGAGCTGGGCCGCATCGCGGCAACGTACGACGAGCGAGGCCGCGCCGAAAATCTCCTCGTGCAGTGCGCTCTGCGCGAGAAAACTGTCGGCGTCGGTCGTGAAAATACCGGCCTGCCCGCGATTCGGCTCGTTGCTGCCGAGCCCGCGCGCGACGCAGCGCACGTTCGGCTCATGCTCGAGCCGATCCACCCCGCGGCGGTAGGCGTCGCAAATGCCGGGCGTCAGCATCGTCTGCGCGGCGCGTTCCGCGAGCGTCTTGCCGGCTGCGGCAAGGAAGCGTTCGAGGCCGGGGCCGTCGATAGCGAGCAAGAGGCCCGGGTTCGTGCAGAACTGGCCCGCGCCGAGCGTGAGCGAATCGACGAACTGAGCGCCGAGTGCTTCGGCGCGTGCATCGAGCGCCGCCGGCAGCAGGAACACGGGATTCACCGCGCTCAGCTCGCCATAAACGGGAATCGGCTGCGGACGCGACTGCGCGATGCGCATCAGTGCGACACCGCCCGCGCGCGAGCCGGTGAAGCCGACCGCCTGGATGCGCGGATCGGCCACGAGCGCGGCCGATTTCTCCTTCTCGGAGAAGATCAGCGAGAACACGCCCGGCGGCAGCTCGCAGCGTGCGACGGCTGCCTGCATGGCGCGCCCGACGAGTGCCGACGTGCCCGGATGCGCCGAATGCGCCTTCACCACGACCGGGCAACCCGCCGCCAGCGCCGCGGCCGTATCGCCGCCCGCCACCGAAAACGCGAGCGGGAAGTTGCTGGCGCCGAAGACGGCCACGGGGCCGATGGCCACGCGGCGCATGCGCAGGTCCGAACGCGGCAGCGGCTTGCGATCGGGCAGCGCATGATCGATGCGCACATCGAGGGCGTCGCCGCTGCGCGCAAGCTGAGCGAAAAGGCGCAACTGATTGCAGGTGCGGCCGCGCTCGCCTTCGAGCCGCGCGCGGGGCAAGCCCGTCTCGGCCATCGCCCGCTCGATCAGTTCGTCGCCGAGCGCCTCGATTTCGGCTGCGATCGTCTCGAGAAACACCGCACGCGCCGTGGGCACCGTTTCGCGATAGACGTCGAAAGCGGCCTCCGCCAACGCACAGGCCTCGGCCACCTGCGAGAGGCTCGCGAGCGAGAAAGCCGGCTCGAGCGTTTCGCCGGTCGAGGCGTTCACCGCGCGAATCTCGCCGGCTTCGCCGGCCACGCGCGACGCCCCGATCAAGAGCTCCCCGCCGATCGTCATGCCTGAACCTCTTGCACGCGCGATACGAGTTGGGCCAGCTCGGCGAGCTCCGCGTCGGTCAGATCGGTGAGCGGGGTGCGCACAGGGCCGGCGCTGCGGCCGATCACGCGCATCCCGGCCTTCACGATCGACACGGCGTAGCCGCGCTTACGGTTGCGCAGCGCGATGTACGGCAGCACGAACTTGTTCAGCTCCGCATACACCTTGGCATGATCGTTGGCGCGAACGGCCGCGTAGAACTCGAGCGCGAACTTCGGCAGAAAGTTGAAGATCGCCGACGAGTAGGTCGTCACACCGAGCGTCAGGTACGGCAGCGCGAACGTCTCGGCTGTCGGCAGCCCGCCGATGTAGGTGAAGCGATCGCCGAGGCGGGCATGGATGCGCGTCATCAGTTCGAGATCGCCTACGCCGTCCTTGAAGCCGACGAGGTTCGGGCACCGCTCGGCCAGACGCTCGAGCGCCACTTCGTCGAGCACCTGGTTGGCACGGTTGTAGACGATGACGCCGAGGTCGGTCGATTTGCATACCTGCTCGACATGCGCGGCCACACCGTCGGAGGCCGCCTCGGTCAGGTACGGCGGCAGCAGCAAAATGCCGTCGGCACCGGCGGCTTGCGCGGCCTGGCAGTACTCCTTGGCCATCGCGGTGCCGTAGCCGGCGGGCGCGATGACGGGCACGCGCCCGCCCGTTTCCTCCACGGCCGCACGCACGACGCGCGACACCTCGGCGGGCGTCAGCGAGAAGAACTCGCCGGTGCCGCCTGCCGCGAACAGGCCCGCCGCCGGATGGCTGAACAGCCAGTCGAGGTTGGCACGGTAGGCATTCTCGTCGAACGAAAGGTCGTCCTTGAAGTGAGTGACCGGGAACGACAGCAGCCCGGTGCCGATCTGGCGAGCGAATTCGGTGGGGGTATAGCGGGTCATGGTTGCGTGGCGCGTGAGTCGCGTTCCTAACGAAGAATGGAGCGATTCTTGCACCGCGAACGATTCACGTCCAAGATAACGACTGACTCGATTAATACAGGTTTTGAATCGATGTTCGAACTGAGCCAGCTTCGTTGCTTCGTGGCCGTGGCCGAGGAGCTTCACTTCGGGCGTGCAGCGGAACGCCTGCACATGACGCAGCCGCCGCTAAGCAGACAGATCCGCCTGCTCGAGCATCAGGTGGGCACGGAATTGTTCGAGCGCAGCAGCCGGGCGGTGCGCCTTACGGCCGCCGGCCGCAGCTTCCTGCCCGATGCCGCGCGCATCCTGCGCCTCGCCGACGAAGCGGCCGCCACTGCGCGACGCGTCGCGACGGGCGCCGCCGGCACGCTCGCGATCGGGTTCACGGCGTCGGTCGGCTACGGCCTGCTGCCCTCGCTCGTGAGTGCCGTGCGCGGCGCCTCGTCGGGCGTGCGGCTCACGCTCAAGGAAATGGTCAGCGGCGCGCAACTCGAAGCACTGGATGCGCGCCAGATCGATGTGGGCCTGCTGCGGCCCCCGGTCGAGCATGGCGAACTCGTCGCGCGCCCCTGCACGCGCGAGGCGCTCGTGCTCGCGTTGCCGGCCTCGGCGGCGCCGCTCTGGCCGGCGCGCCCCGCGCTCGGCGATTGCGCGGGCAAGCCGCTGCTGATGTATTCGCCCTACGAGGCCCGCTACTTCCATCAACTCGTGAGCGGGCTGCTCGAGCGCGCGGGCGTGTTGCCCGACATCGTCGAATACGTGAGCCAGATCCACTCGATGCTGGCGCTCGTGCGCGCGGGCATCGGCGTGGCGCTGATTCCGGCTGCGGCGGCGATGCTGCAGTTCGAAGGCGTGGTCTACCGGCCTGTGCGCACGGTGCCGGCAAGCCCTGTCGAGCTGCTCTTCGTTCATCGGCGCGACAACGACAATCCGGTTTTCGCGTCGCTGAAGGACGTCTTGCACAAAGCGATCGCGGGCGGCCGCTAAGGCCGCCCGCGATCGGACGGCCCGCCGTCAGTGCTTGACGTCGAACGTATAGCTGCGCTCGGTCCGGTGCCCATCCGCGGCCACCGCAACCCACTTCACACGATAAGTGCCAGGGGTGAGTGTCTCGAGATCGACCGACATACGCTTTTTGTCGTGGCCGTCGATGCGTGATTTGCCGCTCGTGACCGTCTTGCCGGCGGCATCGGTCACCTCGACCGAGCTGAAGGCGGGCTCGAGCGCGTCGTCGAATTCGAGCGTCACCTGCTTCGGGGCGGCGACAGCCGCGCCCACGGCAGGCTCCGCCCGCGTCATGTGCGCATGAGCCTGGGCGAGCTGAGCGGCGGCGAAAAGCATCGCGGCCGCGAAGGCGCGCATCGAGTATTTGAGAGTGACTTGCATGATTGTTCCTTCAAAAGGGATCGGCGCAACCGGCGCGGAGCCTGCATCGTTGCGCGTCCGGAAATCGCGCGACGCGGCACGCGGAATCGGGCGTATGGCGTCGCAGAGGCCCCCCATCGCTCAGGCCCGAGCGATGGGGGCAGGCAAAAAGGAACGGAAAGAAGCCGGGGGGGCACGCGGCTTGCCGGCCGGAAACCGCTGCGCCGGAGCCCGGCGCTCGTCGGTTCGCACGATCGCCAACGGTGCGCACGAGTCGCCCGCGGCGAACGTGCGGCCGATGCCGGGCAGTACTGGCAGATGAAACAGCAGTCCGCAGTAGATGCATGCGCCGAGATGCAAGGCGGCATGCGCGGCATGTCCGGGCTCGCGCCCGCCCACCGTTGCGTCGGCACGCGCGGTGCAAACCGCTGCGGCTGTCGCGCCCGGGTGGCCGGAAACGACTTCCCGGGCCTGCGCCGCAAGCATTTGCGAGACAACGGGGGCGAGCGTGACCAGCAGGATCGCGAGCAATCCCAGGAGCGAGCCGGTCTTCTGTAAGCGGGGGCCGTCGAAGCGAGCCATACGCGGCGGGCGCGAACGGGTTCAAAGCAGACGATTATCGACGACCCTTGCCGCCCGGATCAAGCACGGCGATCAGCACGGCGACAGCACGGCGATCGGCCGCTTGCGCCTTGCTAGAATGCGGCCGATCGTCTCTCGCCCCCCCATGAACCTCGAAAACATTCTCTTCACGCAAGGCTTCGGCTCGCGGCGCCAGTGCCGGGCATTGATCGCGGGGGACCGCGTGCGGGTGAACGGCCAGCCCATGAGCGACCCGGACATGGAATTCGACACCGACGCGCTCGTGTTCGAAGTCGACGGGCAAGCCTGGCCCTATCGCTCACGCGCCTATCTGATGCTCAACAAGCCGGCCGGCTACGAGTGCTCGCGCGAGCCGCAGCATCATTTGAGCGTGTTCAGCCTGCTGCCGGCGCCGCTCCTCGCGCGCGGCGTGCAATGCGTCGGCCGGCTCGACGAAGATACGACTGGCCTGCTGCTGCTCTCGGACGACGGCCAGTTCGTTCATGCTTACACCGCGCCGAAACGCAAAGTGCCCAAAACCTACCTCGCCACCACGCGGCACCCGCTCGACGACACGCAGCTTTCGGCGCTGCGCAACGGCGTGCTGCTGCACGGCGAGACAAAACCGATCGCGGCGGCCGCGGCGACGGCACGCGCCGAACGGCTCCTCGAGCTGACGGTCAACGAAGGCAAATATCATCAGGTGAAGCGCATGATCGCCGCGGCCGGCAACCGGTGCGACGCGCTACACCGCGAGCGCATCGGCGCCCTTGCGCTGCCCCCGGTGCTCGCGCCGGGCCAGTGGCGCTGGCTCGACGACGCCGATCTCGCAGCGCTGCGAGCGGGCTAAGCACGGCGGCGCCGGCTGGGCGCCGCCGCGTGCGTACGCTTGCGCACCCGCTCTGCAATCGAATGACCGCTCGCTTACCCTGAGTGCCTGCTCCACGGGGACCGAACCACCCTATACTTCGTAGTACGAACTATTAAAAAGCGGCATGGGAGGAGCGCCATGGTCGTCGCCAATGTTTTCGAACTTTCGTTCATGACACTCGCTTTCGCCGCGCTGGGTGCGATCGTCATCGGCGCATTGCTCGTTGCAATGCACGTCAAGCGCCGCTATCACCCCAACCTGATCGGTGCGCTCATCGGCGCATTGCTGTGCTTCGTCCTGCTCGAGGCACTGCCTTCGTTCACTTGACGCGCACGCCGGCGAGGAAGTCGTCGACGCTCGGATAGCGCAGCGTCACGCGCAGTTCACGCTTGAGGCGCCGGTTCGCGAGACGCCGCGACTCCGACATGAACGACAGCGTAAGCGGCGTGAGCTGACTGCGCGCTTCGTCGCGCGTGACGCGCGGTACGCGGGGCAACCCGTAAGCGTCCGCCACGCGATCGAAGTAAGTCCCCATTTTCAGCACCGTATCGTCGCTTGCATGCACGATACGCGACGTGCCCGCGCGGCGTATCGCCCGCAGCATGATCGCGGCGAGATCGTCCGCGTGAATATGGTTCGTATAAACGTCCTGCTCGTCGACGAGCGCGGGAAGGCGCTGCTCGATGCGCGCGAGCGGCAAACGCCCAGCCGCATAGATGCCCGGAATGCGCACGATGCTGGCGGCGAGCACGCCCCGCGCCGTCGCCGCGCGCAGCTGCCGCTCGGCGGCCACGCGCCGCTTGGCGCGCGCGTTGACCGGGTTCACCTTCCGCGTTTCGTCGACAAGCGCCCCACCGCAATCGCCGTAGACGCCCGTCGTGCTCGCATAGATGAGACGCACGCGTCGCAGGCCGGCCGACTCGCGCCTGTCGGTTACAATAGCCCGTCCAACCCGCAGGGGCCAGGGTCGCATGTCGCGCGGCAACGCCGTCGTGGCGAGCACCTGCCGCGCGGGGCGCAGCGGCGCCGGCGCCGAGAGCGTTGCCAGGAGGGCCCGGGTACGCGCGTCCGTCTGGCCGTGCGGCGCGGGCGGAGCAAGATGCAGGACGGTCTGTGCGATCCCGGCGAGCCGCCTGATGCCACGGGCAGCGTCGAGATCGCCTACGATCGGCGTCAGACCCGCTGCGCGCAACTCGGCAGCGCGCTCGGGGCGGCTCGTCAGCGCAATGATGCGTGGCCGGGCGGCGCGGGTGAGCATGAGGCGTGCCGCGCGCAGGCCGATGTCACCGCATCCGACGATGAGCACGCGCTGGCGCCGGCTGAGTCGTGTCGTCTTCATGGCGCGCATTGTAGCCGTCGGGCGGTTTGCGCGCCGGCTGCACGCAAGCGCGAGGATTTCCCTTCTTCGTTTCGAAAACTATGGCATACAACGTAACGCTCAAGCAAAGCGGCCGGCAATTTCAAGTGGAACCCGACGAGCCGGTGCTCACGGCCGGGTTGCGGCAAGGCATCGGGTTGCCGTACGGCTGCAAGAACGGCGCATGCGGCTCGTGCAAGGGCACCGTCGTCTCCGGCGAACTCGAGCAGCGGGCGCACTCGTCGTCGGCACTGTCGAACGACGAGAAGACGCGGGGCATGGCACTCTTTTGCTGCGCCACGGCCACGACCGATCTCGTCATCGACATTCGCGAGATCTCGGGCGTGGGCGACATGCAGGTCAAGAAGCTGCCTTGCCGCGTCAACGCGATCGAGCGCAAGGCCGACGACGTCGCCGTGCTCAAGCTCCAGCTTCCTGCCAACGAGCGGCTGCAATATCTGGCCGGTCAGTACATCGAGTTCATTCTGAAGGACGGCAAGCGCCGCAGCTACTCGATGGCAAGCGGGCCGCACGAGGAAGGTCCGATCGAGCTGCACATCCGCCACATGAAGGGCGGCGTGTTCACCGAACATGTGTTCAACACGATGAAGGAGCGCGACATCCTTCGTTTCGAAGGGCCGCTCGGCACGTTCTTCCTGCGCGAGGATTCCGACAAACCGATCGTCCTGCTCGCGTCGGGCACCGGCTTCGCACCGATCAAGGCCATCGTCGAACATGCGTTCTACAAGAACGTCGAGCGGCCGATGACGCTCTATTGGGGCGGCCGCCGCAAGAAGGACATCTACTACCTGGATCTCGCCGAGCAATGGGCGAAGGACCACCCGAACTTCAAGTTCGTGCCGGTGCTGTCCGAACCCGATCCGTCCGACGCCTGGACCGGCCGCACGGGCTTCGTGCACCGCGCCGTGATCGAGGATCTGCCCGACCTGTCCGGCTACCAGGTGTACGCGTGCGGCGCCCCCGTCATGGTCGAAGCCGCGCTGCGCGACTTCACGGCCCATCACCAGTTGCCGGCCGACGAGTTCTACGCCGATTCGTTCACGAGCGAAGCCGATCTGGCAAACGCAGTGTGACGGCAGGGTGACGCCGTCACGCCACGGCGATTGCATCGTCGCCCATCGTGTCGTATTCTTGCGCGCATGAACCGTATCCATTCCGCCCTCCGACGTCGCCGCTCGCTGCCCGCATGGGAAGCCGTCGGCACGTCGCGGATGCGCGCCAAGCAAGCTTAAGGCGCGAAACCGGTTGATGAGTGAAAGCCACGGATCCCCGTGGCTTTTTTCTTTTTCCTGAACTCTGAGCCCACACGTTCTTCATTTTTCCGGGAGCCGCCCCATGCATTTCAACGAGTACCCGACCCAGTCGCTGATGTACATCACCAACCGCCCCGACATCGTCTTCACGCGCGGCGAGGGCTCGTGGCTCTATGACAACGAAGGCAAACGCTATCTGGATTTCATCCAGGGTTGGGCGGTGAACAGCCTGGGGCACTGCAATCCCGGCATGATCGAGGCGCTCGAAAAGCAGGCGCGACAGCTCATCAATCCGTCGCCGGCGTTCTACAACGAGCCGATGGCACGACTGGCGGGCCTGCTCACCGAACACAGCGTGTTCGACAAGGTGTT
The DNA here is from genome assembly GCF_034424545.1 of Trinickia caryophylli. Taxonomy (NCBI): domain Bacteria; kingdom Pseudomonadati; phylum Pseudomonadota; class Betaproteobacteria; order Burkholderiales; family Burkholderiaceae; genus Trinickia; species Trinickia caryophylli. Next base: position 3,110,331 of record NZ_CP139970.1, on the reverse strand, counting down.
CTTCGCCAACAGTGGCGCCGAAGCGAACGAAGGTGCAATCAAGCTCGCGCGCAAGTGGGGTCGCAAGTTCAGAAACGGCGCATACGAAATCATCACGTTCGACCACAGCTTCCATGGCCGCACGCTCGCGACCATGTCGGCGAGCGGCAAGGCGGGCTGGGACACCATCTACGCCCCGCAGGTGCCTGGCTTTCCGAAGGCCGAGCTCAACGACATCGCATCGGTCGAGCGCCTGATCGGCGAAAAGACGGTGGCCGTCATGCTCGAGCCGATTCAAGGCGAAGGCGGCGTCATTCCGGCCACGCGCGAGTTCATGCAGGCGCTGCGCGAGCTGACGAAGCGCCATGGGCTGCTTCTCATCGTCGACGAAGTGCAAAGCGGATGCGGGCGGGCGGGCACCCTCTTCGCCTACGAGCTCGCGGGCGTCGAGCCTGACATCATGACGCTCGGCAAGGGCATCGGCGGCGGCGTTCCGCTCGCCGCACTGCTGGCGAAAGAGGAAGTCACCGTTTTCGAAGCAGGCGACCAGGGCGGTACCTACAATGGCAACCCACTGATGACGGCTGTGGGCTACTCGGTGATTTCGCAGTTGACGGCGCCGGGCTTCCTCGAAGGCGTACGCGCGCGTGGCGAGTACCTGCGCGAACGGCTGCTCGAGCTTTCGGCCGAGCGCGGCTTCGAGGGCGAGCGCGGGGAGGGGTTGCTGCGCGCACTGCTGCTCGGCAAGGACATCGGACCGCAGATCGTGGAAAAAGCGCGGCTGATGCAGCCGGACGGCTTGCTGCTCAACGCGGCGCGCCCGAACCTGCTGCGCTTCATGCCCGCGCTCAACGTGAGCACCGACGAAATCGACCAGATGATGACGATGCTTCGCTCGGTACTCGATTCGCTATGAACGCCGCCATGGCCGAAACGCCGCTCGTTATCCGTTGCTTCGAGCGCGCGGACGCAGACGCGGTCATCGCGCTGTGGCAGCAGGCGTTTCCCGAGTATGGCGACAAGAGCCGGCCGCAACGCGATCCACGTCTGTCCATTGCGAACAAGCTGGCGGTGCAGCCGGAGTTGTTCTTTGTCGCGACGCTGGGGGCCCGGCTCGCGGGTACGGTTATGGCCGGCTACGACGGGCATCGCGGCTGGCTCTACTCCCTCGCGGTCATGCCGGAATTGCGCCGGCTCGGCATCGGTACCCGCCTCGTCGCTCATGCCGAACAGGCACTTGCGGCACTGGGTTGCCCCAAGGTGAATCTGCAGGTGCTGGAAAGCAAGTCGGACGTGCGGCACTTTTACGAGGCACTCGGGTACGCCGGCGATGCCGTGATCAGCCTCGGCAAGCGCTTGTGTGCGGCGCCGCGGGCAACCGGCGCCGCGGCGCGGGCGGCGGACTAGCCTCCGGCGCAGCGCATGCGGCCGCGCTCGCCGTATCGTCCGCCGTCTCGCTCAGCGCAATGGAAAAGGCCGCATGCGTTGCACACGCATGCGGCCTTTGTCTTCCGATTCACCGCCTTGCGAACGAACGGTGCCGCCAAACGCGGCGTCGTGATCTCCGTCAGTGCATCGAGTCCGCCGCTCGATTATTCGCCGAGATAAGCGGCGCGGACCTTCGGATCGTCGAGCATGTCCTTCGCATTGCCGGACATCGTGACGGAACCCGAGTCCATCACGTAGCCGCGATTGGCGGCTTGCAGCGCGAGCCGCGCGTTCTGCTCGACGAGCAGCACCGTGATGCCCTCCTTCGAGATTTCGCGCACGACTTCGAAGATCTTCTCGACCATGATCGGCGAGAGGCCCATCGACGGCTCGTCGAGCAGCAGCAGCTTCGGCTTGCTCAGAATCGCGCGCGCCATCGCCAGCATCTGCTGCTCGCCGCCCGAGAGCGTGCCGGCGAGCTGCGACGCCCGTTCCTTCAGGCGCGGGAAGAAGCCGAACATACGCTCGACGTCATTCTTGATGCCGTCCGAATCGTTGCGCAGGTATGCGCCCATCTGCATGTTCTCGACGATGGACATGCGCGCGAAGATGCCGCGACCTTCCGGCACCATCGCGAGGCCGCGCTTCAGAAGCTCGTGCGCCGGCACACCCTTGATCGACTGACCCATGTATTCGATGTCGCCGGCCGAGTACGGCTTCAGGCCCGTGATGGCCTTCATCGTCGTGGTCTTGCCCGCGCCGTTCGCGCCGATCAGCGTCACCAACTCGCCCTGGTGGACTTCCATGTCCACACCCTTGACTGCCTGAATGCCGCCGTAGTTGACCTGCAGGCCCTTGATTTTCAGGATTGCCGTTGCCATCAGTGGACCCCCGCGCCCAGATATGCCTCGATCACCTTCGGATCCTTCTGCACGTCTTGCGGCAGTCCTTCAGCGATCACCTTGCCGTAGTCGAGCACCGTCATGCGATTGCACAGGTGCATGACGAGCTTTACGTCGTGCTCGATCAGCAGGATCGTCCTGCCGTCGTCGCGGATCTTCTCCAGCAGCGTCGTGAGTTCGAGTTTCTCCGTCGCGTTCATGCCCGCGGCCGGCTCGTCGAGCGCCAGCAGCTTCGGGTCCGTCGCGAGCGCGCGCGCGATCTCCAGGCGCCGCTGGTGACCGTACGAGAGGTTGCGCGCGGTGTAGTCCGCGTACTGCAACACGCCCACGTACTCAAGCAGTTCGAGCGCGCGCTCCTTGATCTCCCGCTCTTCCTTGCGCTCGGCCGGCGTCTGGAACACCGCGCCGAAAAGCCCGTGCTTCGTGCGCACGTGGCGGCCCACCATCACGTTCTCGAGCGCGGTCATGCCGCCGAACAGACGAATGTTCTGGAACGTGCGTGCAATGCCCGCCTGCGCGACCTGGTGCACGGCCGTCGGCGTATAAGGCGCGCCGTCGAGCTTGAATTCGCCCGAATCGGGTGTGTAAAGGCCGGTGATGACGTTGAAGAACGTCGTCTTGCCGGCGCCGTTCGGGCCGATCAGGCCATAAATCTGGCCTTCCTGGATCTGAAGCCCGACGTCCGACAGCGCCTGCAGGCCGCCGAAGCGCTTGTTGACGCCCTTGACGGACAAACGAATGGGTTTGTTGCTCATGTACGATTCTCCTGCCATTGCTTCGCGCTCAGGCGCGTACCGGCTTTTTCGAGCCGCGCTTGGCCAATTTGGCGATCCGGTCTTCGTGCTTCGGCGCAGGCCACAGGCCTTCCGAGCGATAGAGCATGATGACCACCATGGCCAGACCGTACAGCAGCTGGCGGATCACTTCCGTATCGAGGATCTGATGACCGAAGATCCAGTGTTGCAGGGGGCCCATCGTCGAACGCAGGAACTCGGGGAACACGGCGAGCAGCACCGCGCCGAGAATCACACCGGGAATATGGCCCATGCCGCCGAGCACGACGCACGCGAGTACGACCACCGACTCCCAGAACGTGAACGACTCGGGCGACACGAAACCCTGGAAGCCGCCGAACATCGCGCCCGACAAGCCACCGAACGACGCACCCATCGCGAAGGCGAGCAGTTTGACGTTGCGGGTGTTGATGCCCATGGCCTTCGCCGCGATTTCGTCTTCGCGGATCGCGGCCCACGCGCGGCCGATGCGCGAATGCTGCAGGCGCGTACAGACCCAGATCACGAGCAGCGAACAAAGCACGAACAGGTAGTAATACATGTACACCGATGGCAACTGCAGGCCGAACAGCGTGTGCGTCTGCGAGAGGTTGAAGCCGCCCACGTGCACCGGGTCCACGCCCGTGATGCCCTGCGGTCCGTTCGTGATGTTGATCGGACGATCGAGGTTGTTCATGAAAATGCGCACGATCTCACCGAAGCCGAGCGTCACGATCGCGAGGTAGTCGCCGCGCAGGCGCAGCGTCGGGGCGCCGAGCAGCACACCGAAGAGTGCGGCCAAGGCCATCGCCACAGGCACGACGATCCAGTACGGCGCGTGGATGCCGCCGGGGAACATCTGTCCGATCCACTCGAACTGATTGGCGAGGTGGGGCGAGGTCAGCAACGCGGCCGTGTAGGAGCCCACCGCATAAAACGCGATGTAGCCCAGGTCGAGCAATCCGGCGAAGCCGACCACGACGTTCAGACCGAGCGCGAGCATGACGTAGAGCATCGCGAAGTCGAGCACGCGCACCCAATAGTTGCCGCCGGCCGAGCCGACGACGAATGGCGCCAGGATCACGAAGGCGGCCGTCAGCACGCCTACAACGAGCGTCTTGGTGGCGTTCTTCTCGGGAATGAGCGTCGTGGACGGCTCGATCGGTTGAATTGAAGTCATTATCTTTGCTCCTTGCCCTTACGCACGATCCGCGACGCGCTCGCCGAGCAGGCCCGACGGACGGAAGACCAGCACGATGATCAGCACGACGAAGGCGAACACATCCTGGTAGTTGCTGCCGAACACGCCGCCCGTCAGATTGCCGATGTAGCCGGCGCCGAGCTGCTCGATCAGACCGAGCACGATGCCGCCGACCATGGCGCCGGCCAGATTGCCGATACCGCCCAGCACGGCAGCCGTGAATGCCTTCATGCCGGGAATGAAGCCCATATAGAAGTGCACGTTGCCGTATTCGGAGGCGATCATCACACCGGCGAGCGCGGCAAGCGCCGAGCCGATCATGAAGGTCGCGGAAATCACGAAGTTGGGATTCACGCCCATCAGGCTCGCGACGTTCGGGTTCTCGGCGATGGCGCGCATCGCGCGGCCGAGCTTGGTCCGGTGCACGAGCAGCAGAAGGCCGCCCATCACGAGGAACGCGACGGCGATGATGACGATTTCGGTCACCGAGATCACGGCACCGGGATTGTTCTCCCCGGCCTGGATGATGTTGATCGGATCGGTGGAGAGAAGCTGCGGGAACGGCAGCGGATTACGCGACCAGATCATCATCGCGAACGTCTGCAGCAGAATCGAGACCCCGATTGCGGTGATGAGCGGCGCGAGGCGCGGCGCACGGCGCAGCGGCCTGTAAGCGATGCGCTCGATCGTATAGCCGACCACAGCGCAGACCACGGCCGCGACGGCCAGCCCGATCGTGAGCGTGGCCACGTTGCCGAGCCCGGGGAAATGGTTGTGCAGCACGGTGATGGCGGACAAGGCCACCATTGCTCCGACCATCAGGACGTCGCCGTGAGCGAAGTTGATGATGCCCAGAATGCCGTACACCATGGTGTAGCCCAGTGCGATGATGGCATACACGCTGCCAAGCACCAGACCGTTGAGGATCTGCTGGATGAAGATATCCATTTAAAGCTCCTTAGCCCGTGCGACTGGATTTTCGGCGCCCCCGCCGTCATGAGACAGGTTGACGAAAACCGCAACGGCACTGCGGGTACTGATAAAAAAACCGGTAAGGGTTAGCCGCCTCAAACATGCCGATAAAAGCCGTGATCCGGCGGCCGGCCCGATAAGGCGGATGCAAAAACGGCACCGTCGGGTATCCGGTGCCGTCGGATTGCCTGCTTCATCACTACATCTTCACGATGCCGAAAACGGCGCATGCGCCGTGGCCGAAACCGTGTTCCCGCCGCACGCGAGGTGCGACGCCGCGCCTTCCGCCGGCGCGCACACCACCGCCGACAGAAAGAATTGCCACGAATGGGGATGTCGAGCGCTGCCCCGCCGCCCGTATGAGTACTTCGGACTCCTGATCGAGCAGCGCGCGAGCCGGGGACAAACGCCCCGCCGTCGCCTGCTCGGGGACCCCCACGCCGCTCACGGGCCTTCGCGCCACCAGGCCGATGCTCGCCTCGCCGTCGGTCGCCTTGCTGATCGCGGCGTAAGCAAACTGGACATGCATTAATTCGGTCTCCTGCGCCTTGCTGAAACTGATGCCCGCAGGCCGCTGGGCCTTTAGGACGGGCGCATTGTAACTCCAATTACCAAATGGCCAATAAACCGCATCGACAGGGTTTTCCTGCATTGCAACCTTTTTTGGCAAGCTATCTTCGCCCATCGGTGCAACCTGGTTGCACCGCATCGGTCGTTTGCGGTAGCAACTGCCGCGCGTCCGTACACGGGCGCAAGAAAAAAGCGCGCCCGCGGCGCGCTTCCTTTATCGGCAAAAAATGGGATTCCTAAAGCGGCAGGCGACTCACTCGGACAGCGTCAGGCCGCGGGGCAGCGGAAACGAAATGCTTTCCTCGATGCCTTCGAGAGCTCGCACGTTGCGTGCGCCGAGCTCGCGCAGGCGCGCGATGACGGCCTGAGCCAGCACCTCGGGCGCCGAGGCGCCGGCCGTTACGCCGATACGGCGCTTGCCTTCCACCCAGGCGGGGTCGATCTGATCCGGCGAATCGACCATATAGGCGGGCACCCCGCGCTTTTGCGCCACCTCGCGCAGCCGGTTCGAATTCGAGCTGTTCGGGCTGCCGACCACGATCACGACATCGCACTGCGGCGCCATGAATTTCACCGCGTCCTGGCGGTTTTGCGTGGCATAGCAGATATCCTGCTTCTTCGGCTCGCGGATGCCGGGAAAACGCGCCTTGAGCGCGGCGATGATCTCGGAGGCATCGTCCACCGAAAGCGTCGTTTGTGTGACGAAGGCGATCCGCTCCGGATCTTCAAGCTCGAGCGCGTTGACGTCCTCGATACTTTCGACGAGATACATGCCCCGCTCGCACTGGCCCATCGTGCCTTCGACCTCGGGGTGCCCCTTGTGGCCGATCATGACGATGTCCAGGCCCTCCTGGCGCATCTTGGCCACCTCGATGTGGACCTTGGTGACGAGCGGGCAGGTGGCGTCGTAAATGCGCAGGCCGCGCGCGTCGGCCTCCTCGCGCACGGACTTCGAGACGCCGTGCGCGCTGAAGATGACGGTGCTGCCGGCCGGCACCTCGTCGAGCAATTCGACGAAAACCGCGCCCTTCTTGCGCAGATCCTCCACCACGTAGGCGTTGTGGACGATCTCATGGCGTACGTAGATCGGCGCGCCGAACAACTTGATCGCACGCTCCACGATCTCGATGGCGCGATCGACGCCAGCACAAAAGCCGCGCGGCTGCGCGAGCAGGATTTCGGCGTCGGCCGCCGCGAGAGAGATGTCCGAGAGGCTCATGTCTTACAGGATTCCGATGATCTTGACTTCGAACGCGAGCGCCTGGCCGGCGAGCGGGTGATTGAAGTCGAAGAGCGCCGATGTCTCCCCGATTTCCTTGAGCACGCCGGCATAGCGGCCGCCGTCGGGCGCGTTGAACTCGATGACTTCGCCGGGCGTGAAATCGTCGTCCACCATGCCGTTCGCGCGCAGCGTCACGAGCGAGACACGTTGCACGAGATCGGGATTGCGTTCGCCGAAGCCCTCGCCGGGCTCTAGCCGGAAGGTCGAGTGGTGCCCGGCCTTCAGCCCCACCAGAATGTCTTCCAGCGGCGGCGCGATCTGGCCCGCGCCGATGAGCAGCGTGGCGGGCTTGTCGCCGAACGTGTTGACGATGTCGGCGCCATCGGCGAGCGAAAGCCGGTAATGAAGCGTGACGTGCGAGCCGGGTTTCACTTCGGAGAGGTCGATGATGCTCATGAGAATAACTCGTTCGGTCGGCGGGCCGCGCTCTGGCCGCGCGTGGGGGACGGAAGACGGTCGCCGCATGGCGACGCAAAGTCTCTATTGTAAGGCACCTGGGCCCGCCAGGCGCGGGGTTGGACGGCAGCTCGATGCTGTCGCCCCTCCGGCGCGGGAGGGCGCGTCCCATGGGAGAGCGAACGCCACGGATAGTTCCGCAGCCGTGCTCGCGCTGGCCCATGAGGGAGCGGGGCCGGCGCTGTCCGCATGGCGCGACATGCCTCGGGAGCGGCTATTCGACGCGGGGGCGGCCGCGCTTTCCGACACGGAGCTGCTCGCCATTTTTCTCGGCAGCGGATTACCGGGCCATAACGTGTTCGAGCTCGCGCGTTCGCTGCTTGAGCGCTTCGGCTCGCTGCGCGCGCTGCTCGATGCAACCCCGGCGGATTTCAAGGGCCTGCGCGGCATCGGGCCGGCGAAGACGGCCGTGCTGCTTGCCGTGGTGGAGATGGCGAGGCGCGCGCTCGCGGAAAAAGCCCGCGAGCGGCCGTTCGTCGATTCCAGCGGCGCGGTGGAGGACTACGTGCGCCTGCTGATCGGCACCCGCCCCTACGAGGTGTTCGTCTGCCTGTATCTCGATGCGCGGCATCGGCTCATCGAGAGCGAGGAAAGTGCGCGCGGCTCGCTCACGCGCATGGCCGTCTACCCGCGCGAGATCGTTCGGCGGGCACTGGCGGCCAATGCGGCGGCGCTGGTCGTGGCCCACAACCATCCGTCGGGCGCGGCGAAACCCAGTGCGAGCGACCGGCAACTCACGCGGGTGCTGCGCGACGCGCTCTCGCTCGTCGACGTAAAGCTCATCGACCACCTCGTCGTCGGCTCGAACACGGTGTTCTCGTTCGCTCAGGCGGGGTGGCTCTAAGAATGAAAGGAGAAAACCGCGTCCTGCGGCGCAACGCAGATAGGGTTTGATTTTCCTGCGCTTTTTCTGCTAGAATCGCCGTCTGCCTGTTTCCAACCCGTTCCAGAGCCTGGGCACGGTCGTGGCAACGCGCGGATCCTTTTTTGATCGTTGGCGTTTTCTGGCCGGCGGTGCTGCGGGGTTGACCCGCTTCGGGGTTCGGCGTCATGACTGGGCGGTTTCACGGGTCCATGGCCGCAGCAAAGGCGAAGGCAAGGTGCCGTTGGCTCCTGCCCGCGCGCGAAAGCGGGCCCGAACCCAGGCGTGAACCCCGAATTTAAAGCGTTTTAGGAGTGCTCTCATATGGCACGCGTATGCCAAGTAACTGGGAAAGCGCCGATGAGCGGCAACAACGTTTCCCACGCGAACAACAAGACCAAGCGGCGCTTTTTGCCGAACCTGCAATACCGCCGCTTCTGGGTGGAGAGCGAAAACCGTTGGGTGCGCCTGCGCGTTTCGAACGCGGGCCTGCGCCTGATCGACAAGAACGGCATCGACTCCGTGCTCGCCGATCTGCGCGCACGCGGTGAAGTCTAAGGACTAAGGAGCAAATCATGGCCAAAGGCGCACGCGACAAGATCAAGCTCGAATCGACCGCAGGTACGGGTCACTTCTATACGACCACGAAGAACAAGCGCAACATGCCGGAAAAGATGGAGATCATGAAGTTCGATCCCGTCGCCCGCAAGCATGTGGCGTACAAGGAAACGAAGATCAAGTGATCTGCGTTCCTCGAGCCTGACGGAACTGAAGACAGCCAAAAGCCCCGCCTCCGCGCGGGGCTTTTTGTTGCCTTTTTTGCCCGCTTTGCCGCGCATACCGGGGGGTTGCGGTAGCCGCCGCAGCAATTCGCCGCCATGCGCTTCTCCCACCCTCGCCCGAGGCGCGGTATCCTTGCCGATTCGGCGCGACACCTCGTTTCATCTTGTGTCGGGCGTGCGCACCGAAGGCGGCGCGCAACACGGCGGTCCGCAGCGTCATACAAAGGAACGGGACAGATGAATTTCGACGTCGTAATCGTGGGCAGCGGGCTCGCTGGGTTGACCGTGGCACTGAATCTTGCCGAGACGAGGCGCGTGGCGGTTGTCGCCAAACGGTCGATGACCGAAGGCGCCAGCGACTGGGCTCAAGGCGGCATTGCCGCGGTGCTCGATTCGGCTGACAGCGTCGAGGACCACGTGCGCGACACGCTAGTCGCCGGGGGCGGCCTGTGCGACGAAGCGGCAACGCGCTTCATCGTCGAGGGCGGCCGCACGGCTATCGAATGGCTGATTGCGCAAAACGTGCCTTTCACGCGAGATGCCGCGGCCGAACTGGGCTTTCATCTGACGCGCGAAGGCGGCCATAGCCATCGCCGGATCATTCATGCCGCCGACGCAACGGGACACGCCGTGGTCGCCACGCTCTCGGAACGCGTGCGCCAGCATCCGAATATCACGCTGCTGGAAGACCACTACGCAATCGATCTGATCACCTCCGACCGGCTCGGCCTGCCTGGCCGCCGCTGCCATGGCCTCTACGCGCTCGATGTCGCGAGCGGCCGCACCGTCACGCTGCAGGCGGCACATACGGTGTTAGCCACGGGCGGAGCGGGAAAGGTCTACCTGTACACGACCAATCCCGATACCGCCACCGGCGACGGCATCGCCATGGCGTGGCGCGCGGGTTGCCGGGTATCGAACATGGAGTTCATCCAGTTCCACCCGACCTGCCTCTTCCATCCCTACGCCAAGTCGTTCCTGATTACAGAGGCCGTACGAGGCGAAGGCGGGCGATTGGTGCTGCCCGACGGCACGCGCTTCATGCCCGCGCACGATGAACGGGCCGAACTCGCGCCACGCGACATCGTCGCCCGTGCAATCGACTTCGAGATCAAAAAGCGCGGTATCGACTGCGTGTATCTCGACATCAGCCATCAGCCGGCGGCGTTCCTGCAAGAACATTTTCCGACGATCCTCGCACGGTGCCTCGAATTCGGCATCGACATCACGAAAGATCCGATCCCCGTGGTGCCGGCGGCGCACTACACGTGCGGCGGTGTGGTGACAGATCTTGCGGGACGCACGGATCTGGCCGGCCTCTATGCCGTGGGCGAAACGGCCTGCACCGGGCTACACGGCGCAAACCGCCTCGCAAGCAATTCGCTGCTCGAATGCCTCGTGATCGGCCGCGCGGCGGCATCCGCCATAGAAAGCGAGGGGTTCGAGGCCGGCGCGCACGCACCGTTACCCGATTGGGACGAAAGCCGCGTGTCGGACGCAGACGAGGAAGTCGTCGTGGCGCACAACTGGGATGAATTGCGGCGACTGATGTGGAACTATGTCGGCATCGTGCGCACCGACAAGCGGCTCGCGCGTGCCCGGCATCGGATCACGCTCCTGCGCGACGAAATTCAGGAGTACTACGCGAACTTCAAGGTGAGTCGAGACCTGCTCGAGTTGCGCAATCTCGTCGACGTGGCATCGCTCATCGTCGAAAGCGCACGCGCGCGCCGCGAAAGCCGCGGGCTGCACTTCTCGCGCGATTGGCCCGCCACGCTGCCGAAGGCACTGCCGACCGTGCTCTCGCCCGAGCGCGTGCGCAACCGCCTCGCCTGAGCCGGGCGCCCGGTACGCCATCGTTCGCGTTCCTTCGCCCAGCTCGTTTCTGCTCGCGCACAAAACAAAAAGCCGCTGTCGGTCGCAGCGGCTCTAGCTCACGGCGCGAACGCTTTTTTCAGACGATACGCATGGAATAGTCGGTCGCGCGGACGTCCTTCGTCAGCGCGCCGATCGATATGCGATCGACGCCCGTTTCGGCGATGGTGCGCACCGTCTCGAAGTTGACGCCGCCGGACACCTCGAGCAACGCCCGTCCCGCTGTGAGCTTCACCGCATCGCGCATCGCATCGAACGTAAAGTTATCGAGCAGCACCGATTGCGCGCCATGCGCAAGCGCCGATTCGAGTTGCTCGATCGTTTCGACTTCGATTTGCACCGGCACGCCCGCATCGAGCGCGAAGGCCGCATCGAGCGCCGCCCCCACACCGCCTGCCGCGGCAATGTGGTTCTCCTTGATAAGAATGCCGTCGTACAGCGCCAGCCGCTGATTCGCGCCGCCGCCCACGCGCACCGCGTACTTCTGAGCGAGCCGAAGCCCCGGAAGCGTCTTGCGTGTATCGAGCACCCGCGCACGCGTGCCCGCGATGGCGTCGGCATACCGGCGCGTTGCCGTCGCCACACCCGAAAGCAGTTGCAGGAAGTTCAGCGCATTGCGCTCCGCCGTCAACAGTGCGCGCACCGGGCCACGCAGCATGCAGACCGTCGAGCCCGCCTTCATACGATCGCCCTCGCGATACTGCCATTCGACGGCAATTGCCGGGTCCACCTGGCGCATAACGGCCTCGAACCACGGCACACCGCACAGGACCGCCTCTTCACGCACGATGACGCGCGCTTCGCGTACCGCCCCGCCCGGCACGAGCCGGCCCGTCACGTCGCCGCTGCCGATATCCTCGGCCAGCGCATCAGCTACGTTGCGCGCCAGCGCCGCGTCGAAGGCGGCACCGTACTCGGCACGGATGTCGGAAAAAAGAGGGGAAACGGCAGCGCCTTGCACGGCTGCCGGACTACCGTTTTGCATCGTTGCCGTCTCCGTCATGCCGGCCCCACGTTGGCGAAAAGCGTCGTGTCGCGCGCGAAATCGCCGCTTGCCTGTACGCGCTTTTTCCGTTCGGCCGCGAATGCAAGCATTCGGTCGATCGGAAGGCGCGCCCGCTCGCCGATCGCGTGGTCGACGTGAATCTCGTTATGCCCGCGCTCGAGTACATCCGCGAGATTCGCAAGCCCGTTCATCGCCATCCACGGGCAGTGCGCGCAGCTCTTGCAGGTTGCGCTGTTGCCGGCCGTCGGCGCCTCGATGAAGGTCTTGCCGGGGGCCGCGAGGCGCATCTTGTACAGAATGCCCAGATCGGTGGCCACGATGAAGTGGGTTGCCGGCAGGCGCTGCGCTGCGTCGATCAGTTGGGTCGTCGAGCCAACCACGTCGGCTTGCGCCACGACGCTCGCCGGCGATTCGGGGTGGACGAGGACCTTGGCGCCGGGATATTGCGCACGCAGCAAATCGAGTTCGATGCCCTTGAACTCGTCATGCACGAGACACGAGCCCTGCCACAACAGCATGTCGGCGCCCGTCTGTTTCTGGATATAGCCGCCGAGATGGCGGTCGGGCGCCCAGAGAATCTTCTCGCCGCGAGCGTGCAGCTCACGAACGATGTCGAGGCCGATCGACGAGGTCACCATCCAGTCCGCGCGCGCCTTCACGGCCGCGCTCGTATTCGCATAGACCACGACGGTGCGATCGGGATGCGCATCGCAAAAGGCCGAGAATTCGTCGGCGGGGCAGCCGAGGTCGAGCGAGCAGGTGGCGTCGAGGTCGGGCATGAGAATGCGCTTGCCCGGGCTCAGGATTTTCGCGGTCTCGCCCATGAAGCGCACGCCGGCCACGACCAGCGTGCCTGCCTCGTGATCGCGGCCGAAGCGGGCCATCTCGAGCGAGTCGGCCACGCAGCCGCCCGTCTCGTCGGCCAATTCCTGCAATTCGGGGTCGACATAATAGTGCGCGACGAGCACGGCATTTTCGCGCGCGAGCAACGCGCGGATTCGCGCCTTGAGCGCCTGGCGCTCCTCCGGTGACGCTTCCGGCGGTACTTTCGCCCATGCCTGCCCGACGCCGCATACGGCACCGACGCTACCCGACACAACGGGCTTATCGAACTCGACGGTCTTGATCGCCGAAACCATCATCCTCTCCTTCATGTGGCTCGGATGCCGCAAAAAACAACACCCCGCCAGCGCGGGGTGCAGTATGACGTCTCAAAATTTTAATGGATTTCGCGCTCAGGCGTACCGGCGCAGACGCATCGCAAACTCCTGAAGCGCCTTGATGCCACTTTGCTCGGCACGGTGACACCAGTCCTGGAGTTGGACGAGCAGTTGCTCGCGCGAGGCATTCGAACGCTCCCAGATGGCAGCGAGATCGTTGCGCAACTCGATGAAGGTGGAAAGCGTATGGCTGTCGGCGAAGATTTCGGGCAACTGGCGCTTGTGCGGTTCGCCGAGGCTCAACTCTTCCTTATGGAACCAATTGCGCGCGCCACGCATGAGCACGTATTTCTCGCGCGCGCCGATTTCCTTCAGGCGAGCCAGTTCCTGGCGATAAGCCCGCTTGGCCGTCTTCGCATACCGAGCCATCACTTCATAGCGGTTCGTCAGCACGGCCTGCAGCGTCTCCTGATCGAGCACCGGCTTGCGGGCGATGAGCCGCGGCGTAGGCGCGATCTTCTTCACCTTGGCGAGCCCGCAGGCCGACATCAGCCGGATGTAGAGCCAACCGATGTCGAACTCGAACCATTTGTTCGAGAGCTTGGCCGACGTGGCGTACGTGTGATGGTTGTTATGCAGTTCCTCGCCGCCGATGATGATGCCCCACGGGAAGATGTTCGTGCTGGCGTCGGAGGAGTTGAAGTTGCGATACCCCCAGAAGTGCGCGAGGCCGTTGACGACGCCCGCCGCCCAGAACGGAATCCACACCATTTGCACGGCCCAGACGCTGAGGCCCACGATACCGAACAGCGCGACGTCGATGACCATCATCACGCTCACGCCGAGGATCGGAAAACGCGTGTAGAGGTTACGCTCGATCCAGTCGTTCGGTGTGCCGTGGCCGTAGCGGCGCAGCGTCTCCTCATTCTTCGCTTCGGCGCGATAGAGCTCCGCACCCTCGAGCAGCACCTTCCAGATGCCGCGGGTTTGCGGGCTGTGCGGGTCCTCTTCGGTCTCGCACTTCGCGTGGTGCTTGCGGTGGATGGCGGCCCATTGGCCCGTGAGCATGCCCGTGGTCATCCAGAGCCAGAACCGGAAAAAGTGGCTTGCGATCGGATGAAGATCCAGTGCGCGGTGCGCCTGGCAGCGATGGAGATAGACGGTGACGCCAATGATGGTGACGTGCGTCATGGCCAACGCGGAGAGCACGATTTGCCACCACGAGAAGCGAAGCAAGCCGTGCGCGAGGAAGTCAAGCAGGGAGTTCAACAAGGCCTTTACCTGAGAAGCGGAAACGGACGCCCGGCGGCGCGCCGTCAGAAAAACGAAAGCAAACTGTCCGGGCTGGACGAGATTGTACTGCAATCGACGCAAGTGTTTGTAACAAATGAGGATTTCCGCATTGCAGCAGATCCCTCCCCCGCCTTTTGGGCGGGACTGCGGCGGCGCGATGCGCATCATGCGTCGTTTTGCCGCAACCCCTGTGCCGGAAAGCCGCGCTCAGGACGCGTCGAGTGCCGGGCTCGCGCCGGCTCCGGCTGTGCCCACCGGGCCCGGGACCGGCGCACCCGCATGATCGTTGGCGGCTGCCACCACGCTGGGCAGCGGCCCGACGATGCGTACGTCGCGCGTCGGGTAGGGAATCGAGATCCCGTTTTCGCCGAAAAGGCGCCAGATCCGCTGGTTGACGGCTGAGCGCACGGCAGCGGTGCCCGTTGCGGCATCCTCGATCCAGAAACCGAGCTCGAGATTGATGCCGTCCGCCCCGAACGAGGCGAAGTACGGCGTCGGTGCCGGATCGGTCAGTACGCGCTCCACGCCTTTGGCGGCCTCGGCGAGCAGCGCCATCGCACGGTCCACATCGGCGTCGTATGCGATTTGCACGGCAGCCTTCGCATGCCCGCGCGTGAGGAACGACGATTGGTTCTGCACCACGTCGGTAATGAGACGCTCGTTCGGGATCAGCGTTTCGATACCGTCGAGGCCGCGCACGGTGGTGTAGCGCGCCGTGATCTGGGTGACGATGCCCTGCAGCCCGCCCACGTTGATCGAATCGCCGATGCGCAGCGACCGGTCGATCAGGATGATGAAACCTGAGACGTAGTTGCTCGCGATCTTCTGCAGGCCGAAACCGAGCCCGACGCCAAGCGCACCGCCGAACACGCCGAGCACCGTAATGTCGATGCCGACGAGCGAAAAGCTGATCAGCACCGCGGCCACCACGAGCAGCGCACGGCCGATGCGGGCGAGCACGACCCGGAGGTTGGCGTCGACCGAGCGCGCGCGCATGACGCGCTCCTCGAAAGCCGAGCCGAGCCAGAGCGCCACGATCAGCGTGACGCAGACCCAGAGAATCCCGGTGGACAACGAAAGCAGCGTCATCCGCTCGTTGCCGATGCGAAAGCGCACCGAACTCATCCAATGCAGCACCTGGTCGTGAATGCCGAGCACAGTGAGCAGCATCGCGATCCACACGACCACGCCCACCGCCTTTTCGGCAAGGGCGAGCCAGGCGTGCGCGTGCCCGTTGCGGCCGAACACGCGTCGGGCCACGAAGAACACGACGTAGATCAACGCGATGCCGAAGAGCGGCACGAGCGCGAGTTCGAGGAGCGACGTCGATATGTAGTCGGCGAGGGCCGCCTGCTCCAGCCAGACGAGCAAACTGCCGAGCAGCGGAAAGAGCGCCTTGCGCAGGCTTTCCGTGCCGAAGCGAGCGGCTTCCCGGCGCTCGGTGCGACGCGCGTCCAGCCTGCGCCACACTACGCGCGCGACCCACCAGGCCACGATCAGCGTGCCGACGAGCAGGCCCGCCTGCCAAATCATCACGGGCTGGCCGAAATCGCGGACGAGGCCCGCGAGCATGTGCGAAAGGATATGGTTCTGGATCATGTCGAAGGACTCCACGCGGCGGGCCCGTCCGCGCCGCCCGGGCGCTAGCCGCGGCGCTCGAGCACGGCGGCAAAGAACCCATCGGTGCCGTGCCGATGCGGCGACAGCGACAGGTATTCGCCCATCTCGAGCTCGATGCGCTGATCGGCGAGCAC
Organism: Trinickia caryophylli; assembly: GCF_034424545.1. NCBI lineage: Bacteria > Pseudomonadati > Pseudomonadota > Betaproteobacteria > Burkholderiales > Burkholderiaceae > Trinickia > Trinickia caryophylli. The sequence goes on along the minus strand of NZ_CP139970.1, from coordinate 3,094,036 downwards.
CTTGCCCGCCGGTACGAGCGTGAAATCGTCGTGGCCGGCGAGAAACCGCTCGACGATCGCGTCGTTCTCGGCGCCGAGCATGCTGCAGGTCGCATAGACGAGCCGGCCGCCCGGCTTGACGAGCCGCGCGGCGCTCTCGAGGATGGAGGCCTGCTTCGGCGCGAGCTCCTCGACCGCCGCGGGACTCTGCCGCCATTTCAGATCGGGATTGCGCCGCAACGTTCCGAGGCCGCTGCACGGCGCATCGACGAGCACGCGGTCGATCTTGCCCGCCAGGCGCTTGATCTTGACATCGTGCTCGGTATCGATGAGCACCGGGTGCACGTTCGAAAGTCCGCTGCGGGCGAGGCGCGGCTTGAGCTTCGAGAGCCGCCGCTCCGAAACGTCGAAGGCGTAGACACGGCCCGTCGAGCGCATGGCGGCGCCGAGCGCGAGCGTCTTGCCGCCAGCACCCGCGCAGAAGTCGACGATCATCTCGCCGCGCCGCGGCGCCACGAGCGAGCAGAGCAGTTGGCTGCCCTCGTCCTGCACCTCGATCCAGCCGTCTTCGAACACCTTGAGCTTCGTGAGCGCGGGCTTGCCGGCCACGCGGATGCCAAGCGGCGCGAACGGCGTCGGGCCCGCATCGATGCCGGCCTCGCGCAGCGCCGCGATGGCCTCGTCACGGCTGGCCTTGAGCGGGTTCGCGCGCAGATCGAGCGGCGCCGGATGATTGAGCGCGGCCGCGAGTTGCGCCAGCTCCTCTGCGGAAAAACGCGCACCGAGCGCCTCGACGATCCAGTCCGGCAGGTTCGTGCGAATGCGCAGCGGCAGGTTCGCCGGATCGATCTTCGAAACGTGCTCGAGCCAGGCGTTTTCCGCGTCGGAAACGAACGGGCGCAGCGCCGAGCGCCCCGCGGTCTGCATCAGGCCCAGCAGCGCAAGGCGGCGCATCGGCCCGCCCGAACCGCTCTCCGCCAGGTGCGAGAACTCCATGCGCCGGCGCAGCACCGCGAACACGGCCTCGGCAATAACCCCGCGCTCGCTGTGGCCGAGCTTGGGATGCGCGCGGAAAAACCGGCTCGTCGTTGCGTCGGCGGGGCCCGTGAACTTCAACACCTCGGTCAGGAGCGCCTCGGTCTGCCCGATCAGAAAGCCATGCAGGCCCTGCTCACGGCCGCGCGGCGAAGCCGTGCGCGGCTGGCCCGGGCGCCGCGGTGCGCCCGGCGTCTTTTTCTTCATGCTGCCGTTCATACCTTCTCCTGGGGGGTTGCCCCGTCGGCAAAGAGCCACTGCGGCTCGGGCGGGTTCACCGTCACGCGCATGCCGTCGAGCGCGAGCCGTCCTTCGACGAACCAGCGCACGGCACGCGGATAAATGACATGCTCGACGTCGAGCACGCGCCCGGCGAGCGCCGCGGCGTCGTCACCGGTGGCCACGGGCACGGCGGCCTGCGCGACGATCGGACCATGGTCAAGCTGCGGCGTGACGAAATGCACCGTGGCGCCATGCAGCGCGACGCCCGCCTCGAGCGCGCGCTGGTGCGTCTTCAGCCCGGGAAAGCTCGGCAGCAGCGAAGGATGGACGTTCAGCATGCGCCCGGCATAGCGTTCGACGAACGGCGTCGTGAGTACGCGCATGAATCCGGCCAATACGACGAGATCGGGCGAAAAGCCGTCTACGACGCTGGCCAGCGCCGCATCGAACGCGTCGCGCTCGGGATAATCGCGGTAATCGACGACTGCGGTCGCGATGCCGGCGGCCTCGGCGAACGCGAGCCCGGCCGCGTCCGGACGGTTCGCGACGACAGCCGCGATGCGCGCGGGCCACCCCTCGCGCGAGCAGGCCCGCACGAGCGCTTGCATGTTGCTGCCCCGCCCCGATATCAAAATTACGATGTTCTTCATCCGGGGATTTTATCATCCGGGCTTCGGCCGCCATCCGCGCACGGCGCCTCACGTCCCGGGCGGGGGAATAAACGCTATATAATCTTCTGCTTTTGCGGCGCCCCCGCCAGCGCGCCAGGATCCTGGCTTCGCGGCGTGAGCCGCCCCACCCCGACGGTTATCGTGAGAGTCTTCCGCGGTCTTCCCAACGCCGAAAGCCGCGCGCCCTGCGCGCTGACGATCGGCAACTTCGACGGTGTCCACCGCGGCCACCAGGCTTTGCTCGCGCGCGTGCGCGACGCGGCCCGGGCGCGGGGGCTGCCCGTGTGCGTGATGACGTTCGAGCCGCATCCCCGCGAGTTTTTCGATCCGGCCGGCGCGCCGCCGCGCATCGCGATGTTGCGCGACAAGCTCGAAGCACTGCGCACGAACGGTGTCGATCGCGTCGTCGTCGAGCACTTCAACCGCACTTTTGCGAGTCAGTCGCCCGACACATTCGTCGAGCGGATCATCGTCGGCGGGCTGCACGCGCGCTGGGTACTGATCGGCGACGATTTCCGCTATGGCACGAAGCGCGCGGGCGATTTCACCTCGCTGAAGGCCGCCGGCGAACGCTACGGTTTCGAAGTCGAGCAGATGGCAACGGTGGCGGACCCATCGGGGGCGCGGATTTCGAGCTCGGCCGTACGCGCCGCGCTCGTCGCAGGGAATCTCGACGCCGCCCGCGCGGCGCTCGGGCGCGACTACGTCATCAGCGGGCACGTCGTACACGGGCTCGCGCTTGGCCGCGACCTCGGCTTTCCCACGCTGAACCTGCCGATCGCGCACAAGCGCCCGGCGCTTCGCGGGATCTTCGTCGTGCGCGTTCACGGAATCGAAGCGGAGCCGCTGCCAGGGGTCGCGAGCCTTGGGCTGCGCCCGACGGTGGACGACTCGGGCCGCGTGCTGCTGGAAGTCCATCTGCTCGACTGGCACGGCGATGCCTATGGCAAACTCGTGCGCGTGGAATTTCTGAAGAAGCTGCGCGACGAACAGAAGTTCGCCGATCTCGAAACGCTCACGGCCGCGATTGCACGCGACGTTTCCGACGCCCGCGCCTGTTTCGCCGCGGCCGGCCAGGCGCGGCTCGCGGCGGAAAACCCCGCAGGCAGCGGTGCGACGGGGTTTTCGACATCGGCCACCGACCGAATTCGGTAGGCGAGCCGCGGCCCGGCGCTCGCAGCGCAGGCACGGCCGCCGCGATGCCAAGCCACCTCACCGTCATCCAGGGACGCCCGCCAGCGAGGCGCCCACCGTTTTCAGCGATTTCACCATGAGCGACAAGAAAGCCGATTCGAAGTCCCAGGCCAAATATCCGGTCAACCTGCTCGACACACCGTTTCCGATGCGCGGCGACTTGCCCAAACGCGAGCCGCTACGCGTGAAGGAATGGGAAGACAAGCGGGTGTACGACAAGATCCGGGCCGCGAGCGCCGGACGCCCGCGCTTCGTGCTCCATGACGGGCCGCCGTACGCGAACGGCGACATCCATCTCGGGCACGCCGTCAACAAGATCCTCAAGGACATCATCGTCAAGTCGCGCAACATGGCCGGCTTCGATGCGGCCTACGTGCCGGGCTGGGACTGTCACGGCATGCCGATCGAAATCCAGATCGAAAAACAGTTCGGCAAGTCGCTGCCGGCAGCCGAGGTGCAGCGCAAGGCGCGCGCCTACGCGGCCGACCAGATCGAGAAGCAAAAAGCCGGCTTCAAGCGGCTCGGCGTGCTCGGCGACTGGGACAACCCCTACAAGACGATGAACTTCGGCAACGAGGCGGCGGAAATTCGCGCGCTCGGGAAGATCCTCGAAAAAGGCTATGTTTATCGCGGCCTGAAGCCAGTGAACTGGTGCTTCGATTGCGGCTCGGCGCTGGCCGAGGCCGAAGTGGAGTACAAGGACCGCACCGATCCGTCCGTAAGCGTGCTGTTCCCGTTCGCCGAACCGGAGAAGGTGGCGCAGGCATTCGGGCTCGCCTCGCTGCCGGGCACGCAAGGCGGCGCGGTCATCTGGACGACCACGCCCTGGACGATTCCCGCCAATCAGGCGCTGAACGTGCACCCCGAGGTCACCTATGCGCTCGTCGCCACGCCGCGCGGCGCGCTGATCCTCGCGGCCGAACGTGTCGAGCCGAGCCTCGCCGAGTTCGGCCTCACGGGCGACGTGCTGGCGACGGCGCCCGGCGCCAAGCTGGCGAACCTGCGCTTTCATCATCCGCTCGCCGCGTCGCATCCCGGCTACAAGCGCACGTCGCCGATCTATCTCGGCGAGTACGTAACGACCGATACGGGTACCGGCATCGTGCACTCGTCGCCCGCGTATGGCGTGGAAGACTTCTTGTCCTGCAAGGAGCACGGCCTTGCCGACTCCGACATCCTGAACCCCGTCATGGGCGACGGCCGGTACATCGAGTCTCTGCCGCTTTTCGGCGGCCTCTCGATCTGGGCGGCGAACCCGAAGGTCGTCGAGGCGCTCGAAGCGGCCGGCACGCTGCTGCACACGGAAAAATACCCGCACAGCTACATGCATTGCTGGCGGCACAAGACGCCGATCATCTATCGCGCGACCTCGCAATGGTTCGCCGGCATGGACGTGACGCCGAAAGACGGCGGACCGACGCTGCGCGAGACGGCGCTGGCGGGGGTCGAGGCAACCGCCTTCTACCCGTCGTGGGGCAAGCAGCGGCTCTTCAGCATGATCGCGAACCGGCCCGACTGGACGCTCTCGCGGCAGCGCCAATGGGGCGTGCCGATGGCGTTCTTCGTGCACAAGGAGACGGGCGAGCTCCATCCGCGCACGCTCGAATTGCTCGAGGATGTGGCCAAGCGTGTCGAGCAAGGCGGCATCGAAGCGTGGCAAGCGCTCGAGCCGCGCGAGCTGCTCGGCGACGACGCCAATCTCTATGAAAAGAACCGCGACACGCTCGATGTCTGGTTCGACTCGGGCACGACGCACTGGCACGTGCTGCGCGGCTCGCACAAGAGCGTGTCGGAATTCCCGGCGGACCTCTATCTCGAAGGCTCGGATCAGCACCGCGGCTGGTTCCATTCGTCGCTTCTCACGGCCTCGATGCTGGACGGTCGCGCGCCCTATCGCGCGCTGCTCACGCACGGCTTCACAGTCGATGGCGAAGGCCGCAAGATGAGCAAGTCGCTCGGCAACGGCATCGACCCGCACGAGGTGGCCAACCGCCTCGGTGCCGAGATCATCCGCCTGTGGATCGCATCCACCGACTACTCGGGCGAACTCGCGATCTCGGAGGAAATTCTCAAGCGCGTCACCGAAAGCTACCGGCGCATCCGCAACACGCTGCGCTTTCTGCTGGCCAATCTGTCCGACTTCGACTTCGCCCGCGATGCCGTGCCTGTCGGCGAATGGCTCGAGATCGATCGCTATGCGGTGGCGATGTCGGCCGAGCTTCAGCGCGAGATCCTCGAGTACTACGAGCGCTACGAGTTCCACCCGGTGGTCGCGAAGCTGATGACCTATTGCTCCGAGGACCTCGGCGGCTTCTATCTCGATGTCCTCAAGGACCGGCTCTATACGACGGCTGCGAATTCGCGCGCGCGGCGCTCGGCCCAGACGGCGCTGTACCACATCGCGCAGGGCCTGCTGCGTGTGATGGCACCGTTCCTGTCGTTCACGGCCGAAGAAGCGTGGCAAGTGTTCCAGCCGGGCAGCGAGACGATCTTCACCGAGACCTACCACAACTATCCGGACGTAGACGCCAGCGATGCGCTGATCGGCAAATGGGCGCTGCTGCGCGCAGTGCGCGGCAACGTCACGAAGGCCCTCGAGGAAGCGCGGGCGGCAAACGCGATCGGCTCCTCGCTGCAGGCCGAAGTCGTGATTCGCGCGAGCGGCGCCGCCTGCGAGGCACTCGCGAGCCTCGGCGACGATCTCAAGTTCGTGTTGATCACCTCCGCCGCGACGGTCGAAAAGGTCGACTCGGATGCCGAGGAAGGTGTCGAGGTCGTGACGTCGAAGTACCTGAAATGCGAGCGCTGCTGGCACTATCGGGCAGATGTGGGCTCGCATGCCGAGCATCCGGGGCTTTGCGGCCGATGCTTCAGCAACCTCTTCGGCGCGGGTGAGAAAAGGAGCGCGGCATAATGGCGAAGACCCGATCGTTGCCGGCATCGAGCACGCTTGCGCCCTGGCTCGGTATCGCGCTCATCGTCATCTTGTTCGACCAGTTGACGAAGATCGCGGTCATGAAGGTGTTTGCCTACGGCACGCCATATGCCCTCACGCCGTTCTTCAACATGCTGCTCGTCTTCAACCGCGGCGCCGCGTTCAGCTTTCTCGCGGCGGCCGGCGGCTGGCAGCGGTGGGCATTTACGGCGCTCGGCGTGGCGGCGGCGCTCGTCATCGTCTTTCTGCTCAAGCGCCACAGCGGCCAGCGGCTCTTTTGCACGGCGCTCGCACTGATCATGGGCGGAGCACTCGGCAACGTGATCGATCGGCTCGCGCACAGCTACGTCATCGACTTTCTCGATTTTCACGTCGGCCGCTGGCATTGGCCTGCGTTCAATCTCGCCGACAGTGCGATCGTAGTCGGAGCAATATTGCTCGTGCTCGACGAATTGCGGCGCGTGGGCGGCTCGCGATAAGCGCGCGCCGCCTACGCGATCGTCCGCGCCGGCGGCGCCCATATTCGTAGCATCTCAACGATCTTGGCGCGCCACGCCGTCAGCACGGGCGAGCGCGCACCTGGAGGCCATGGTGGCAATCGCGGAATTAGCTGGAAAGCACCTCGTACTGGGCATGACGGGCGGCATCGCCTGCTACAAGATCGCGGAACTGACGCGTCTTTTGACGAAGGCCGGTGCCACCGTGCAAGTGGCGATGACGGAAGCGGCAACACAGTTCATCACGCCGGTCACGATGCAGGCCCTTTCCGGCCGCCCCGTCTTCACGAGCCAATGGGACGGGCGCATCGACAACAACATGGCGCACATCGACCTGTCGCGAGAGGCGGACGCCATCGTGATCGCGCCGGCCTCGGCCGATTTCATGGCGAAGCTCGCGCACGGTCTGGCCGATGATCTCCTTTCCACACTCGTGCTCGCGCGCGACTGTCCGCTCATGGTCGTGCCGGCGATGAATCGTCAAATGTGGGCAAACCCGGCCACGCAACGCAACGTCGCGCAATTGCTTGCCGACGGCGTGCATGTGCTCGGCCCCGATTCGGGCGCGCAGGCATGCGGTGAAATCGGCGACGGCCGCATGCTCGAACCGCAAGCCTCGTATGAGGCGATCGTCTCGTTTTTCGCGCCCAAGCTGCTGATGGGGCGGCGCGTGCTGATCACGGCCGGGCCGACGTTCGAGCCGATCGATCCGGTGCGCGGCATCACGAACCGCTCGAGCGGCAAGATGGGTTTCGCACTCGCGCGTGCCGCGCAGCAGGCGGGCGCCGACGTGCGGCTCGTAGCCGGCCCCGTGTCGCTGCCGACGCCCTGGGGCGTCGCACGGCAGGACGTGGAGACTGCCCAGCAAATGCACGATGCGGTCTTGCAATCCGCCGCCGACTGCGACGTATTCGTTTCGGTTGCGGCAGTAGCCGACTGGCGCGTCGATCAGGCCGAGGCCGAGAAGATCAAAAAGACGGCTGAACGCAGCGTGCCGACGCTCGCATTCGTCGAAAATCCCGACATCCTCGCCACGGTGGCGCATATGCCGAATCCGCCCTACTGTGTCGGCTTCGCCGCCGAAAGCAGCGCGCTCGAAGCGCACGGCGAACAAAAGCGCCGCCGCAAGAAGATACCGTTGCTCGTTGGCAACCTCGGGCCTCAGACATTCGGCCGGGACGAGAACGAGGTCGTGCTGTTCGACGCCGACGGTATGACCAGGCTGCCGCGCATGCACAAAGACGCGCTGGCAGCGGCCTTGATCGGCGAAATCGCGCGCCGGCTACCCGATACGAGCCTTATCTCCTGACGCGCGGCCCTCGCGGCGCGCCGCGAGGGCCGCGCGAGTCCGTCCCCATCTTTTCAAGTCTCTTCGTCTCTTCGAGCGACAACGCATGAAACTCGATCTCAAGATCCTCGATGCGCGCATGCGCGAACAATTGCCCGCCTATGCAACGCCCGGCAGCGCCGGTCTCGACTTGCGCGCCTGCCTCGACAAGCCGCTGACGCTCGAGCCCGGCCAAACCGCGCTCGTGCCGACGGGCCTCGCCATTCACGTGGGCGATCCAGGGTACGCGGCGTTGATCCTGCCGCGCTCAGGGCTGGGCCACAAGCATGGCATCGTGCTCGGCAACCTCGTTGGGCTCATCGATTCGGACTACCAGGGCGAACTGATGATTTCGACCTGGAACCGCGGGGAGACGACGTTCACCCTCAATCCGATGGAGCGCCTTGCTCAACTGGTCATCGTCCCTGTGGTGCAGGCAGCGTTCAACATCGTGGACGAGTTCGAAGAAAGCGCACGCGGCGCGGGGGGCTTCGGCAGCACCGGCAAGCACTGAGCCCCGGGGCGGCGATAACCGACGCGTCGTTACCTCGCGTCTTCTACGCGCCAAGTCATCGACGCATGCAGTGAATGGCGATCCACCACCAACGCACGGGGATCGATTGCCTTGATCAAGGTCCGAAGTTTGATCGCGAGCTTGTCGGGCTCGATCACACGCGGGCGAAGGCGAGAATGCTTCGTAGGCTGCTCGAGATGGCAAACGACTCTGATCTTTGCAGCGCGGAGCAACGCCCGCGCGCAATCCTTCTCATTTTGATCGTTCGCTTGGCAACCGGTAGCGACAAGCCCGGCAAGCGTGTCGCGGACCTTGACAGCAATTTCTTCGGCCAGGTCGATAGCCTTGGTTCGCGCATGGACACGATAGTCCTTCACCTCGATCAGCCATGCAATGCGCTCGTCAGCTTGAGCGTAAACGATGTCGACCGCCTTATGATGGCCACCACACGCCGCTTGAAAGCCGTTACGGTAATGTGACCAGTGGTCGTATTTACTAGCAAGGCCGTCATCGGGAAACAGGAAAATCAGCGCACCCTCGCTCAACCTCGAGTTGATTACCGGCATCAGGTCCCCTCGCCTTCGAGGAACCGATCAGACTGGGCCAGTTCTTCATCCAGGAGGACAAGCGTGCGCAAATCGTCGAACGCGTCCCCTTGTTCAACGATCACATCGCTCTCCGTCCGTGCCAGCGCAAAGTAGCGACACGGAACGTCCCGATACGTCGATTTCTCTGTCAGCATCTCGATTTCGCGCAGAAGAAACAGAGAATGCGTGGCGATGAAGACCTGGATGCCCGCACGGGCCAAATGCATGATGCTCTCTGCAACTGTCTTGATGAGCCGCGGGTTGAGATTCGTCTCGGGCTCATCCCAGAACAAATAGCCCTGCTCGAGAAGAACGCCTGTACTGATCAACCGCGCGATCATCGCAATCTTGCGCACCCCCTCAGCGACGAGGGGCATTTCCATCTTGCCCTCGCCCGAAATCTGAAGGTAGAAACGTCCGCTCTTTCCATCCACGACGACCTTTCCGCCCATCGCCTCCTCGAGTGGCTCAAGCAAACGTGCCACGCTTCCTTCTCGTGGCCCCTTCACTGACGGTGCGCCAAGCAGCGAAACGGTGTCGCGCCAGGTCTCCTCGAACTCGAGATGGTAGTTGTCATAGAGCGACACAAACCATGGACATAACGTCACGAGTTCACGCGTCGGCAGATACACAGGCGGTGACTCCAAAGGCGCTGTCGGTGCGCGCAGCACATCCACGTGAGATTTCGCATTGGTCGCAAAACCGATGGCGGAGCTTTTCGCACGTTGCATCATCGTTAGTTTGATCTCGCAGCGGTCGCGCCCCTGTTTCCGCTTGACCAAGCGTCCTAGGCTCTCAGGGCGCAGGACGGTGACAAGCTTGTCTGCGTAGGTTTTCTCCAACGCGGATTTCGACGGTTCCGACACTGCCGACTGAACCTTCAACAGCGCATAAATCGCCTTGAGCACGTGTGTCTTGCCCAAGCCGTTTTCACCGACGATGACATTGAGTCCATCGGCGAACTTCCACGTCCCATTTGGAATGGTAGTGAAGCTCGTGAATTGAGCCGATCGCAGCATCGTAGTTGGTGCCCTTTCAAGTCGAATGGGCGGAGCATAGGGTGCATGCGCAACATCGTCAATCTCCCGCGCCAGCCAGCACCCATTTGGCCCGGCCTCAACGGCGTCTCAAAAAAACGCGGGCAATGCCCGCGTTTTTTTTGGCGTAACAGCCGCCTCCATCGAATCGCTATTCGACCTCGACCGTTTCCGGATTCGGGCTGCGCGGCGCCGCGTTCTCGTCGAACGTGAGCTGCACTTTGTCGTTCTCGTCGACGTCGACGGTCACGCGCCCGCCATTCATCAACTTGCCGAAGAGCAACTCGTCCGCCAACGCACGACGGATCGTGTCCTGAATCAGGCGCTGCATCGGCCGCGCGCCCATCAACGGATCGAAACCATGCTTCGCAAGGTGACGGCGCAACGCATCGGTAAAGACGGCATCGACCTTCTTCTCGTGCAGTTGATCCTCGAGCTGCATGAGGAACTTGTCGACGACGCGCATGATGATTTCTTCGTCGAGCGCACGGAAGCTGATAGTCGCGTCAAGCCGGTTACGGAATTCGGGCGTGAACATCCGCTTGATATCGGCCATTTCGTCACCGGTTTCGCGGCGCGTGGTGAAGCCGATCGTGCCCTTTTGCATCGATTCCGCACCCGCATTCGTCGTCATGATGATGATGACGTTGCGGAAATCCGCCTTGCGGCCGTTGTTGTCGGTCAGCGTGCCGTGGTCCATCACCTGCAGCAGCACGTTGAAGATGTCCGGGTGCGCTTTTTCGATCTCGTCGAGCAGCAGCACGCAGTGCGGCTTCTTCGTGACCGCCTCGGTGAGCAGCCCGCCTTGGTCGAAACCGACGTAACCCGGCGGCGCGCCGATCAGGCGGCTCACCGCGTGGCGCTCCATGTATTCCGACATATCGAAGCGGATCAACTCGATGCCGAGCGTGAAGGCCAACTGGCGCGCCACTTCGGTCTTGCCGACGCCGGTCGGGCCGGAGAACAGGAATGCGCCGATCGGCTTGTCGGTTTTGCCGAGACCCGCGCGCGCCATCTTGATGGCCGCGGAGAGCGCATCGATTGCCGGGTCCTGGCCGAAAACGACGGCCTTTAGATCGCGGTCGAGTGTCTGCAGCTTGCTGCGGTCGTCCTGCGACACGCTCTGCGCCGGCACACGCGCGATCTTCGAGATGATTTCCTCGATTTCGCCCTTGCCGATCGTCTTCTTTTGCTTCGACTTCGGCAGGATGCGCTGTGCCGCACCCGCTTCGTCGATCACGTCGATCGCCTTGTCGGGCAAATGGCGGTCCGTGATGAAGCGCGCCGAAAGCTCAGCCGCAGCCGAAAGCGCACCCGACGAGTACTTCACGCCGTGGTGCTCTTCGAAACGCGACTTCAGCCCACGCAGAATCGCCACCGTCTGCTCGACGGTCGGCTCCGTCACGTCGATCTTCTGGAAACGCCGCGAAAGCGCCGCGTCCTTCTCGAAGATGCCGCGATACTCGGTAAACGTCGTGGCGCCGATGCACTTGAGCATGCCCGACGACAGCGCCGGCTTGAGCAGGTTCGAGGCGTCGAGCGTGCCGCCCGATGCGGCGCCCGCGCCAATCAGCGTATGGATCTCGTCGATGAAGAGGATCGCGTGCGGGCGCTCCTTGAGCTCCTTGAGCACCGTTTTGAGACGCTGCTCGAAGTCGCCGCGGTATTTCGTACCCGCCAGCAACGCACCCATGTCGAGCGAGTAGACCTGTGCGTCTGCAAGGATGTCCGGCACCTCGCCGCGCGTGATGCGCCACGCCAGCCCTTCCGCAATGGCCGTTTTGCCCACGCCGGCCTCGCCCACGAGCAACGGGTTGTTCTTGCGCCGGCGGCAAAGCACCTGGACGACGCGCTCGACCTCGGACTCGCGGCCGATAAGCGGATCGATCCGGCCATCCTTGGCCATCTGGTTCAGGTTCTGCGTGAACTGCGCAAGCGGCGTTTCCTTCTGCGAAGCGGCGTCTTCCGACTCGGCGTTCGCCTCGCCCGCCTTGGCCGCATCGCTGCTGTTCGTCTTCGCGATGCCGTGCGAGATGAAGTTGACGACGTCCAGACGGGTCACGCCCTGCTGCTGCAGGTAGTACACGGCGTGCGAATCCTTTTCGCCGAAGATCGCCACGAGCACGTTCGCGCCCGTGACCTCCTTCTTGCCGTTCGACGTGGACTGAACGTGCATGATCGCGCGCTGGATCACGCGCTGAAAGCCCAGCGTCGGCTGCGTGTCCACGTCGTCGGTGCCGGGCACCGTGGGCGTGTTGTCGTGAATGAAGTTGCGCAGGTTCTGCCGCAGGTCTTCAATATTGGCCGCGCATGCGCGCAACACTTCCGCAGCCGTCGGATTGTCCAGCAACGCCAGCAAAAGATGTTCGACGGTAATGAACTCATGCCGTGCCTGGCGCGCTTCCATGAACGCCATGTGCAAGCTGACTTCCAGTTCCTGGGCAATCATGCTTCCTCCATCACGCACTGCAGCGGATGCCCTGCCTGCCGTGCGTGCGTAACAACCTGCTCGACCTTGGTCGACGCGATATCCCGCGTATAGACCCCACAAACTCCCCGCCCTTCGCGATGAACCTTGAGCATGATCTGCGTCGCGGTCTCACGATCTTTATTGAAATATTCCTGCACGATCATCACGACAAACTCCATTGGCGTGAAATCGTCATTCAACAACACTACTTTATACATGGACGGCGGCTTCAGCTCCTTTTCCTGTCGCTCGATGACCGTGCCGTCCTGCCTGTCCGGGATAATCGCCATACACCCATTCTAAACAACTCGGTGAGCCCCGCAATCCTGCAAAAACCCGACCGACCAGTTGTTGATCGCACCGTCACGGTGCGGCGCACCCGAGCGCGCCCCATCGTGCCGCCCAAACCCGCCGCGCCGCTCGCCTGGCTGCCGCTTGCGCGGCGCCGCGACACTCCGGCGCGCAGCCGGTTCGAGTATCGCACATTGCGTGCCGGCCCTCCTGCCGTGCCGCACGATGCGCGCCGCTCGTGCGACGTGTTTCGCGCCACTCCCATGTGCGTCGATTATGCGACTTTTCAAGTGCGCCCGCTTGCGCTAGCGCACAGTTGAGAAGAGGGAGAAACCCTGAAACTACGCGTTCGACACAACCTTCCATGACAGATCTCAAAATTCGCTTGACACGTGATTAAAGAGGTCCAACAATCAAGCTGGCACTTTTTTTCAGCTGGCCGCAACAAGTGCAAGTACGAAAAAATGCCGAGGTGAGCTAGTGCGGAGGGGGCGGCTGCGTCGCGCGGCTGTCGAGCTTTTCGAGCGTGCTCGTGGTAGACATGAGTTACAGGGGAAGTTGGTATGGCAACTGGTACGGTCAAGTGGTTCAACGACGCAAAAGGCTTCGGGTTCATCACGCCTGACGAAGGCGGCGAGGATCTGTTTGCGCATTTCTCGGCCATCCAGATGAACGGGTTCAAGACGCTCAAGGAAGGTCAGAAGGTGAGCTTCGAAGTCGTTCAGGGTCCGAAAGGCAAGCAAGCGTCGAACATCCAGAACGCCTGAGATAGTTCGACCCATCGCTTTCTGAAACCCGGCCACGGCCGGGTTTTTTTATGCCCGGCGACTCGAGCGCACGATCCGACTACTTGTCTTGCGTTCATTGTGGCGAGCCGACGCGCCCAGTCGTTGCGCCACGTCATGAAAATCGCATTCAGTCGCCGTTGCGCGCGGCGATTGGTTGCAATGCGCCGAACAATGTCGGCGTAATGAAGAAAAAATTCGGAAAATCGAAGAATCCCGGGCGGCGCCCGAAAAAAAACCCCGGGCCACGATGTGGCGCCGGGGTTTCGCGCAGGTGGCGGCGCGATGCCGCCACTGTGCGTCCGTGATTTACATGTTCTCGATCAGCACCTGACCGAAGCCCGAGCACGAAACCTGCGTCGCACCTTCCATCAGGCGCGCGAAGTCGTACGTGACGCGCTTTTGCAGGATCGACTTTTCCATCGACGAAATAATGACGTCAGCCGCTTCGGTCCAGCCGAGGTGGCGCAGCATCATTTCGGCCGAGAGGATCTCGGAGCCCGGGTTCACGTAGTCCTTGCCAGCGTACTTCGGCGCCGTGCCGTGCGTGGCTTCGAACATCGCGACCGAATCGGACATGTTCGCGCCCGGCGCGATGCCGATGCCGCCCACCTGCGCGGCGAGCGCGTCCGAAATGTAGTCGCCGTTCAGGTTCAGCGTGGCGATCACGTCGTATTCGGCCGGACGCAGCAGGATCTGCTGCAAGAAGGCGTCGGCGATCACGTCCTTTACGACGATCTCGTTGCCCGTCCTCGGGTTCTTGAACTTCATCCACGGGCCGCCGTCGATCAGTTCGGCGCCGAACTCCTTCTGGGCGAGCGCGTAGCCGTAATCGCGGAAGGCGCCTTCCGTGAACTTCATGATGTTGCCCTTGTGCACGAGCGTGACCGAGCGGCGGTCATTGTCGATCGCGTACTGGATCGCCTTGCGCACGAGACGCTCGGTGCCCTCGCGCGACACCGGCTTGATGCCGATGCCCGAGGTTTCCGGGAAGCGGATCTTCTTGACGCCCATTTCCTCGCGCAGGAACTTGATGACCTTCTTGGCCTGCTCCGATTCGGCCGCCCACTCGATGCCCGCGTAGATGTCTTCCGAGTTCTCGCGGAAGATCACCATGTTCGTCTTCTCGGGCTCGCGCACGGGCGAAGGCACACCCTTGAAGTACTGCACCGGGCGCAGGCAGACGTACAGATCCAGTTCCTGACGCAGCGCGACGTTCAGCGAGCGAATGCCGCCGCCAACGGGCGTCGTGAGCGGGCCCTTGATCGAAACGACATACTCCTTGAGCACTTGCAGCGTCTCTTCCGGCAGCCATACGTCCGGGCCGTAGACCTTCGTCGCCTTCTCGCCAGCGTAGATCTCCATCCAGTGGATCTTGCGCTTGCCGCCGTATGCCTTCTCGACGGCCGCATCGACCACCTTGATCATCACAGGCGTGATGTCGAAGCCCGTGCCGTCGCCTTCGATGTACGGAATGATCGGTTGGTCGGAAACGTTGAGCGAGAAGTCCGAGTTGACGGTGATTTTGTCACCGCCTGTCGGCACCTTGATGTGCTGATACGGCATGATCGACTCCAGTGTTGGCTGTGCAGGGAAAGCGAGTGCAAAAACGCGAAACCGGGCGCTGCGTCTCGCAGCGTTCGACTCGCTCAGGATGTCTCATTGTGCTTGACGCGGCTCGCGCCAATGCGGCTGGCTCGCTATTCTAGCCCACGTTGCACGTGCGGCACCGCCCCGGCCGAAGCCGCGCCAGACATGCTGCCGGCCCGGCGCGACGAGGAAACATGGCGCGCACCGGCCGCTGGCGAGGCTGCGGCAAGAAATGCGAGCGTTCTCAGGTCTTATATAAGACAGAAGACTTGCCGTTCCGTATTATGCATTAAGATCCCGCCATTTGCCATAGACGATGGCCCCGCTCGGGGCCGCCGTCCCGCTTCCGCCACTTTGCATGCCATGCAACTCATCGCCCTGAACAAGCCGTTCGGCACCATTTGCCAGTTTTCCGCCCATGAAACGCGGGCGACGCTCGCCGACTGGGTGAAACTGCCCGGCGTCTACCCCGCCGGCCGCCTCGATGCCGACAGCGAGGGGTTGTTGCTGCTTACCGACGACGGTGGTTTGCAAGCGCGCGTTGCCGAGCCGCGGCACAAGCTCGTGAAACGTTACTGGGCCCAGGTGGAAGGCACGCCCGACGAAGCCGCGCTTCGAGCCCTGGCACGCGGCGTGGACCTGGGCGATTACGTCACGCGCCCGTGTCACGCGCGCGTCATCGACGAACCTGAAGGGCTCTGGCCGCGCGTGCCGCCGATCCGTTATCGCGCGGCGATTCCCACGACCTGGATCGAGATCGCGCTCAGCGAAGGAAAGAACAGGCAGGTACGGCGCATGACGGCGGCGGTCGGCTTCCCGACGCTGCGCCTCGTGCGCGTGGGCATCGGCGCGCTCGACATCTTTGCGCTGGGCCTGACTCCGGGCGAGTGGCAAACGCTGCCGCCGCGCGCGCCGTGGGACGGGCTCGCTCGGACGCGCGCATAAGGACGGAGGGCGCATGCGCCGCGCCGCCGCGCGGCACAGCGTCACCGTGCCATCTATCCAGACCCGCCGCGCC
This sequence comes from Trinickia caryophylli, assembly GCF_034424545.1. NCBI lineage: Bacteria > Pseudomonadati > Pseudomonadota > Betaproteobacteria > Burkholderiales > Burkholderiaceae > Trinickia > Trinickia caryophylli. The sequence goes on along the minus strand of NZ_CP139970.1, from coordinate 3,077,884 downwards.
GGTCGGCGCAAGACGCCAGCCCGCCATCGATCGTCGTCAACCGGCGCCGCACCTCGCGCGTTATTCGACGCAGATGCCGCTCGAAGCTATCCGGCATTCGCGCCAAGGCCGCGGCATGCCTGCCCAACGGCGGGATGAAACAGCCCCGAAGCGCTCGCAGACGCGTCGTCGAAGTCCGTCGATGCGGCTGTCAACCGAAAGGTGGATGGCACGTTTACCGACATGACTCATTGACCGGGTCACTTGGTTAATTCACTCAAGCTGAGGATTTACGACATGAACAAACTGATCGCCGCTCTGGTCGCTGGCCTGTTCGCAACCGCCGCTTTCGCACAAGCTTCGGCTCCGGAAGCCGCTTCGACGGAAGCCGCTTCGGCTGCCAAGCCGGCCAAGAAGGCTCACAAGGCGAAGAAGTCGCACAAGAAGGCTGCCAAGGCTGAAGCCGCTTCGGCCGCTTCGGAGTAAGTTTGTTGTAAAGACGCAGTCAAGAACAAGCAGTCTGCCGTTCTTCACGGCGTTCGAAGGCAGGTGGCCGCAAGGCGCCTGCCTTTTGTTTTTTTCGCTTTTTGCCGGGTTTTCATTTTGCTTCGGCCCGAGCCGCTCGCGTAACATGCGCGGGTTCAGTCACAGAAGGAGTGCTTTCGTGGGAGTCTTTCTTCGCTCGCGCCTGGCGCGTATCGCCGCCACCGTCGTCCTGCCTCTCGCCACACTCGCGGCCGGCTCCGCCATCGCGCAGCAGATGCCGGCGGGCGCCAAGCCGCCGTCGGCATTCCCGCACGCCAGGCTCACGGTGGGCATGTTCGTGATCGACGCCGCGGTCGCGGCCAACGACGCCGACCGCGAACAAGGACTCATGTACCGCACGGAACTTGCGCCGAACGAAGGCATGCTCTTCGTTTTCGGCGAGAACGCAGTGCACTGCTTCTGGATGAAGAACACGCTGATCCCGCTTTCCATCGCGTTCATGCGCGCGGATGGCACGATCACCGACATCGACGAGATGCAGGCGGAGACGACGAACAATCATTGCCCGCGCAACAACGGCGTCTATGCGCTGGAGATGAGCAAAGGCTGGTTTGCGGCCAAGGGCATCAAGCCCGGCATGAAGGTCATGGGGCTGCCGCAGCCGAACTGACCTTTCCGAAGGCCCCGGGCCCGCCCTTGTCCGGTATGGGTCGCTGCAAAAGGTGCTGGCAGGCGCTATGCTTGTGATCTGCACACGCGGCGCGCGGCGAGGCGGGCGAATGGCGCCCTCCTGCGTTGGCAGCGCCCTCTTTGCAAGGAGATCGAACGTGCCCCGCAAGACTCCCATCGAGCGCTACCGGAACATCGGCATCAGCGCTCACATCGATGCCGGCAAAACCACGACCACCGAACGCATCCTGTTCTACACCGGCGTGAGCCACAAGATCGGCGAGGTTCACGAGGGCGCGGCGGTGATGGACTGGATGGAGCAGGAGCAGGAGCGCGGCATCACGATCACGTCGGCCGCGACCACCGCCTTCTGGAAGGGTATGGCGGGAAACTACCCCGAGCATCGGATCAACATCATCGACACCCCCGGCCACGTCGACTTCACGATCGAAGTCGAGCGCTCGATGCGCGTGCTCGACGGCGCCTGCATGGTGTACGACTCGGTCGGCGGCGTACAGCCGCAGTCCGAGACCGTCTGGCGCCAGGCGAACAAGTACAAGGTGCCGCGCATCGCGTTCGTCAACAAGATGGACCGCGTGGGCGCGGATTTCTTCCGCGTGCAGCGGCAGATCGGGGAGCGGCTCAAGGGTGTGGCCGTACCGATCCAGATCCCCGTCGGCGCGGAAGAGCATTTCCAGGGCGTGATCGACCTCGTCAAGATGAAGGCGATCATCTGGGACGAGGAAAGCCAGGGCGTCAAGTTCGAATACCGCGACATTCCGGCCGAGCTCCTGCCGACCGCCGAGGAGTGGCGCGAGAAGATGGTCGAGGCGGCAGCCGAAGCCAGCGAGGAACTGCTCGAAAAGTACCTGACCGACCATACCTCGCTCTCCGAGGCCGAGATCAAGGCCGGCTTGCGCAAGCGCACGATCGCCAACGAGATCGTACCGATGCTTTGCGGCAGCGCGTTCAAGAACAAGGGCGTACAGGCGATGCTCGATGCCGTGATCGACTATCTGCCCTCGCCCATCGACGTGCCGGCCATCCTGGGCCATGACGAGGACGACAAGGAGGCCGAGCGGCATCCGAGCGACGAGGAGCCGTTCTCCGCGCTGGCGTTCAAGATCATGACCGACCCGTTCGTCGGCCAGCTCATCTTCTTTCGCGTCTACTCGGGCCTCGTCAATTCGGGCGACACGGTCCTCAATTCGACGAAGAGCAAAAAAGAGCGCATCGGCCGGATCCTGCAGATGCACGCGAACGACCGCAAGGAAATCAAGGAGGTCTATGCCGGCGACATCGCCGCGGCCGTCGGCCTGAAAGAGGCGACGACGGGCGACACGCTGTGCGATCCCGCCAATCCGATCATTCTCGAGCGGATGATCTTCCCCGAGCCGGTGATCTCGCAGGCCGTCGAGCCGAAAACGAAGGCCGACCAGGAAAAGATGGGCATCGCGTTGAACCGTCTCGCACAGGAGGATCCGTCGTTTCGCGTGCAGACCGACGAAGAGTCGGGGCAGACGATCATCTCGGGCATGGGCGAGCTGCACCTCGAAATTCTCGTCGATCGCATGAAGCGCGAATTCAACGTGGAGGCTACCGTCGGCAAACCGCAGGTGGCCTACCGCGAAACGGTCCGCAATACGGTGGAGGACGTCGAGGGCAAGTTCGTCAAGCAGTCGGGCGGCCGCGGCCAATACGGTCACGCGGTCATCAAGCTCGAACCGCAGCCGCCGGGCAAGGGCTACGAGTTCGTCGACGCGATCAAAGGCGGCGTGATCCCGCGCGAATACATCCCCGCCGTGGACAAGGGGATTCAGGACACGCTCAAAAGCGGCGTGCTCGCGGGCTACCCCGTGGTGGACGTGAAGGTGACGCTGACCTTCGGCTCCTACCACGATGTCGACTCGAACGAAAACGCGTTCCGCATGGCCGGTTCGATGGCGTTCAAGGAGGCGATGCGCAAAGCGAAACCCGTGCTGCTCGAGCCGATGATGGCTGTCGAGGTCGAAACGCCCGAGGACTTCATGGGCAACGTGATGGGCGACCTGTCGAGCCGGCGCGGGATCGTGCAGGGCATGGAGGACATCGCGGGCGGCGGCGGGAAGGTGGTCCGTGCCGAGGTGCCGCTTGCCGAGATGTTCGGCTACTCGACGTCGCTGCGCTCGCTCACGCAGGGCCGCGCGACGTACACGATGGAGTTCAAGCACTACGCCGAAACGCCGACGCAGGTTTCGGAGGCGATCATCAACTCGAAGGGCAAGTAACGGCGCAGATGCGCGGCGGGCCCGCGCCCGCCTTGCCCCTCGACAGGCGGCCCGCTCCCGTGCAGGGTGCGGGCCGTTTTCTTGCTCGGCCCTGGCGGCCAATTCCGTGCCGTCGCGGTGTCGCGCGCTCGCTGCTTCGATGTGCGCAACGAGTTCGCGAACGCCCGCGCGGCCCGCGCCATCGTGCCGCCCGCGTAACGAATCCACCTCGAGTCGCGCTACACTGGCACGCACGCGCCTCATCGCAGTACCGATCGTCGCCGCCCTTGCTTCTCCGCCGGGCGCCTGCCAACCGAACGAACCGGAATATGCCACGATGACAGCCCGCCAGCGCCTCCTTGCTGCTCTCGACGCCGTTCGCCGCGAAGCCGGCGAACTCGGCAACCATGCCATCGACGAATATGCCGCCGGCCGTCTCACGCGGCGCGAACTGCTGCGCTACGCGAGCGTCATGGGGTTCTCGGGCATGGCTGCATTCGCCGCCAGCGGGCTCGCGCTGCCGCGGCGCGTGCTCGCGCAGCCTGCCGGACGCGCCGACGCAACGATCCGCGTCGCGCATCTGATGCCCGCCGGTGCCGTCGATCCACTGACGGTCTCCGATGCCTCGGGCCTCGCGCTGATCGCGCAAACGGGTGAGTTCCTCATCGACGACGAAAGCGGCGGCTCGCAGTTGAAGCCCGCGCTGGCGCTCTCGTGGCAGGCGAATCCGAAGGGCGATGTATGGACGTTCAAGCTACGCCACGGCGTCAAGTTTCACGACGGGCGTTCGTTCGGTGCCAACGATGTGGTCGCGACCTTCGACCGGCTGGCCGACCCCGCAAGCGGCTCGGCGGCCCTCTCGATGCTCCGCGGCGTGCTGTCGAAGGGCGGCACGCGGGCACTCGACGAGCACACCGTTGCGTTTCACCTCGACGCGCCGACCGGCAATTTTCCGTACTACGTCTCGTCCGACAATTACAACGCAGTGATCCTGCCCGCGGGCATGAACGGGCCGTACGAAAAAAGCTTCATCGGCACCGGACCGTTCCGGCTCGAGCGATACCAACCGAAGGTCGGCGCGTCTTTCGTCAGACATGACGGGTATTGGGGCGCCAAGGCACTTGCCGCACGCGTGCAGTTTTCCTTCTATGGCGATCAGCAGGCGCAGATCCTCGCGCTGCTCGGAAACCGGGCCGACGCCATGGGCGACTTCACGGTCCAGGGGGGCACCGCCATTCTCAACCGCCCCGATACGTTCGACATCCTGTCGGTGCGCTCGAGCGCGCATCGTCAGATGCACATGCGATGCGATCAGGCGCCGTTCGCGGATAAGCGCGTGCGGCAGGCGCTGGCCCTCGCGCTCGACCGCGACGTGATGGTCAAGGGCCTCTTCAAGGGGCGCGCGACCGTGGGCAACGACCATCCGTTCGCCCCCGTGTTCGCTTCGGCCGATGGCACCGTCGCACAGCGCAGGCAGGATATCGCGCGCGCGAAGGCACTGCTCGCGCAGGCCGGCCATGGCAACGGATTCGATGCCACCCTGACGACGGAGAAGTTCATGGAGATCGCGGATCTCGCCGTCGTGGTGCAAAACGCTGCCAAGGCGATCGGCGTGCGCCTGAATCTGAAGATCGAAAGCCAGGGGCAATACTACGGCGCCGGCGCGTTCGGCAAGTCGGACTGGCTCGACTCCGCGCTCGGCATTACGGACTACGGTCACCGCGGCGTGCCGAATCTTTTTCTCAATGCCCCGCTCACGAGCAATGGCGCATGGAACGCCGCCCATTTCAAGCATCCGCAATATGACAAGCTCGTCGCCCAGTTCGCCGGCGCGCTCGATATCGCCTCGCAAAAGCGGCTCGCACGCGAAATCGAAACGCTGCTCGTCGACGAAACACCCGTGGTCATACCGTACTTTTTCGATCAGCTCGTCGCCGTGCGCAAAACGCTCAAGGGTGTGCGGTTCACGGCGATCTCGCAGCTCTACTTCGATCGTGCGACGCTCGTCGCCTAGCGGAGCCGGCTGAGCGACGAACGCCGTTCCAACTCGCCGCACCGCATTTCTTTCGATTCGATCGCGCCCGCATCGCCGCCGCAAGCCTATGTCCGCCACCGTTCGATTTCCCCGTCTTCGCTTCACCTCCAGCGCAACCGCACGCGTGGCGTGGCTTCTCGCCGAGCGGCTGCTGCTCGCGCTCGCAACGCTCGCCCTGCTTTCAGGGCTCGTATTCGCGCTCGGACAATTGCTGCCCGGCGACATCGGACGGGCAATATTGGGGCCGCTCGCCGATGCGCAGGCCGTCGCCGCGCTGAATCGACAACTTGGCGCGGACCAGCCTCTTCTCGCACAATACGGCCACTGGGTCGCCGCCTTCGTGCAGGGCGACATGGGCACGTCATACGCGTTTCGCGAGCCGGCCGCGCCGTTCGTGCTGCGCGCGCTCGAAAACTCCGCGAAGCTCGCCGCGCTCAGCTTCGTCATCGTGGTGCCGCTCGGCATCGCCGCGGGTGTGACGGCCGCCATGCATGCCGGGCGCTGGCTCGATCGCACGCTGATGATCGCTGGACTGTCGGCCACCATCGTGCCGGAATTCGTCTCCTCGATCCTGCTGATCCTCGTGTTCGGCGTGTGGCTCGAATGGTTGCCCACGGAGGCGTCCTACCCGTCCGACGCAAGCCTGACCGACGCGCTGCGCCATCTGATCCTGCCCGCCTTGCCGCTCGTGTTCGTGTTCTTCGGCTACATTGCTCGAATGGCGCGGGCGGGTACCGCGGAAGCCCTCGATGCCGATTACACGCGCACCGCGATTCTCAAGGGCCTGCCGCGCCGTACCGTCATCGTGCGCCACGTGCTGCGCAATGCCCTGCCGCCCACCCTCACGGTCGCGGCCACGCAACTCGGCTACATGGTGGGCGGGCTCGTCGTGGTCGAAACGCTCTTTCACTATCAGGGCATCGGCTCGCTCATCTACAACGCGGCCACGGCGAAGGACTTTCCGATGCTGGAAGCGGGTGTACTGAGCGTCGGCATCGTCTACACGATCGCGAGCTTCGCCGCGGACGCGCTTCTGATGCTGCTCGATCCGCGTTTGCGCACCGGAGGCGCACGATGACCGAACGCGTAGAGCCCCTCCCCGGCCCCCTTCATTCCGCGCGCTTGCTGCCGTGGCGGGCATTGTCGCGCTCGCCCGGTTTCGTCGTCGGCGCCGCGATCGTGCTGTTCTGGCTCGCCTCGGCATTGCTCGGGCCGTGGGTCGTGCCGCACGATCCGTATGCCTCGGACCCGCTCAACGCGCTCCTGCCGCCCGATCGCACGCACTGGTTCGGCACCGATCAGCTCGGCCGCGACGTCTTCTCCCGCGTGATCGTCGGCTCGCGCGACATATTCGGCATCGCGCCACTCGCCACGCTCGTCGGCACATGCGCCGGCACTGCGCTCGGGCTCCTCGTCGGCTATGCGGGCGGCTGGCTCGACAAGATCGTCGGGCGCGTCATCGATGCACTCCTCGCGCTGCCGCTCGTCATCGTCGCACTCGCCGCATTGGCGGCACTCGGCGCGTCGAGCCTCGCCGTCATCCTCGTCATCGGCGTCACATTCATGCCGATCACCGCCCGCACCGTGCGCGCAGCGGTACTCGCGGAGCGGCATCTCGACTATGTGGCCGCCGCGCGCTCGCGCGGCGAGCACACGCTCTACATCATGTTCGCCGAGATATTGCCCAACGTGCTGCCCGCCGTGGTCGTGGAAGGCACCGTCCGGCTCGGCTACGCGATCTTCGCCGTCGCGACGCTTTCGTTCCTCGGCTTCGGCGTGGCACCGCCATCCGCCGACTGGGGGCTCGCGCTCGCCGAATCCTATTCGCTGATGACAGGCGGTGCCTGGTGGACCGTGACGTTCGATGCCGTAGCCATCGCCACGCTCGTCGTCGGCGTGCATCTCGTCGCCGACGCCGCAACCGAGGTCATTCGGTCATGAGCAGCGTACCGAAGCTGAATCGATTCCCCGCGCTCGATACGTCGGCACGCTCGCGCAGCGATGCATTGGCCGTCACGGGCCTCACCGTGGCCTATCGCACGCGCACGGGCGAGCGCGAAGCGCTGCACGACATTACGTTGCGCGTGGCGCAAGGCGAAGCCTATGGCCTCGTCGGCGAGTCCGGCTGCGGCAAGTCCACGCTCGCTTTCGCCACGCTCGGGTACCTCGCGGACAACGCACAGGTGAAGGCGGGCCGCATTGCGGTGAACGGCGCCGAAATCGCGGCGCTCGACGCCGAGGCGCTGCGCACGCTGCGCGCGAAAACGGTCTCGATGGTCTATCAAGATCCGTCGCGCGCCCTCAACCCGTCGTTGACGGTCGGCGTGCAGCTGTCCGAGGCATTCGAGACGGCGGCCGGTCTGGCGCGCGGGGCGGCGCGCGATCAGGCGCTCGACATGCTCGAACGCGTGCGCATCGCCGCGCCGCTCGAGGCCATGAGCCGCTACCCGCATCAACTGTCGGGCGGCATGCAGCAGCGCGTCGTCATCGCGATGGCGCTCGCGTCGAACCCGGCGCTGCTCGTGCTCGACGAGCCCACGACGGGCCTCGATGCAACGGTGCAGGCCGACATTCTCGATCTGGTCGCGCAATTGCGCGAGCAAACGGGCATGGCGGTGCTCTTCATCAGCCACGATCTCGCCGTGGTCGGGCAGGTCTGCAGCCGCATCGGCGTACTGTACGCGGGACGGCTCGTGGAGGAAGGCGCGACGGCGGACGTCTTCGGCGCGCCTCATCATCCCTATACCGTCGGCCTGCTGCGCTGCCTGCCCGCCCGCTCCTCCGGCAAGCGGCTCGCGCGCCTCGATACGATCGAGGGGCTGCCGCCGGCTTCCGGAGCCGTGCCGCGCGGGTGTGTCTTCGCACCGCGCTGCGCGCTCGCCGACGATCGCTGCCGGCGCGAACCGCCGCCGCCTCACCGTTTCACGATGCCCGGCGGCGTGCAAATGGCCCGCTGTCATTACCACGAGCAAGCTCGTGCGTTGCCGCATCGGCCGAACTCGAGCGAGGGGCGGACCCTGCGCGCCGATGCGTCGCTGCGGCCCGCCCGGCTGTTGCACGCCTCCCATCTCTCGAAGACATTCGCGAGCGAGCACGGCAGCGTGCGTGCCGTTCACGACGTCTCCCTCACGCTCGGCGAGGGCGAGACACTCGGCCTGGTCGGCGAATCGGGCAGCGGCAAGACCACGCTTGCGAAGCTGATAGCGGGCCTGCTGCCGCCGGATGCGGGCGGCTCGATCGAGCTGGACGGCAAGCCGCTGCCCGCGCGCGTGGAGCGGCGCAGTCACGATCAGGTGAAGTCGCTGCAGTTCGTCTTTCAACATGCCGACTCGGCGCTCAACCGGGCGCATCCGGTCGCGCGCCTCATCGGGCGCGCGCTCACGAAGCTGGCCGCGCTACGCGGCACCGAGCGCGACGCTCGGCTCGCGGCGCTGCTGACCGACCTGCGGCTGCCCACGGATTATCTCGATGCGAGAACCCGTCAGCTCTCGGGCGGACTCAAGCAACGCGTGGCCATCGCGCGCGCGTTTGCCGGCGATCCGCGCATCGTCGTTTGCGACGAACCGACGTCATCGCTCGACGTATCGGTGCAGGCATCGATACTCAACCTGCTCGTCGATCTGCAGCGCGAGCACGGCACCAGCTACCTCTTCGTGTCGCACGACCTGCACGTCGTACGCTACGTGTCCGATCGGATCGCCGTGATGTACCTCGGCCGCCTGCTCGAAATCGGCGCGACCGGGTCGATATTCGAAGGGCCGTGTCATCCCTACACGGAAGCGCTCATTTCGGCCATGCCGAGTGCGATGCCGGGCGAAACAGGCGAGAGGCCCCCACGCGTTCGCCTGCTCGGGGAGCCGCCGAGCGCCTCCGACGCGCCGAGCGGTTGTGTGTTCCACACGCGTTGCCCGCGCAAGCTCGGCGCAATCTGCGAAGACTGCGCGCCCCCGTTTGCCGATGCCGGCGACGGGCACCTCATCCGCTGCCATATCCCCATTTCGGATCTGACCGCGATCCGCCATCAGGCGCCACGCCCCGCCGGCCGCCTTTGAGCCCCCCGCACGACACACGCCACAGACGGGACCATCGGGACCATCGCGCGAGGACCGCCGAAAGCAGAACCGCCGCAGTCGGAAGCGCTAACGGTGGTCGGCGCGGCGGCGGCAATGCCAGTGGAAACGGCCGAAGAACGGCCCGCTCACCGCCTTCCTTCGTCTACAGCATTTCGAGCGCGCGCTTCGCGCGAGGCGGTTTGAAATGCGCGTCGATGGCCGCGCGCTCGGCATCGGTCAACGCGATGCCGAGCGCCTCCCGGTTGTCCCGCACATGCGCGATGCTGCCGGCCTTCGGAATGGCGCAGACGCCCGGCTGCGCGAGCACCCAAGCCAGCGCGACCTGCACGGACGAAACGCCGCGCGCCTGCGCGATGTCGTCGAGTACCGAATGCCGCGGCAGCCGCATATGATCGATCGGGCTGTAGGCCATCGCCGGCATGCCGCGCTCGCGCATCCACGGCAGCAGATCGAACTCGGGCCCTCGACGCGCCACGTTATAGAGAATCTGATTCGTCGCGCATGCGGCACCTCCCGCGGCGAAGAGCGCCTCCATATCGTCGACGTCGAAGTTGCTCACGCCCCAGTGGCGTATCTTGCCCGCGCGGCGCAGTGCTTCGAAACCTT